>UQUQ01000001.1 GCA_900544265.1 uncultured Alistipes sp.
GCCTTGTTGACGTTGCCCGGGCCGCAGTTGTAGGCGGCGATGGCCAGCGTCCAGTCGTTGTAGATGGCGTAGAGGTCCTTCAGGAAGCGGCAGGCCGCCTGCGTGGCCCGCACGGGGTCGCGGCGTTCGTCGACCAGCGAGTTGATCTCCAGCCCGTAGCTCTTGCCCGTCGAGGGCATGAACTGCCACAGCCCGACGGCTCCCATGCGCGACACGGCCGTCGGCGAGAGGGCCGATTCGATGATCGGCAGGGCCCGCAGCTCGACGGGCATGCCCTCCTTGAGCAGCTCGTCCTCGATGAGCGGGAAGTAGTATTTCGACATGCCGAGGATGCGGCTGATCGTGCCGTACTGCGGGTCGACGTAGCGGTTGATGTAGCTGCGGACGATCGGGTTGTAGGGGAGCTGGATCGGCGAGACGAGGTCATGCAGCCGTTTCACGTAGACCGAGTCGGGCGTCGATCCCGTCGAGGTCGTGTCGACGAGGATGTAGCGCTCGAAAAACTGCTCGTAGGCCTCCTGCCGCTGGCGTTCGCGCCAGGCGGCCACGAGCGAATCCACCTGCTCGGCCGTGTATTCGAGGGTGATGTCCGTCGGCAGGGGCTCGACGGCGGGCTGCTCCTCCGCCTGCGTGTCGGGGGCGGAGGCGGCACTCTGCTCCGGGGCCGGGCTCTCTGCCGCCTGCTCGGTGCGGGCTTTCTCTTTCTTGCGTTTCTTGCGCGGGGAGCGGTCGTCGGCCGCCGCGCAGAAGACGATGCCGACAAGCAGCAGAAGGGTCAGGAGTTTTCTCATCATCTAAAAATTGAGACTCATGTTGAAACCGAAAACGGGTCGGTTGCCCTGGAGTGTGGGTACATAGGTGTAGTTCACCAGCGGCTCGAGGTTCATCGTCAGGTCGTCCGAGATGTCGTAGTCCTTCAGGTGGGCGTCGACATGGGCGTCGATGATCTGCAGGACGTAGAGCGCTCCGGTGATGATGATGCACAGGTCGCGGTTGCGGCGGTAGTTGTTGCGCAGGTTGCGGATGAAGTCCGCCGAGTAGCGCCCCTTGAACTCGTCGGTCGGGCCGTCGGGGTACTTGTCCGGGTGGGCGTCGTAGTCCGCCAGCAGGGCGTAGGCCTTCTTGAAGCGCTGGTAGCCGCGGTTGTTCCAGTCGATGCAGTAGATCATCGAGGCGAAGCCGCCGACGACGAACGGCACCTTCCAGTAGCTCTTGTTGTAGATCTGTCCGGCACCCGGGAAGATGCAGGCCAGCGTTGTGGCCTTCTTGACGCTCGACACCTCGTTGGTGCTGTAGCAGACGGCCGCGTCGCCGATGAAATAGATGTACGAGGCGAGCGTCAGCCCGAGGTAGATCTGCCGCCGCGTGTTGCTGCGGATCATGCGGGTCTGCAGGGCGTCGAGCTCGGGCGTGCGCGAGAGGCTCGTGTTCGTGTAGGCCTCGTATTCGCGCTTGAGGGGCTTGAAGGTCTTGTTCTCGTGGATGTAGAGCGCCAGACCCGTGCCCACCGCGCCGTAGAGGATCGGCAGCTTCCAGTACTGCTTGTTGTAGATCTGTCCGTAGCCCGGAATGAAGGTCGAGAGCCAGCACACCTTCGAGATGCCCATCGAGTCGCTCATGAACCACCCCTTCTTGAAGACGTGCCGCCGCACGGTGTCGTCGGGCGTGTATCCGAGCAGGAACCGGGCCTGCGCGACGGAGTCGAGCGTGACGATGTCGTCCGTGCGCAGCGAGCGCTGGGCCATCGAGTCGGCGCGGTAGTCCTCTGCGGCGAGCGAATCGAAGAGCGCATAGAACTGCACCGCGCGCAGCGAGTCGCGCTCGGCCTTGAGCGAGTCGGGCTTGTCCATCAGACCGGCCCGCACCAGCGTGCGCGGGCCGCGGGGCAGCTGGGCCGTGGCGGGGAGCCAGAGCAGCAGGGCCGCAAGGGCCGCCAGCAGGTATCGGAGCCGCGGGTATGCCATGACGATCTCTCTTTTTGGGGGTTATCCGTCGTCAGGAGCGGGAGGCGAAGTGTTCGAGGAAGCGTTCGATGTCCGCGTCGCTGTCGAAGCCGATGACGATCCGGCCGCCGCCGTTCTTCGAGCGCTTGATCGAGATCTGCTGCGAGAAGAGCCCTTCGAGCTGCTCGACCAGCCGGGCGTAGCTTTCGGGGTACTCCTCGTCCTCGGCGCTCTGGGCCGGTTGCGCGGAGCGTTCGGTGAGCGTGCGGGCCAGCTCCTCGGTCTGACGCACCGAGAGCCCCTTGCGGATGCATCTCTTCAGCAGGCGGAGCTGCTCGTCGGCCGGGGCGCCGGCGATGGCCTTGGCGTGCCCCATCGAGATGAGGCCCTCCTTCAGGGCGAGCTGTATTTCGTCGGGGAGCTTCAGCAGGCGCAGGTAGTTCGACACCGACGAGCGCTTCTTGCCGACCTTCTCCGAGAGGGCGTCCTGCGTGAGGTGGCACTCGTCGATCAGGCGCTGCATGCCCAGTGCGATTTCGATGGCGTTGAGGTCCTGCCGCTGGATGTTCTCCACGAGGGCCATGGCGTGGAGGTTCTCGTCGTCGACCTCGCGGATGTAGGCCGGCAGGCTCTTCAGATCGGCGCGCTGCGCCGCGCGCCAGCGGCGTTCGCCGCTGATGATGATGTACTTGCCCTCGCCGGCCTTCTTGACCGTGATGGGCTGGATGACGCCCAGCTGCCGGATCGAGTCGGCCAGTTCGTCGAGTGCCTCCTCGTCGAACTGCGTGCGCGGCTGCGCGGGGTTGGGTATGATCTGCGTGATGTCGATCTCGGCCATCTGGCTCATGGGCTTGAGCCGCGCGTCGATCGCGTCGGCGCCGAAAATGGCGTCCAGGCCGCGTCCTAATCCCTTCTGTTTCATTGTTATGCCTGTTTTTTGCGGTTGCGCTTCAGAAACTCCCGCGCCAGGGTCAGGTAATTCTCCGATCCCGTGGCGCCCGCGTCGTACAGCATGACGGGCTTTCCGTGCGAGGGGGCTTCTCCCAAACGGATATTGCGCTGGATTATTGTGTCGTAGGTCAATTCGCCGAAGTGCTGGCGCACCTCGGTGACGACCTGGTTGTTGAGTCGGTTGCGCATGTACATCGTCAGCAGGAAGCCTTCGATGTCGAGCGCGGGGTTGAGCGACGTCTTGACCTTGCGGATCGTGTTCAGGAGCTTCGAGAGTCCCTCGAGCGCGAGGTATTCGCACTGCACGGGGATGAGCACCGTGTCGGCGGCCGTGAGGATGTTGACCGTGGTGTAGCCGAGCGAGGGCGAGCAGTCAATGAAGATGTAATCGAAGCGGTCGCGCACGGAGTCGACGATGCGTTTCATGACGTGGTGGGCGTTCTCCATCTTCGGGAGTTCGGTGTCGGCGGCCACCAGGTCGATCGACGAGGGGAGCAGCCAGAGGTTCTTCACGTCGGGGCTGCGGAGGATCACCTCCCCGGCCTGCCGCGAACCGGTGATGCATTCGTAGATGCCCTCGAGGTTGATGTCGAAGCCCAGCCCCGAGGTGGCGTTGGCCTGGGGGTCGGCGTCGAGCAGCAGCACCTTCTTGCCCAGCAGGGCGAGCGAGGCCGCGAGGTTGATGGCCGTCGTGGTTTTGCCCACGCCGCCCTTCTGGTTCGCCAAAGCTATCACTTTTGCCATTTTCAATCGGGATAATAATCGGGCAAATTTAATGAAATTAAATGGAAATCCATAACCGTTGCGGAAAATTGCCTATCTTTGTCCCCGGAACGAATTGAGATTGACAGTATATATGAAGGAGGAGAAAAAATCCGGAACGGACGGGGCCGCACGGCCCGCATCCGGGCTTCCGGAGGCGGCTGCCGCCGATACGGCGGCGGAGCGGACCGCCGACTCTGCGGATGAGGCGGGCGCCGGCACGACACGCCCCGCGGGCAATGTATTCCCGACGTGGGTGGACCTGCTGGTTTTCCTGGGTATCTTTCTGGTATCCAACCTGATCGGATATGCCGTGTCGCTGCTTGCCGGTTGCAGCTGGCCCTCGCCCGAACAGCTCTCGGCCGCCGACGAGGCCGTGCGGCTGGCCGCGCAGAATGCCCTGGGACGCTTCAACGCCGTGACCTATGTCGTCACGATGGCGTGCACGCTCGCGGCCTACCTGGCCTACCGCTCCTTCCGCGGGGGACCCCGCACCGTCGGCCGCTTCTCGTCGCGGGGGCTCAACCCGATGCTGCTGCTCTGGGGCGTGCTATTCATGTTCTCGACCTCGGTGGTGCTCGAGCCGCTGCTCGGCCTGCTGCCCGAGGTGCCGAACGTCTATGGACGCGGCGTGTGGGCCGTCGTGACGCTCGTCGTCATGGCGCCGCTCTTCGAGGAGGTGCTCTTCCGGGGCGTGCTGCTCGAGTCGATGCGCACGCGCTACGGCGTGGTCGTCGCCTGGCTGCTCTCGTCGCTGCTGTTCGGCGCCGTGCACGGCCATCCGACGGTCATCGTCAACGCCTTCTTCATGGGTCTGATCCTCGGCTTCGTCTACCTGCAGACCGGGTCGCTCTGGTCGGTGATCTTCCTGCATGCGATCAACAACGGCCTGGCCTACGTGCTGCTGGCAGCGGGGCTGGGCGACGGCATGCTCACCGATCTGATCGACAACCGCTCGCTCTACTTGGTGATCTACCTCGTCGCCGCGGCCGTCTTCCTCTTCTCGGGATTCATGACCGTGCGCACGCTGCGCACGTTGCGGCGCGACGAGAAAAATCGCGCGGCGGCGTAATAATCGGCCCCGGAGCTGCGTTCTTACAAGTAAAAACTTTATCTTTGTCGGTCGAACCATGACTTTGCGGATGAAAATAGCGGCGGCGTGCGGCTGCATGCTGCTCCTGGCGGGTTGCCGGGAGCTGCCCCGTTATTTCGCGGGCGATGCGATGCTCGCGCGCGTCGGCGACCGCGAACTGCGGCTGCGCGACGTGCAGTCGGTGGTGCCGCAGGGCCTTACGGGCGACGACAGCGCCGCCTTCATGCAGGTCTACGTCGACCGCTGGGTGCGCAAGCAGCTCAAGCTGCAGGAGGCCGACGTCCTCTTTTCGGCCTCGGCGCACGACATCGACCGGATGGTCGAGGAGTACCGCCAGGCGCTGCTCATCCGCAAGCTCGACCAGTACTATGTCGACCGCCGCGTCGACACGACCTTCACCGAGCAGGAGATCGCCTCCTACTACGAGTCGCACAAGGGCGACTTCCGCCTCGACCGGACCATCGTCAAGGGGCGCATCGTGCGGATTCCCGAGAGTTACCGGCAGGCGGCACGGCTCAAGACGCTGATGGCGTCGCCGTCGCCGGCGCGGCAGCAGGACTTCAGCGACCTGTGCGAAAAGAACAGCTTCGAGGTCAACGACTTCCGCGAGCAGTGGATCGACTTTGCGGAGTTTTTGAGCTACCTGCCCACACGCCGTTCGCAGAGCTACGACCAGCTGCTGGCCTCCAATGCCGTGCAGGAGATGCGCGACAGCTATTCGCACTACTACTTCCGGATCGACGCCGTGCGGCGCGAGGGCGAGACGATTCCGCTCGAGCGGCTGCGGGGTACGATCCGGCGCATTCTCTTCAACCAGCGGCAGACGGATGTCATCCGCCGCCACGAGGAGGAGCTCTACACGCGCGCCGTGGAGGAGGGCGACGTGCGGATTCCCGGCCGGGAGGCCGCCGCGGAGGCGGAGGCCGCCGTGCCGGAGCAGGGACAGAAACAGTAAACGACAAACCGAAACAGATACAAGATGTTGAAAAAAGGTATATTGGCATCGCTGCTCGTGCTGCTCTTTGCGGGCGCGTTCGCCGAACGCAGGCAGGTCATGCTCGACAAGGTGGTCGCCGTGGTGGGCGGATCGTCGATCCTCTACTCCGATGTGGCCGACTATGCGCATCAGCTCACGGCGCAGCGCCGGCAGCAGGGCTACACCTCCGACCGCGACCCGATGAACGAGGCGCTGGAGGCGATGCTCACGCAGAAACTGCTCTACAACCAGGCCCAGATCGACTCGGTGACCCACATGGCCGACATCCCCTCGCGCGTCGAGGAGCAGGTGCAGCAGATGGTCGAGTCGGAGGGCTCGATTCCGGCGCTGGAGGCCCGTTACCACATGCCCATCTACAGCATCCGCGAGATGATGCGGCAGAATTACGAGGAGCAGGCCTACGCGCAGGCCATGCAGCAGGAGGTGATCGGCAAGGTGACGATCATCCCGGGCGAGGTCGAGCGCTTCTACAAGTCGATCGACCGCGACAGCCTGCCGATGATCGCCGAGCAGTATGTCTACGCGCAGATCACGAAGTTCCCCAAGTCGATGAAGGAGGCCAAGCAGCGCACGCGCGAGCGGCTGCTCGACCTGCGCGAGCGCATCATCACGGGCAAGGCGAAGTTCGAGAACATGGCCCGCATGTACTCGCAGGACCCCGGTACGATGATGCGCGGCGGCGAGATGGATCCCACGCCGCTGGCGGGTCTCGATCCGGCATTCGCCGCGGCGCTCGAGACGATGAAGCCCGGTCAGATTTCGGAGATCGTCGAGTCGCAGTACGGATTCCACATCATCCAGCTGCTGGACCGGCGCGGACAGCTCTACCACTTCCGCCACATCCTGCTCCT
This sequence comes from uncultured Alistipes sp., assembly GCA_900544265.1. Taxonomy (GTDB): domain Bacteria; phylum Bacteroidota; class Bacteroidia; order Bacteroidales; family Rikenellaceae; genus Alistipes; species Alistipes merdavium. The sequence continues at coordinate 6,598 of UQUQ01000001.1, forward strand.
GCCGATCTTCACCTCGGAGGAGCTCACCGAGACGGCCCGTTCGCTGGACAGCCTCGCCGACCTGATCCGCAAGGACTCGATCACCTTCGAGAAGGCCGCACTGGAGTATTCGGACGACGCCTCGTCGAAGATGAACGGCGGCGTGGTCTCGAACCACGACCTGCTGGAGCGCATCTATTCGTTCAACGTCGACGTGCGGCAGACGGTGACCAAGTTCCTCAAGGAGGACTTCGCCTATGCGCCCGACGACCTGCACCACCTGATGCAGCTGCAGCCCGGCGAGGTGTCGGACGCCTTCCTCACGGAGGACATCATGAGCAACAAGCTGGCCAAGATCGTCAAGCTCGTCGAGATCATCCCGACGCACGTCGCCTCGCTCAACGAGGATTACCTGCGCCTGGAGGAGATGGCCCTCTCGGCCAAGCAGGAGCAGGTGTTCCGCGAATGGCTCACCAAGAAGATCGACGCCATGTACATCTGGATCGCCCCGGAGTTCCGCAACGGGGAGTTTGAGAACAAACACTGGGTGAAGTAAGACCGTGCGACGCCTGCTCTCCATAGCGATCGTGGCCGCCTCGCTCGGCGTGCTGCTGGCCCGCGGCGGCGCCCAGGCGCCGGCTCCCGCGGCTCCCGCGGCGGCCGAAGGCGAGCCGAAGATCATCGACTTCAAGGCCGACGTCGTGGCCCCCGTCTCGGCGGGCGATTCGGTGATCTACCTCGTGCGCAACTTCGCCGCGCAGCACAACGGCGCCGTCATCACGTGTGACAGCGCCGTCCGCTATTCGGACATGCGCATGGACTTCTTCGGCAACGTGCTCATCAACAAGAATACGACCTACATCTACGGCGACCGGGCCGAGTACGACGGCGAGCAGAACATCGCCCGCGTCTATTCCGACCTGGTGAAGGTCGTCGACGGCGACGCCACGCTCTACACCTACACGTTCCTCTTCGACACGAAGGCGAACATCGGCCTCTTCGACGACGGCGGCGTGCTGATCAACCGCGACAACCTGCTCGAGGCGGTGCGCGGATACTACTATGCCGACACGAAGGAGCTGGTGGCCGTCGACAAGGTGGAGATGCGCAACGAGGAGTATGAACTCGCGGGCGACTCGGTGGTCTACAACATGGCGACCGACAACGCCTACTTCTTCGAGCGGACGAACATCTGGAACCGCGACGGCGACTACCTCTATGCCGACCGGGGCGAGTACCACAAGGCCGACACACTCTATGTGGTGACGCGCAACGGCTATGTGCTGACCGACAAGCAGGAGATGTGGAGCGACAGCATCGACTTCTACCGCATGCGCAACCACGTCATCCTGCGCCGCGACGTCCAGATCGACGACACGGAGCACAAGGCGCTGGTCTTCGGCGACTACGGCGAGTACTGGAAGGAGCCGGGCAATGCGCTGCTCACGCGCGACCCGGCGATCATCAGCTACGACCGCACGCAGGGCGATTCGCTCTTCATGCGCTCGGATACCATTTGGCTCTATACGATCAACGAACAGGAGGAGGCGCGGCGTGCGGCCGCCGCTGCCCGGGCCGATTCGCTGGCCCGCGCCTTGGCGAAGGACTCCGCGGCGCTGACGGCCCCGGCGCCGGGACCCCGCGAGCAGCACCGGCGGGAGCGCATGGCAGCCGATTCGACGGCGCACCGTCCCGGCTCCGATTCGCTGGCGCTGCGCACGACGCCGGGTCTGCTGCCGGATTCGGCCGCCCTTGCGGCCAACTCGCTGGCGCAGCCGGCCGATTCGCTGTCTCTCGCGGCGTCGGGCGGAGTGGATTCGCTGTCGCTATCCGCGGCCGATTCGCTGGCCCGGGTCCGGGCACTCGATACGCTGACGAAGGCCGAGCGCAAGGCGCTGCTCAAGGAGCAGGCGCGCAGGGAGAAGGCCGAGCGCAAGGCCGCCGAGGCAAAGGCGCGCAAGGAGAAGCTCGATCAGATCGCTGCGGAGCGCCGCGAGAAGACAACGGCCAAACTGCTGGAGCAGAAGGCGAAGGAGGAGGCCCGGCTGGCTGCCCGCCGCCTGAAGGCCGAGTCGAAGCTGCGGGCCCGGCAGGCGCGTGCCGCCCGTCGGGGCAAACCCTTCAAGGTCGATTCCACGGAGCTGTGGAAACTCGACGCGCTGGCCGAGCGCAATGCCGCCGAGCAGGACTCGCTCTACCGGCTGCTCATGCAGGAGTGGGCGACGGACAGCGTGGCGCTCTTGGCGCCGGTGGCCGACACGACCGATTCCGTGGCGGCGGTGCCGCGCGATTCGATCTACCGGCTGGTCAAGGGCTACCGCAACGTGCGGGCCTACCGGTCGGACTTCCAGAACGTCTGCGACTCGATGGTGATGATCTCGACCGACTCGACGATCCACCTCTACATCGAGCCCGTGCTGTGGAACCAGAGCAACCAGATCACCTCCGAGGTGATGGACATCTATACGGCGAACCAGCAGATCACGCGGGCCGAGTTTGTCGGCTCGCCGATGATGGTCGCGCAGCTCGACACGCTGCACTACAACCAGGTCGCCGGCAAGGAGATGATCTCCTATTTTCACAACAACGAGATCTTCCGCAACGACGTCAACGGCAACGCCCAGACGATCTACTACATGCAGGACGGCGAGCCGCCCGAGATCGTGAACCTGGGCGTCATCGAGAGCGGCGACTGTACCTTCTACATCGAGGACAAGCAGGTGGTGACGATCGTCTACCGCTCGAATCCTGTCTGGCACCTCTATTCGATCAACGACATCCCGGCCGACCAGGAGCTCTACCTCAAGGGCTTCCGGTGGGAGGGCGAGCGCCGGCCCTCGCAGCAGGATGTCTTCGACGGCGTGATCCGCCCCTCGGAGCGGGCTGCGCGGTCGGCCCTGCCGCATCCCCGGTTCCCGATCATGCTGCGTATCGAGGAGAACAAGCGGCGGCTGATCGAACAGCGCCGCTGGAGCGACCGCATGGATCAGGTCGATGCCGAGACCGTCGAGTGGATGCACGACCTGGGTTACGAAGTGGGGCAGCCCCGCGAGTCGGGCCCGGTCCTCTGACGGTCCTTGCCGCAGCTCCGGCCTCCGACTGCCCCCTTTCGGAGGTGAAGGAGTTTATCCCTTGACAACGCGTGTTGTGGCCCCGGCTTCTGGCCGGTCGCTCCGCTGTTTTCGGCTGTGAACGCTTGATCCGGAGACCTCCTCCTTGCGAAAGGAGGGGGGGATGGATTTTCCCCTTCCATCTTCCTCTTCTCGTTTCCGGTCCTTGTCTCCACCTCCTGCCTCTTGTCCTCCTATCTTCGGCCTCGTTTCCCGTTTCCCGCTTGGTCACAGTCTTTCTTCCGCTTCCGGCTGCGAAACACCGGTAGCGGTCCCGTGTGCGGTAAAAGAGGGGCTCCGTTTTACCGTGGTTTGGCTGTTTTGTGTTATCTTTGCAGAGAGACTTTCCGATTTCGATACGATGCACAGCGACAACAGCGAAGAACTTTTCCCGGTGGTCGACCTCTCGGGGCGCGTCATCGGCCGGGCCACGCGCGGCGAGTGCCACGGCGGCTCGATGCTGCTCCACCCGGTCGTGCACCTGCATGTTTTCAACTCGCGCGGCGAACTCTACCTGCAGCGGCGTCCCGCGTGGAAGGACATCCAGCCCGGACGCTGGGATACGGCCGTGGGCGGGCATGTCGCCTGGGGCGAGCGGATCGACGAGGCGCTGCGCCGCGAAGCCCGCGAGGAGCTGGCGCTGGAGACCTTCGAGCCCGAGGCGGTCGGGGTCTACGATTTCCGTTCGGAGCGCGAGTATGAACTCGTGCACGTCTTCCGCACGTGCTACGACGGTGAGATCCGTCCGAGCGACGAGCTGGACGGCGGCCGTTTCTGGACGGTGGACGAGTTGCGCGCCAGCGTCGGAAAAGGAGTCCTGACCCCCAATTTCGAGGGAGAAATGGAACTGATTTTGAAGTAATCCGATCGGGGCCCTTTCAGCCCCGCTCCATACGATACCGAATTATGCCCTACATGCTCAATTTGCAGAACCTTTTGCGCGGCTGGGCCGATGCCCTGCTTGCCTGGCTGGGGGTCACGCCGGTCCACAATGATGCCTGGGACCGCTGGGTGGCCTTCCTGCTCGTGGTCTTCGTCGCCGTGCTGTTCGATTTTCTCTGCCGCTGGCTCCTGCTCCGCGGCGTGCGGCACGTCGTGCGGCGCACGGCGGTAACGTGGGACGATGAACTCTTCAGCGACGCCGTGCTCGGCCGCGGCTGCCACGTGGTGAGCGCCCTGCTGCTGCTCATCGTCCTGCCCGTCATCTTCGATGCGCAGTCCGAGGCGCACACGGTCGTCATGCGCCTCATGCAGGCCTACTTCATCTTCACGGTCATGCGTTTCGTCAACGCCCTGTTGCGGGCGCTGTTCCGCATCGCCGCCACACGCGCCGAGTGGCAGAACAAACCGATCAAGGGGTTGCGGCAGACGGCCCAGGGCATCGTCTCGCTCATCTGCATCATCCTGATCGTTTCCGTGCTGATCGACAGGTCTCCGACCTTCCTGCTGACGGGACTGGGCGCCTCGGCCGCCGTCGTGATGCTCATTTTCCGCGACAGCATCCTCGGCTTCGTGTCGGGCATCCAGCTCTCTGCCAACGACATGCTTCAGGTCGGCGACTGGATCTCCATGCCCAAGTACGGGGCGGACGGTACGGTCGAGGAGGTGTCGCTCACGACGGTCAAGATCCGCAATTTCGACAACACGATCGTGACGCTGCCGCCGTACCTGCTCGTGAGCGACTCGTTCCAGAACTGGCGCGGCATGCAGCAGTCGGGCGGACGGCGCGTCAAGCGTTCGGTCTCGATCGACATGACGAGCGTGCGGTTCTGCACGCCCGAGATGCTGGCCCGCTACCGGCAGATCGACCTGCTGCGCGACTACATCGACCAGACCGAGCGGCGCGTCGAGGAGTACAACGCCCAGCACGGCATCCGGCCCGGCGAGCGGAAGATCAACGGCCTGCATCAAACCAACCTGGGTGTTTTCCGCGCCTACCTGGTGCGCTACCTGCGCAATGAAGTGCCCGTCAACCGGGCGATGACGCTCATGGTGCGGCAGTTGCAGCCCACCGAAACGGGACTGCCGATGGAGCTTTACTTTTTCACCAATACGGTTGTCTGGACCGAGTACGAGGGGATTCAGTCGGATGTCTTCGACCATGTGCTGGCCGTGATTCCCGAATTCGGGCTGCGGGTCTTCCAGAGTCCTTCGGGCAACGACCTGGCGGCGTTGCAGGATTCGCTCTCGGGGGCGGACGATGCGCAGCAGGAACAGGATCGGGCGGCGGCGCAGCAGTCCGACCGGACGATCCGCACCGACGCCTCCGTCGCCGGGCAGCCGTCAGAGCAGGCACATGAGCAGCACCTGGATGACGATCACGCGCAGGAACATGCAGACGGGGTAGACCGTAGCGTATGAAACCGAGGGGTTGTCGCCCTCGATCGTGTCGTTGGCGTAGTTGAGCGCCATGGGGTTGGCCATGCTGCCGCACAGCAGCCCCGCGACCGATCCGAAATCGACCTTCAGCACACGCAGGGCGAAGAGCCCCACCAGAACAACCGGCACGAACGTCAGCACGAAGCCCAGCCCGAGCCACAGGGCCCCTTCGGGCCGCATGACCGTCTCGAAGAAGTGCGCCCCGGCTTCGAGGCCCAGGCAGGCGAGGTACATCGAGAGCCCCAGGGCGCGCAGCATGAGGTTGGCGCTCTGCGTCGTGTAGGTAATCATGTGCATGCGGGGGCCGAACGTGCCGATGAGGATGCCCACGATGATCGGGCCGCCGGCCAGTCCGAGTTTCACGGGCACGGAGATGCCCGGTATCGACATCGGGATGCTTCCGAGCGTCAGACCCAGAATCAGACCGATGAATACGGCGACGAGGTTCGGCTCGTTGAGGCTCTTCACGGCGTTGCCGAGAATCTTCTCGACGTTGCGGATCGCCGCGGCTTCGCCCACGACCGTGAGGCGGTCGCCTAACTGCAGCCGCAGGTCGGGCGTGGCGAGCAGCTGCACGCCCGAGCGGTAGACGCGGCTGATGTTGATGCCGTAGCTGTTGCGCAGACGCAGCGACGCGAGCTTGCGCCCGTTGATCTCGGGGCGCGTCACCAGAATGCGCTGCGAGATGAGCTGGCTGTCGATGGCGTTCCAGTCGATATTCTCCTTGTTCCAGTCCTTCTGCTCCTGCTCGCCGAAGATCAGCCGCAGGGCGTCGGCCTCGACGGGGGTGGTGATGACGAGGATGACGTCGTCCTTCTGGAGCGTCTTGTCCGAGGTGGGGATCGAAACCTTGCCGTCGCGCCATACGCGCGAGATGACGAAGTGGTGGTGGCTCTGTGCGGCGATCTCGTGGACGCTGCGGCCGAAGACCGCCGGATTGGTCAGGTGGTAGCTGGCGATGAAGACGTTTTTGCGGTGCTCGGCATCGGGACCGGGCAGGTCCGACGGGCGCACGAAGAGCTTGCGCAGGAAGACGATGGCCAGAATGACCCCCACGACGCCCAGCGGGTAGGTCACCGCGCAGCTCAATGCCGCGCCGTTGGTGTCGAGCCCCAGTTGATCGAGGGTCTGCTGTGCGGCGCCGAGGGCCGGCGTATTGGTCGTCGCGCCGCAGAGAATGCCCGACATGTCGGGCATCGGTACGCCGCAGGCGATGCTCAGGGCAGCGGCCAGCAGCGTGCCGACCGCCACGACGGCGATGGCCGGCGAGACGAGGCGCAGCCCGCCGGCGCGCAGCGAGCTGAAGAAGCCCGGGCCGACCTGCAGGCCGAGGGCGTAGACGAAGATAATCAGGCCGAAGCTCTCGGCGTAGGCCAGCATCGCAGGGTCGAGCGTGAGGCCGAGGTGTCCGGCGAGGATTCCCACGAAAAAGATGAAGGCCGTGCCGAGCGAGATGCCGAAGAAGCGGATCTTGCCCAGCCCGATGCCGATGGTCGAGATGAGCGAGATCACGACGACGGCCTGCAGAGCCGAGTGTTCGATGAACAAGTCCTTGAGCCAATCCATTTCCGTGCTGCAAATTGCGGTGGCGGCAGACGGTTGCCGCTTCCGTGGCGCAAAAGTAGGTCAAATTTTTCAGATCGCCGCCTTTTCGGCCGACGATTTGCATGCGGCACCCTCGTCCCGGCCCCCTTTTTGTCGGGTGCGGTGATCAGAATCGCCCGTTGATACAACAAAAAAGTGCTATTTTTTCTTGTAGGATCGGATAATTTTTGTAAATTTGTTATACTTATCACCCACAGGCTGCTTCGGCGGCCAGCCAGAGCTCCGATGCCGGATAGGAGCCGCATCGACAGATCCGGCCGTTGTCGGGAGATTTTAGGGATTGGTTTTCCGATGACACGAAGGCGACCGCAGGGTCGCCTTCGTTGCGTTGTGGAAGTACCGTTGGAAGTATCGTGGGACGCCTCGCGGGAGCATCGTGGAACCCCTCCCTCTATCGGGAGCCCTCGCCGAGGGTGAGCGGCAGGCCCCGGTAGTAGTCGAGGATCTTCTGCCGGAAGACAAATTCGTATTTGGCCTGCGCCGCCTCGGCGTCGGCCTTCTCCATGCGGGTTTTGGCATCGTGGAAGTCGTAGACGGTCGAGCGGCCCGCCGCGGCCTTCTGCTCCTCGTAGGAGAAGGCGACGCGCGCCGATTCGAGCGCTGCCGAGGCCGAGACGTACTTGGCGTAGGCGGCATCGGCGTTGTACCATGCCTGCTCGATCTGCTTGCGCAGCGTCTGCTCGGCGTCGGTCAGCATGAGCTGCTGGTTGCGCAGCGAGAGCTGGGCCAGCCGGATGTTGTTGCGCGTGGCGCGGCGGTTGAAGATCGGAATCGAGAGGCTCAACCCGACGTATTCGCGGCTGTAGTTGCGGAACTGGGTCCAGAACCGCTCCGGATCGCGGCTGTAGATGCCCGTGCCGTATCCGCCGCTGAGCGAGAGCGACGGGTAGAGTGCCGAGCGGGCGATCGCCACCGAGTTCTCGGCGCTTGCGAGCCGGAGGCGCTCGGCGCGCACGTGCGGCCGCTCTTCAACGGCCACGGCGTAGACCTCGTCGGCCGACCCGAGGGCGTGCATCGAGGCGAGCGTCACGCTGTCGAGCCGCGGGGTGGCGATGTCGAAGCCCGCGGCGCTCTCGCGGTTGAGCGCCTGGCTCAGGTCGAGCAGCGCCAGCTGCAGGTCGTTGCGCGCCTGCGTGAGGCTCAGGGCGTCGTTCGCGCGCAGGGCCTCGCTCTCGTAGTAGGTCGATTCGGGCTGCCGGCCCGTGTCGACCAGCTCGCGGCTGCGTGCCGCCTGCTCCGTGCTCAGGGCCAGCTGCCGCTCGGCGATGCCGACCATCTCGCGGCTGTAGAGCACCTGCAGGTAGAGCGTCATGATGTTCACGGCGACATCCTCGCGGGCGCGGTCCAGGTCCGCCACGGCGGCCGCAAGGTCGAGTTTCGAGCCCTTGATCTCGCGGTTGATACGCAGACCCTCGAACAGGGGCATGCTCGCCGCGACGCTCACCGACCCCGAGGTCTGGTTGTCGCTGCGGTAGGTGTTGTCGGCTGCCAGCGTGCGGCCGAACGAGAAGTCGGTGCCGATCGAGGCGTTGAGGTTCGGCAGGCGGCTGAAGCGGGCCGTCGAGAGCGACGTCTGCTGCTGCTCGACCTGCAGGGCGCGCTGCTGCACGCTGATGTTGTTGCGCTGGGCATAGCCGATGCAGTCGTCGAGCGTCCACGCCGCACCCGGAGCCGGCAGGGCCGGCAGGGCCGTGTCGGCGCGCTCCGCGTCGGAGGTTTCCGCCGCGGCGGGGGCGCTCTGTGCCGCTGCGACCTCCGCCGCCGGCTGTGCGCGCAGCCCCTGCGCGGCGAGGCCCGCGATCAGAAGGAGAATGAAGCTCTTTTTCATGTGCGGTCTGCGTTAGGGGTTATTTCTTCTCCTCGCGGGCGCCGCGGATCTGGTCGTCGGCCGTCACGCCCTCGGTGATTTCGATGTTGATGCCGTCCGAGAGGCCGATCTTCACCTCGCGCCGCTCGAAGGTCTGCTCCTCGGCCTCGGCGGGGCTCGTGAGCACCTGCACGTAGGTTTTGTCGCCCTCGAACTCGACGGTGCTCTCGGGCAGCGTCAGTACCCCTGCGCGGCGCTGGATCACGATGCTCGCGTTGGCGCTGTAGCCCGCGCGGACGAAGATGCTGTCGGGAATCGTCGCGGCGGCCTTCACCTCGAACATGATGACGCCGTTCTCCTCCGTGGCCTTGGGCGAGACATACTCCAGCAGGGCGTCGAGCTCGACGTTCTGCAGCGCGCCGATCGTCAGCTTGACGGGCATCCCCTCGTGCAGCTTGCCGACGTCCGTCTCGTCGATGTTGCCGCGGAAGAGCATGTTCGACATGTCGGCCACGGTGGCGATCGTCGTGCCGTCGTTGAACGTGTTGGCCTGGATCACCGAGTTGCCGACCTTGATCGGTACATCGAGGATCATGCCCGTGATCGTCGAGCGGATCTGCGTGTTGCTCAACTCCTTGAAACGGCTCGAAATTCCGTCCTTGACGATCTCCAGATTCTCGCGGGCGTTGCGCAGCTCCTCCTCGGCCTTCGCCAGCTCGGTGCGGCTCTGCTCGGCCTCCTCGTCCGAAAGCACGCCCTTCGTGTGCAGCGCCTGCGTGCGGTCGTACTCGCGGCGCGTCTGCGAGAGCGAGATTTCGGCCACCGAGACGCGCGACTCGGCGCTCGACAGCTGGCCCATCTCCGGCACGACCTTCACCGTGGCGATCACCTCGCCGGCCGTGACCTTCTCGCCGGCCTCCTTGTAGACGTCGGAGATGATACCCGAGATCTGGGGCTTGATGAGCACCTCGTCGCGGGGTTCCACCTTGCCCGTAGCGACGACTACCTGCTGCAGCGTGTCGAGGCGGGGCTGCACGATCGCGTAGACGAACTTCACCGGGCGGGTCTTCTGCCACAGGAACCAGATGGTGCCGAACAGCAGGGCGATGAACAGCACGCCGGCGGAAATCTTCAGAAACTTTTTCATAAGGCGGTATGTGTGTTTGTTTTTCTCTTGTCTGTCTGCGGGTTACTCTTCACGGATGGCATCCACGGCCTTGATCTTCAGGGCGCGCGTTGCGGGAATCACTCCGGCGAGCAGGCTGCCCGCGACGAGGATGATGAGCGCCAGCATGCCCGTGCCGAAGGATACCTGCCACGACACGGCGGCCCCCTCCTGCGCGACGGTGACCATCTGGTAGTAGATCGAGTCGGCGAGCGACAGCACGCCGACGGCCGCGGCGAGGCCCAGCACGCCGGCGATGAAGGTCAGCACGAAACTCTCCGAAAGGATCTGCGAGATGATGGCCATGGGCGGTGCGCCGATGGCGCGGCGGATGCCGATCTCCTGCGTGCGCTCCTTGACGAGCACCAGCATGATGTTGCTCACGCCGACGATGCCCGCGAGCAGCGTGCCCAGTCCGACGATCCACGTCAGCAGCGCGATGCCGTGAAAGAGCGCCATCACCTTGTCGAACATCTCGCCCGTGGACATCACCCACGTGGCCTTTTCATCCTCCGGGGCAATCAGGTGCCGCGCGTAGACCGTCTCGCGGACGCTTCGGGCCACCTGCTCGCTGGGGGTCGTCTCGCTGCCGGCGACGGCCAGCATGTGGATCGTCCGGCCGTAGCCGAACATCTGCTGCGCCAGCGAGATGGGCACGACGATCGTGCGCTCGATGTCGCTGAACGACATGGCCGACGACTCGCGCCGCAGCACCCCGACGACCGTGAAATAGCTGCCGCCGACCTGGATCACCTCGCCCGTGGGGTCGGGCTGCCCCGGGAAGAGGTCCTTCTGAATCTGGGTGCCGATGACGCAGACCTTGCGTTTCTGCGCGATGTCGATGTCGTTCAGGTAGCGTCCGTAGAGGATCTTCTGCGGGTTGATCTGCTGGTAGTCGGGCATGTAGCCCATGAGCTGGTAGTCGCCCTTGCGTTCGCCGTGTGTGCAGGCCATTTCGCTGCCCCAGATGATGCCCGACGTGTAGAGCACCTCGCGCAGCTTGCTCACGGCCTTCACGTCGTCGTTGTCCATGTTCCACCAGCGACCCTTGGGCATGCCCTTGTAGGGCACCGACGTGGGGCTGCTCTGCAGCAGCACCGTATTGGTGGACATGCCGCCCAGCTGTGCGCGGAAGAGGCGCCCGAGCCCCGAGCCGGCCCCCAGCATCACCGTGAGCATGAAGATGCCCCAGAAGACGCCCAGCGCCGTCATGATGCTGCGCTTGCGGTTGCGGCTGATCGTCTGCCAGATCTCGTTCCAACGGTCTATGTCGAAAAAGTGCATGGCGGAAGGGGTTTATTTGTTGTAACGCAGGGCGTCGATCGTCTTGAGCTGTGCGGCGCGGTAGGCGGGAACATACCCCGCGACGAGACCCGCGACGACGAGCACCACCGTGGCGCTGACAGCCACCGAGAGGTTGAGCGTCGGGTTGAGGAAGATCGTCGGGCCCTCGCCGGCCGGGGCCTGCGTGATGAGGTGGTTGACCACCTCCATGGCCGCGACGCCGAGGACCATGCCCATGTATCCGAAAATGGCCGTAATCAGGACCGATTCGGTGAGGATCAGCCGGATGATCGACGCGGGCCGTGCCCCGAGGGCCTTGCGGATGCCGAATTCGGCCGTGCGCTCGGTCACCGTGACGAGCATGATGTTGCTCACGCCGACGATGCCCGCGAGCAGCGTCCCCAGTCCGATGATCCAGACGAAGAGGTTGATGCCGCCGAAGACCACCATCATGTTGCGCACCTGCTCGATGGTGTTCCAGATCCAGAGGGCGCTCTCGTCCGTCGCGTCGAAGTGGTGCTCGGCGGCCATGCGCGTGCGGATGCGCCGCTCGAAGGCCTCCATCTCGGCGTCGGTGCGCAGCCCCTCGACGGTGACGACGATGTTGTCGACGACCTGGTCGCCCCCCTTGAAGATGAGCTGCCCGGTGGTGATCGGGATGTATCCCAGCGAATTGCGCTGCTGGGCGTCGCCCTTGTAGACGCCCGCCACGCGGTAGATGACGTTCTGTATCTTGATCTCTTTTCCGAGCGGGTCCTCGCCCGGGAAGAGCAGCCGCTCGAGCGCCTCGTCGATGACGATCACCTTGCGGAAGGCGCGGATGTCGGCTTCGTTGATGTAGCGGCCCTTGACGATCTCGGTGCCCTGGATGCGCTGCATGCCGGGCAGCACGCCGCGCAGGATGATGTCGGCGAAGCGCTCGCCGTAGCTGGCCGTCGAGCCGCGGTACCACGAGGTGCCCGCCACGTCGACGATTTCGGGAAACTCCTCGCGGAAGATCTTCAGGTCGTTGTTCTTCAGGCTGATGTGGCGCCATTTGCCGTATCCGGCATAGGCCTGCGAGGTCCAGCCGCCCGAGATCGAGACCGTATTCGTGGCGTAGGTCCCGAAGTTGGCCAGCACGCCGTTTTTCAGTCCGTTGCCCGAGCCGAGCAGGATGACGAGCATGAAGATGCCCCACGCGACCGAGAAGCCCGTGAGGAAGGTGCGCAGCTTGTTGCGCCGCACCGAGGTCCAGATCTCCAGCAGCAGCTCTCTCATCGTTGTGCGAGTCCGGTTTCGGTGATGCTGCCGATCACGCCGTCCTTCAGGCGGATGATCTTGTCGGTTTGGTCGGCGATCGACTGTTCATGCGTCACGCAGATGATCGTCATGCCCATCTCGACGTTGACGCGCCGCAGCAGGTTCATCACCTCCTGCGAGGTGACGCTGTCGAGGGCGCCCGTAGGTTCGTCGGCAAGGATGATCTGCGGTTTGTTGATCAGCGCCCGCGCGATGGCCACGCGCTGCTTCTGGCCTCCCGACATCTCGTTGGGCATGTGCTCGGCCCAGTCGCGCAGCCCCAGCATGTCGAGGTATTCGAGGGCCAGGGCGTTGCGGCGGCGGCGCGGCACGCCCTGGTAGTAGAGCGGCAGGGCGACGTTCTCGACGGCGTTCTTGTAGCTGATGAGGTTGAACGACTGGAAGATGTACCCGATCATGTTGTTGCGCGCGGCGGCGGCCTGCGTCTCCGAGAGCCCCTTGATGAGGCGTCCGGCGAGGTAGTAGCTGCCTGTGTCGTAGTCGTCCAGGATGCCGAGGATGTTCAGCAGGGTGGATTTCCCCGATCCCGAGGCCCCCATGATCGACACCAGTTCACCCTTGCCGACCTCGAGGTTGATGCCCTTCAGCACGTGCAGCGGCGATCCGTTGTGGTAGGTCTTGTTGATGTTTTCCAGCTTTATCATGATCCGAGAGGAGGAAAGGAGGTTTGCGTAGGGAGGATTGTGGATTGGTTTTGACAAAGATATGTATTTATATCTGGAAAAACAATTTATTTTTATTGTTTTTCGATAAAATTTTACCCCCCCCCGATATTGCGGGGGGTGCCGTTTTGACCGTATGCCGTCCCGCGGGCCTGTGCGGAGAACTGTCCGGTCGTCCGTTGGTTGCTGTGTTACAGTGCAATACGGCAAGGCCGCAACCCGTGCGGGCGCGGCCTTGCCGTTGCGTGTGACGGGCGGTGTTTGTCGTCCGCAGCGTCTTGTCCGGATGTTACAGCAGCAGGGAGCGCAACTCGGGGATTGTCCCTGCGATCTGCCCGGCCCCCGCCGCGGCGAGCTCCTCGCGGCTGCCGTAGCCCCACAGCACGCCGATCGAGGCGATGCCCTCGGCCGCGGCCCCTTCGATGTCATAGCGGCGGTCGCCGATCATCACCGCGGCCGTCGGATCCTCCACGCCCAGCGCGTCGAGCACGTGGCGGACGACGTCGCGCTTCGCCGTGCGCGTGCCGTCCATCGTGGCGCCGCCGATGAGTGCGAAGCGGTCGGCCAGCCGGAAGTGTTCGGCGATCTGCCGCGCGAAGGGTTCGGGCTTCGACGTCGCCATGGCGAGCATGCAGCCTGCGGCCTGCAGCTCCGTGAGCAGCTCCGGAATCCCCTCGTAGAGGCGGTTCTCGAAAATGCCCCGCGGAGCGAAGTATTCGCGTGTCAGGGCCACGGCCCGCGCGGCCTGTTCGTCGTCCATGCCGTAGAAGTCGCGGAACGACTCCTTGAGCGGCGGCCCGATGAAGCGGCAGAGCGTGCGCAGGTCGTCGACCTCGATGCCGAAGCGGTGCAGGGCGTACTGTACCGAGCGCGTGATGCCGAGCATCGGGTCGGTGAGCGTACCGTCCAGGTCGAAGAGCAGGTAGCGCCAGCGCATTGCCGCTACCGCTTCAGGTGGATGAACGAGTAGCCGAAGCGGCGGCAGGCGGCCTGCTCGAGCTCTTCGCGCACGGACGGGTGGGCGATGTCGATCAGCGCCCGGGCCCGCTGGGCGAGGTTGCGACCCCGGAGGTGTGCCACGCCGTATTCGGTGACGACGTGCTGGATCATGTGGCGCGTCGTGACGACGCCCGCACCCGGCGTGAGGTGCGCCTTGATCTTCGACTCGCCCTTCGGCGTCATCGACGGCATGGCGATGAAGGTCTTGCCCCCTTCGGAGAGGGCGCCGCCGTACATGAAGTCGTGCTGTCCGCCGACGCCCGAGATGATCCGGTCACCCACCGAGTCGGCGCACACCTGCCCCGTGAGATCGATCTCCACGGCCGAGTTGATGGCCATCACGCGGGGGTTCTCGCGGATGCGGAACGGATCGTTCGTCCACGCCACGTCCTTCATCACGAGGTCCTTGCGGTAGTCCATGTAGTCGTACAGCCGGCGCGAGCCGAGGGCCAGCGACCCCACGGTGATGCCCGGCAGCACCTTCTTGAGCGAGTTGTCGATGATGCCCTTTTCGAGCAGCGGCAGCACGCCGTCGGTCATCGCCTCGGTGTGGAGGCCGAGGTGCTTGTGGTCGTGCAGCGCCGCCAGCACGGCGTTCGGGATGCCGCCCACGCCGATCTGGAGCGTCGCCCCGTCGGGGATCATCTCGGCGATGTAGCCGCCGATGCGGCTTTCGACCTCGTTGGGCGTGGCCGAGGGGACCTCGACGAGCGGGTCGTTGACCTCGACGGCCGCGGCGATGCGCGAGGTGTGGATCAGGGCGTCGCCGTAGGAGAAGGGCATCGCGTCGTTGATCTGCGCGATGACGGTCTTGGCGCACTCGACGGCCGAGACGGCCAGGTCGGCCGAGACGCCGAAGGAGCAGTACCCTTCGGCATTGGGGCGCGAGAGGTTCAGCAGGGCGACGTCGACCGAAAGCGTGCCGTCGCGGAAGAAGCCCGGAATTTCGCCCAGGAAGGCCGGGATCGACTGCCCGTAGCCCTCGGCGAGCCAGCGGCGGATGTTGTTCGCCACGAAGAGGCTGTTGACGAGAAACGAGTCGCGGTACTCCGCGCGGCAGTAGGGTGCGTCGGCGCGCCCCACGGCGAAGCCCGAGTAGACCTTGACCCCGCGCAGCTCCTCCCCGCGGTCGGCCATGGCACGGACGAGCACCTCGGGAATCGAGGTGCTGCCCTGGATGTAGACGCTGTCGTGCGATCGGATGAGTTTTACCGCCTCCGCGGCAGTGGTCATGTGCATGGTCGGAAGGTTATTGGTGGTTTTCGGCAAAGGCGGCCAGACGCCGGTCGAGCAGGTCGAACTGCTCCTCGCGGTTCATCTGTGAGATGCAGACGCGGATGCCCGCCTGCTGGCTGCCCGTCGAGGTGAGCGAAATGGCGCAGATACCGTAGAGCAGCAGCTCGGAGAGCAGCTCCGAACTGGTCATGCCGCGGTAGCCGATCGTGTAGAAGAATCCGTCGCTGACCCGCTCCCCGAGGTCGCGGTCGTAGACGATGTGGAAGCCGTGGCGGAGGAAGATCTCCTTGGTCCGGGCGGCGCGGCGCGCGTACTCCGAGGTCTCGGCCACGAAGTCGAGCTTGTCGTCGGCCGCGGCGCGGAACATCGCCGCCAGGGCGTGCTGCGCCGAGTGGCTCGTGCCCGACGAGGCGGCGTAGAGGATCATCAGCACGTAGGCGTCGCCCAGACGCCCCATGTTGTAGCGCTGCCGCAGCCCGGGGTATTCGCGCCGGTAGAGTTCGTCCGAAATGACGACCGTGGCGATGCGCTGTCCGGCGTAGCTGAAGATCTTCGAGCCCGAGAGCATCAGGATGTAGTTCTTCGTGTAGCGGGCGACGGTCGCCTGGTAGGGCGGCTCGAAGGGGCGCCCGAGCGGCTTGCGGAAGTCCATGCAGAGGTAGGCGAGGTCCTCGATGACGATCGCGTCGTAGCGCGTGGCCAGCTCGCCGATCGTGCGCAGCTCCTCCTCCGTGAGGCAGATCCACGCCGGGTTGTTGGGGTTCGAGTAGACGATCGCCGCAACGTCGCCCTGACGCAGGTAGCTCTCGATCTTCGGACCGAGCTTCTCGGCGCGGTACTCGTAGATGTCGAACGACTCGGAGGGGATGTCCAGGATGCGCACCTGGCTCCGCTGCACGGGGAAGCCCGGGTCGATGAAGAGAATCTTCCGCCTGGCGGGGTTCAGCTGCGAGCAGAGCAGGAAGGTCGTGAAGCTGCCCTGCATCGACCCGACGGTCGGGATGCACCCCTGCGGAGCCACGTCGATGTCGAGAAAGGCCTTCAGGAAGCGGGCGGCCTGCTCCTTGAGCTCCGGGATGCCGTACATGTTGGGGTACTGCGACGCCACGCCGCGGCGCAGGGCCGCGCATTCGGCCTCGACGCCGATGCGCTCGGGCGGCAGCCCCGGGACCCCCATTTCGAGGTGCAGGAACTCCGCACCCGTTTCGCGCTCCATGATGCGGGCGATGTCGCCCGACTGCCGGATCGTCGCCTGCGCGATGTCGGCGATGTCCATGCGCTCGAGCGCGGCGGCGAGCACGGACCGGTCAAAGGGAACTTCCATCATCGGATCTGTTTTTTAGCCTGTTCGTATCCGGCGCGGAAGGCCGCGAGGTTCATCTCGACCACGGCGTCGCCCTTGCGGGCGAAGATGGCGCGGATGCCCTGCTCGAACTTTCCGGCTTCGAGCCCGAGGAAGGGCGCCGCGGCACCCAGCAGCACCATGTTGGCCGAGCGGGGCGATGCCGCGGCCTTGGCCAGCGAGTCGACGTCGAGCGCCACGACGTGCGGCAGCGAGGCCAGCTCGTGCTGCAGCGTCCCGGCGTCGGGGTAGTTCGGGATGTTGACGAACGGCGTGGTGTTGGTGATGACCCAGCCGTCGGCCGCGAGCCATGGCAGGTAGCGCAGCGCCTCCATCGGTTCGAGCGAGATGATGAGGTCGGCGCCTCCGCGCGGGATGAGGTCCGAGTCGATGCGCGACGAGGAGATGCGCAGGTTCGACTGCACGTCGCCGCCGCGCTGGCTCATGCCGTGGACTTCGGCCTGTTTGATCTGCAGCCCCTCCTCGAGGGCGGCGCGTCCGATGACGGTGGCGATCGAGAGGATACCCTGTCCTCCGACGCCCGAAAGGATGATGTCCTTCTTCATGGCTCTATGCTTCTTTGTTCGTTTTCATACGCTCCGCCGCATGGCGCTTGGCGGTCTGGATGCATTCGCGGCGCGGGATGATGACCGACACGCCGCGGTATTCGATCTCCTCGCGGATCATCCGCTTGAGCTCTTCGCGGTTCTTCGGAAGGGGCACGACGACGCGGATGTGCGCCGGGTCGACGCCGATGCCGGCGCAGATCGACTCCAGACGGCCCGTGCCGGCCGAGTCCTGACCGCCGGTCATGCCCGTGGTGAGGTTGTCCGAGATGATGACGGTGATGTTGGCCCCCTCGTTCACGGCGTCGAGCAGCCCCGTCATGCCCGAATGGGTGAAGGTCGAGTCGCCGATGACGGCCACGGCGGGGTGCTGTCCCGCATCCGCGGCCCCCTTGGCCATGGTGATCGAGGCGCCCATGTCGACGCAGGTGTCGATGGCGTGGAACGGCGCGAGCCAGCCGAGCGTGTAGCAGCCGATGTCGCTGAAAACGCGGCCGGCGGGGTACTCCTCGCGGATGACCTCCGTCAGTGCGGTGTACATGTCGCGGTGGCCGCAACCCTGGCAGAGGGCGGGCGGACGCGGCACGACGATCTGGCTGGCGGCGTGTGCCGCATGGGGCGCAAGGCCCAGCGCGGCGCGCACGCTGTCGGGTGTCAGCTCGCCCGTGCGGGACAGGTCGCCCGTCAGACGGCCGCGCACGGCGACCGGCGTGGGCAGGATGCCGCGGATGGCCTCCTCGACGAAGGGCTGGCCCTCCTCGACGACGAGCAGCGAGCCGCACTCGGCGGCCATGCGGCGGACGAGTGCACCCGGCAGCGGGTATTGCGAGACCTTGAGCACGGGATGCGGGCACCCGTCGGGGCAGTTCTCCATGAGGTAGTTCCAGGCGATGCCGCAGGCGATGATGCCCGTCGTGCGGTCCTTGCCGTCGGTATAGCTGTTGAAGGGGCTCGTTTCGGCCTCCGTCTCGAGGGCGGCGTAGTCCTCGATGAGCCGCTTGTAGCGCACGCGCGAGTTGCCGGGCATGAGCACCCACTGGCGTGTGTCGGCCGGGCAGGCGAGCGGATTCGTTTCGCGCAGGTCGGCCGTCTCGACCACGGCGCGCGAGTGGGCCATGCGGGTGGTCAGGCGCATCAGCACCGGAATGCGGAATCGCTCCGAGAGGTCGAACGCCGCGCGGACCATGTCGTAGGTCTCCTGCTGCGTCGAGGGCTCGAAGACGGGAATCAGCGAGAATTTGCCGTAGAAGCGCGAGTCCTGTTCGTTCTGCGAGGAGTGCATCGAGGGGTCGTCGGCCGCCACGACGACCAGACCGCCGTTGGCGCCGGTCATCGCCGAGTTGACGAAGGCGTCGGCGGCGACGTTCATGCCGACATGCTTCATGCAGACCAGGGCGCGCTTGCCGGCGAACGACATGCCGAGCGCCTCCTCCATGGCGGTCTTCTCGTTGGCCGACCACGTGCAGTGGATGCCGCGTTCGGCCGCAAGCGGGTGTCCCTGAATGTACTCCGTGATTTCCGTGGAGGGCGTGCCCGGGTAGGCGTAGACGCCCGACAGTCCGGCGTGGAGGGCCCCCAGCGCGAGGGCTTCGTCTCCGAGTAGCAGTTCTCGTCTTGACATATTGGTAGCGGTATTAGGCTGGTTCTACAAAATTATGAATTTTTAGCCGGAAAGCAAGAATCTCCGCCAATTTATTAAGCAAACTTTCGGTTAAACGATAAAAACGTAGCCTTTGCGGGCTTTTTTGATAAAAAGTAAAAGTAAATATCGTCCGATGTTTTGGTTTGACTGGTTTTTTTTCGATCTTTGCATCCCGATTCGATTATGACCATGCAATCGACGAACAACAACCAGGTCGACACCGTCCTGAAGTACATCAAGGAGGAGCTTTACTCGGGCCGTCTGCATCCCGGGGAGCGGCTGCCGGCCGAGCGGAAGCTGGCCGAGCAACTCGGTGTGGGGCGTGCGCATGTGCGTGCGGCGTTCCAGAAACTCGAGTTTTACGGCATCGTGCAGACCTTCCCGCAGAGCGGCACGGTCGTGGCCCAGGAGAAGATGCAGGTGCTCGAACGGATGATTACCGATGCGCTGCAGATCGAACGCTACGACTTCGCGTCGCTCGTGCACGTGCGCGTGCTGCTCGAAATAGAGGCCGCGCGCCTGTGCGCCCGCAACCGCACGGAGGAGGACCTGCGGACGATCGAGACGGCGCTGCGCGAGTGCGAGGAGAAGTTCTACACCGACGAGCGCGTCTCGAAGGACTTTGCCTACCACCAGGCGCTGGCGCGCGGGGCGCACAACCCCGTGATCGCGTCGCTGCTGCTGGTTATCACGCCCGACGTGCTGCGCTACTACCAGCGCTACCGCGTCTGCACCGTGCCGCAGGAGGAGGTCTTCTACGAACACCGCGAGCTGCTGCGCCTCGTGCGCGAGCAGGACGAGGAGGGCGTCGCGGAGATGATCCGCCGCCACCTGCGCTCGCTGCGCGAGTTCGCCGAGACCTGCAACGAGCAGAACCACTTTCTGGAGTAGCGGTGGCGGGGCCGTCGGACGCTGCGCGCGGAGTTGCGGCATACGCCTTGCGGGCTGACGTCCGGGACCAGCAGGGAACCAGCCGGAATTAGTCGGAACCAGCCGGAATTAGTCGGAACCAGCCGGAGTCAGTTGGAACCAGCCGGGATCAATCCGGAACAGCCGTCCGAAGCCACCGGGCCAAATAAAACAAGGGCAGGAGGGTATCGACATTCCTGCCCTTTGTTGTTTTTGGGAGTGCTCTGCTCCGCTTGTCGGCTTCGCGCTGATTTAAAGTGTAAAAGCCCGTGCAAACTGCCTGAATCAAGACAGAAAAAGAGGCCACCATGCGGATGGTAACCTCCCTAAATGCAAGAAGGAGAGCCTTTTCAGACCCTCCTTCTTAGTGACGTCGACAGGACTCAAACCTGTAACCTTCTGATCCGTAGTCAGATGCTCTATTCAATTAAGCTACGGCGCCGAATTGCGTTGCAAATGTAGGGCAGTGTTGATTAACAGATGGTTACAAAATTAAGTTCGGCTGACTGTCGCTCGTTTTCCGTGCGGCTGTTTCGTTCGGTTTACACGTTGGTTTACACAATCGGGTAAATCCAATGCTGGTTAAACAATAAGTGAATTGAGTAGATATAGCATTAAAGAAGGGACAAACTTTCGCAAAGGGGTATATTTGAGACCCCTTTGCAAAGTCTGTCCTCGGAAAAGCTCGATCGCTTTTGTCCCTGTAAACAAAAATCCTCGACTGTATGGCCGAGGATGTATCATTAATATAGATACGAATTATTTGAGGTCTTTGGCTTTTATCCGCACAACCTTACCATCACGCACAATCACCAATTCCCCGTCCTCTTTTTTTGTTTTTTCAATCAGGCGTTTACGGGCAAGCAAAATCCCTGCATTAATCTTTTCCTGCATTTGTTTGATTTCAGTCTCGCTCATGGTCTGTAATGGTTTTATAAGATAACGTATCTTCGATTTGAATTGTTGCATCCTTTTCTCCCGATGCAATGATTTTAATTTCCGCGTCTGCCGAACTATTGTCGTATATCGTCCAAAAATCGCAAACGGGTGTATAAAGCATTGTCAGATTGCGTAATCCGTTTGCATAACGACGGCGAATTACATCCGATGGGATATTGTGGCCACCCTCGCTTACCCGTGTCGCAACGCGTTCGATTGCTTGTTCGGGTGTTGGTAGCCAAAAATAAAGTAGGGTTACGAAATAGCCTTTTGCGTGTGCCCGTTCGATAAACTTTACATAGGAACGGGTAGCCAATGTCGTTTCAAAAGCAAAATCCGCGCCCTCTGAAAGTAAATCATCCATGCGTTGCAACATCAACCGCCCAGCCTCGATGGCCACACTTTCGGGATTGAACGGTGATAGCCCCTTTGCAATCTCGTCGGCATTGACGAACTCTTTGCAGCCGAGCATTTCGGGCAACACGGTGTAGGATGCAGTCGTTTTCCCTGCACCGTTGCAACCTGCTATGATATACAGTTTCGGCATATCATATGAACAAAGATAGGCAATTTATATGAATTGTTCCAAATATTTCTTGTTGAAATAGGAACCTGTCTATTATCAGATAATAAAGGACAAACTTGTGCAGAGGGTCTATAAATTAACCCTTTAGCACAAGTCTACCATATTGGCCCTATGAGGCCACATTCTTCGCGTTTATAACTCCATTGTACTTGACTTGCTACACCCGTCATATTATCCATAAGGATAAAGTTATAGTCATTCCCTGTCGGATACAATTCAAATCTGCCATTGATTTCACCACTTGGAATAAGAGCATCACAAACGGAATATTCATGGCGAGCGGCTTTATCATTTATCCCAATTTGGAGAGCTGTTATACGTCCTGTTGCTGTATCCAATTTTAGAGAAGTATAAATATTGAATGTTCTGTACACTTTATATCTCGCGAAACACCTTATCCATAAAACCTCATCTGCAATTTGGTGTACTCGTTTCTCTAAGTTCGTTAACAAACTATCGTGCTGAATCTCTGTTAAAGGTTCTACAATAACCTTTTGTAAAGAATCGGTATCTTGTCCATACGCACATAATGCTCCAATAAGGGTGATAATAGTTGAAAACAACTTTTTCATGGTTATAAAGTTTAGGTTGTCGTCCCAGCACCTACACGACGGTTAAAGTTTGATTTTAGAAACAGAAAGCGTGGAGCTGTTCGTTTATCGACCGAGAGGCATTTGGCGTGGCCCGTAAGCAAATAAACAATACCCCACACCGAATAGTATATATCAGGACGATATATGCCTATGTACGGTGATGAGTGTCTGTACTGCCTATCCTTGCTTACTTAAAAATCGCCAAATTTTCTCGGTAAGGATTAGCGAAACACTTTCACTAAATCAATATGTTGCCATTCGTAGGGAATGACCTCACAAAGTTAGGAAATGTTTTTGATACTCCACACTCTTTTTGGGGTATTGCTACACAAATTTCGCCAAAACAAAGTTTTTATCCAACAATCAATCGGCTGGATTTGAAATTTTGTTCGTTGTAACATGGGATTGCCGTCAGCCGTTTCCGGGCTGCTCTTCTGTTGCTGATTGATGGCTGCGTCCTGCTTGCAAGACAAAAAAAAGGTCGCCATGCGGATGGTGACCTTCCTAAATGCAAGAAGGAGAACCTTTTCAGACCCTCCCTCTTTGTGACGCCGACAGGACTCAAACCTGTAACCTTCTGATCCGTAGTCAGATGCTCTATTCAATTAAGCTACGGCGCCTTTCCTTTATTGCGAGTGCAAATGTACGGCAAAAATCCGAATCACGCAAATAAATTCCGAAGAATTTTTAATAAAAAATATCCTCCCGGCAGTCGTTTCGTTGTATATTCTGCAATATCAGCCGATTGCATCGGGCCTCCAGCCGGCGGTTGCATCGGGCGCCCTGCCGGGTTTCTCTGTCCGTGCCGCGGGCCGGACGAAAAACGGTCCGGAGATGTTCCGTAACGGTCCGGAAGCATTGCAAAAGCGGTTCGGGGCATGCCCGGGGACCGACCGGGAGCGCTTCGGAATATTCGGGACCCACTCCGGGCGGGGGCGTTCGGGTGCGGCCCGTCCGGTCGGTTCGTTCGCTGACGGTCCGGACGCGGACCGGGCCGCTTCGGGCTGCGGTTACTTGATCTCCCGGTCGGGGTGTTCGCGCAGAAAGTGTTCCCAGCTCTGCGACCCCTTGCGCGAGGCCGCTTTCTTGCCGCCGCCGAGCCCCTTGACGCGCTCCGGCCCGAGGGCTGCCTGGAGCGGGCTCGAGGTCGTGTAGTAGTGGCAGAGCGCCACAGCCATGCCGTCCGTGGCATCGAGGCGCCGCAGCGGGCGGTCGACGCCGAGCGTGCGGCAGACGATCGCCGCGACCTGCTCCTTGGCGGCCGAGCCGCGGCCCGTGATGTTCTGCTTGATGCGCGTCGGGGCGTACTCGAAGACCTGCAGCCCGCGGCTCAACGCGGCGGCCATCGCCACGCCCTGCGCCCGCCCGAGCTTGAGCATCGACTGCACGTTCTCGCCGAAGAAGGGCGATTCGAGCGCCACCTCGCGCGGGTGGTACTCGTCGATCAGGGCCCCGACCCGCTCGAAGATGTAGCGCAGCTTGGCATAGGGGTCCGTGAGCTTGTGCAGGTCGATGTCGCCCAGCACGACCGAGCGCACGCGGCGTCCTGCGACCTCCAGCATGCCGTAACCCATGTAGTTCGTGCCGGGGTCGATGCCCATGATGCGGTATGTCTCCTGGTCGGTCATCGTGTGGACGGGGAATCGGAAAACGCCCCTCCGGACGGCGAACCGGAACCGAAGGGGCGTCGATGCGTTGTCTGTGCGGGGACTATTTCAGCAGCTCGGCGATCTTCTCGTAGAGTTCCTCGCCGCGGAGGTTCTTGGCGACGATCTTGCCCTCGGCGTCGATCAGCAGGTTCGTCGGGATGGCCTGTACGGCATAGGCCTCGGCGGCCGCGTTGCCGAAGGCGTCGAGCGAGCTGACGTGAATCCAGTTCATGTTGTTCTGCTTGACGGCGTCGAGCCACTTGTCGCGGTCGCGGTCGAGCGAGACGCCGAAGATCTCGAATCCCTTTTTGTGGAACTCGTCGTAGGTCTTCTTCAGGTGGGGGACCTCACCCATGCAGGGGCCGCACCACGAGGCCCAGAAGTCGAGCAGAACGTACTTGTTCGCGGGGTTCTCGACGACGGACTTCAGCGAGATGTTCTTGCCGTCGGCGTCGGGCTGCTCGAAGTCGATGTAGGGCTGGCCGATGTCGGTCTTGGCCTTCTGCTCGGCGCTCTGCTTGAGCTCGGTGAGGATGGTGCTCTGCTGCAGCTCGGGCGAGAAGCGCGCGATCTCGTCGAGCAGTTCCTGGCCCGAAAGCTCGTAGGAGAGCTGCTGGGCGAGGATCAGGGCGCCGAAGTAGTTGGTGATGTTGGCCTCGTAGGTTGAGCGGATGAGCTCTTCGTACTCCTTTTCGATGGCGGCGCGGCGCTCGTCGGTGGTCTCCGGATTGCGGACCTCGTCAATCAGCGCGGCCGAGGCGGCAGTCAGGGCGGCGTTGGCATCGTTGGCCGGGGTTCCCGTCACGCGTTTGCGCATGGGGTTCTCCGCATCGTCGGCCACGGTGATCGTGCCCGGCTCGATGAAGAGGCCCGCATAGAAGGTGGCCGTTTCGTCCGGCGCGTCGCACAGCGTCATGATGGCCGGCTTGTCGGCCGTGCCGGTGAGGCGGAAGGTGCCGTTCTCGACCGTGGCCGAGTCGACGGGCGTGCGCTCCTCGTCGAGCAGGTAGACCATGCCGTCGAGGCCCTCGATCGTGCCCTCGATGACGTATCCGTTCTTGTTGCCGCAGGAGGCCAGCAGGGCGGCCGCAGCGGCGAGAGTCAGAATTTTCTTCATGTCGTTATTGTTTTTTGAGTGTTTCGATCTCCTTTTCCAGTTCGCGGACCTGGCGTGCCAGCTCGGGCAGCACCTTGAAGACGGCCGCGGCGCGGTGGTACTGCATGCCCGGCAGCGCGGGGTAGCCCAGGCGGATCTCGCCGTCGGGCACATCCTTGTCGATGCCGCTCTTCGAGCCGACCTTCACGCGGTTGCCGATCGTCACGTGGTCGGCGACGCCGACCTGCCCGGCGAGGAAGCAGTTGCTGCCCACGCGCGACGTCCCGGCGATGCCGGTCTGGGCCGACGAGACGGTGTTGGCGCCAATCTCGACGTTGTGGCCGATCTGGATCAGGTTGTCGAGCTTCACGCCCCGGCGGATGATCGTCGAGTCGGTCTTGGCGCGGTCGATGCAGGTGTTGGCGCCGATCTCGACGTCGTCCTCGATCAGGACGTTGCCCAGCTGCGGAATCTTGTCGAAGCCCCCCTCGGCATTGGGCATGAATCCGAATCCGTCGGCGCCGATCACGGCTCCGGCGTGCAGGATGCAGCGGCTGCCGACGACGCACCCCTCGTAGATCTTCACGCCGGGATAGAGTGTCGTGTCGTCGCCGATCACGACGCCGCGGCCGACGTAGACCTGCGGGTAGATCTGGCATCCGCGGCCGATGCGGGCCCCCTCCTCGACGACCGCGAAGTCGCCGATGTAGCACTCCTCGCCCACGCTGGCGTCCGACGCGACGGAGGCGCGCCCGCTGATCCCCTTGCGGCGGGGCTTGGCGGCCTCGTACATGGCCAGCAGGCGCACGACGCACGCTGCGGCGTCATCGACGCGCACGAGCGTCGCCGCGACGGGCTGCGACGGGGTGAACGCGCGGTCAACGAGCACGATCGACGCGCCGGTGGTGTAGAGGAAGGGTTCGTATTTGGGATTGGTCAGGTAGGCCAGCGATCCGGCCTTGCCCCCTTCGATCGAGGAGACGGTGTGTACCTTGGCGTTCTTGTCGCCGACGACCTCGCCGCCGAGAAATCCGGCGATCATTTCGGCTGTAAATTCCATCATGACGTGTTGCTGGGCGTTGTTTATAAATAGTTGTTGATATCGATGCCTTCGGGAAGGAACTCCTCCACGGTGCGGCCGAACGAGAGCACCTCGCGCACGGTCGACGACGAGATGTCGGCCACGGCGGCCGGGGTGAAGAGCATCACGGTGGTGATTTCGGGATAGATGCGGTGGTTCGTCGCCTCCATCGTGCGCTCGTACTCGAAGTCGGTGGTGTTCCGCACGCCGCGGATGATGGCGCAGGCCCCCACCTGTTCGGCGAATTCGCCCGTCAGCCCCGTGTAGATGCGGGCCTCGACGCGCTCGTTGCCGGCGTAGATGTCGTCTATGAGGCGTTTGCGGTTCTCCACGGTGAGCATCCCCTGCTTGAGGGTGTTGTTGCCGATGCCGATGACGACCCGGTCGAAGAGGTTGAGCGCCTCGTCGACCAGCGCCGCGTGGCCCCGCGTGAAGGGATCGAACGACCCCGGGAAGATGGCTGTACGTTTCATTACGGGCAAAGGTAGAAAAAAAAGTCAATATAGAGCAACATTCGCCCGATATTGTACGGTTCCGACCGCAGAGCCTCCGTATTGCCGTTCCCCGGGCGCTCCGATTGCATCCGCGCGGGTGCTACTTTTCGATGCGCACATACTCCGCGGCGACGATCCGCGTGTGGGGGTTTGTCGAGACGATGCGCTGCCGCAGGGCCTTCGTGCCCCAGCGGATGAAGAGGAAGCGCCGCGGAATGCGGTAGACGATCTGGCGGAGCGTGTCGACGCTCTCGACGCGGCAGCTCACCGAATCCTCCTCGATGCGCCCCTCGACGCTCACCCACGTGTCGCGCCAGCGGAAGAGCCGCACCGTGTCGCGCACGACGAGCGTGTCGCGCAGGCGGATGAAGACCGTGTCGCGCAGCGGCGCGCGCGTCTCGAGGGTGGTCTGTCCGACGGTTTTGGCCGCCGCCTCGAGCCGCCGCATGCGGATGCCCGCCTCGGCGATGCGGCGGGCGTCGTCGGCGCGCAGCTGCTCGAATTCGGCCACGCGCAGCCGCAGGGCCTGCGTCTCGACGCTCCGGGCGTCGAGTTCCGAGCGGATGAGGTCGCTCTCGGCGGCCAGGGCCGTCTGGTTCTGGACGAGGCGCCGGTTCTCGTCGCGGTAGTTTTTCATCAGGCGCACTCCGGCGGCAAGCAGCGCCGTCGCGAGCAGGGCGTAGATCAACAGGGCTTTGTTCATGGATTTCGGGTGTTGGTTGCCCGAAAGATAGGCAGGCGCCGGGCCGTGCGGTTTCTACATTTTCGGAAACAGCGCCTCGATGGCCGCGGCCAGGCGCTCGGCGAGCAGCGACATGAGCGGCAGGCTGTCGCAGTGGCCCAGTGACGTGATGCCCCGGTGGTCGGCGTAGAAGAGTTCGTCGAGCCGCGGCAGCAGCGCGAGGTCGAGCCGCTCGTCC
The DNA here is from genome assembly GCA_900544265.1 of uncultured Alistipes sp. Lineage (GTDB taxonomy): Bacteria > Bacteroidota > Bacteroidia > Bacteroidales > Rikenellaceae > Alistipes > Alistipes merdavium. Next base: position 33,943 of record UQUQ01000001.1, read on the forward strand.
GCGATCTCCAGCCCGGCCTGCGGCGCCACGCGCAGCACGAGCTCCCGCTCGACGGCCGGAAACGCCGGTGCCGGGATGAGCCGCTTGCCGAGGATGCCGAACAGCGGGGCGTTGTCGGCCGAGCGGAGCGTGCCGTCGGCCCCCACCCGCACGGCGAGGGCGGCTCCGCGGCGGCGTGCAACCGCGGCGGCAAGCTCCTCTACCGCCTCGCGGGCCGTCGTGGGGGCCTCCGTGAGGGGCAGGTCGTAGTGTAGGGTGACGGCGTCGGGCATCACGCTGCGCAGCGCATAGCCGTCGTAGAGCGAGACGCCGGCCGCGGTGAGCCGCTCGTCGCCCTCCGGCGTGAGCTCGATGCGCACGAAGCCCGAGACGGCAGCCGGATAGTGTTCCGCCGCGGCAACGGCGGCGAGCCGCTCCGCCAGGCGCGGCAGGTCGGGCGTATAGCCGCGCCCGAAGAGACAGCGCGAGGCAGCGTCGAGCAGGGCGGCGTGAGCCGCAAGGTTGCGTGCCCGGCCCCGTGCCAGGTGCACAATCTGGTATGGCGCCGGAAGACTCACAGCAGGAAGATTTTCAGCAGCAGTTCGCGCAGCAGCTCGCCGTCGGGCGCGCCGCCCGCATTGAGCCCCTTGCTCTTGGCGTCGTATTCGCGCAGCAGCCCCAGCACCTGGAAGACCTTGCGGTTGTCCCACAGCGCGGCCTGCTGCTTGATCTCGTTCAGCACGTAGGTGTTGTTCTTGCGCAGGATGCCCATGAGCTCCGCATCCTGCGGGAAGGGCTTGCCCTTGTGGCGCGCGAGCCAGCGCAGGTAGTTGACCACGAACAGGTCGCGGAACTGGCCGAAGAGCGCCATGATCGTCAGCAGCAAGGGGTTCTCCCGGGGGTTGCGGGCGAAGTGGTCGGCGATCAGCAGCGCGCGCTGCATGTCGCGCGTGACGACGGCGCGGCACAGCTCGAAGTTGTTGAACTCCTTGGAGATGCCGATGTTGGCCTCGATGTCGGCGTCGGTGATGCGCTTCGTCCCCTCGGGCAGCGAGACGGTGAGCTTGTGCAGCTCGTTGTCGATGCGCGCGATGTCGGTGCCGAGGTGGTCCGTCAGCATCGACAGCGCCTTCTGGTCGATCGTGAAGCCCTGTTGCCGGACGAACTGCTGGAGCCATGCGGCGATCTCGTAGTCGCGCGGCCGCACCGACTCGAAGACCGTGCCGTTGGCTGCGCACCCCTTGTAGAGGGCCGAGCGCTTGTCGACGTTCTTCTCCTTGTGGCAGATGACGAGGATGGTCGTCGGCGAGGGCTTCTGCGTGTAGAGCGAGAGCTTCTCGATGTTGCGCAGCTGCTGCGCCTCCTTGAGGATGACCACCTCGTAGCGGCCCATCATCGGCAGCTGGCGGCAGAGGTTGATGACCTGCCCGGCATCGGAGTCCTTGCCGTAGACGACAATCTGGTTGAAGGCGCGCTCGGCCTCGTCGAGAATCGAGGCGGCGAGCTGCTCCGCGAGGCGGTCGATGAAGTAGCTCTCCTCGCCCATGAGCAGGTAGACCGGGGCGAAGCGCCCCGCGCGGATCTCGCCGGCGATGCGGTCGTATGCGGCGACCGTGTCCCTGAATTTGACAGCGCTTTTAGCCATAATCAGACGATCTCGCGCGTGATGCGCAGTACGTTTTCGGTCTCGGCCGTGAGGCGGAAGCGGTCGTCGATTCTCCGTCCGACGAGCCAGACGATGTCGTCGCCCGACAGCAGCACGAACTGCCGCTGCTTCTCGGGCAGCGGAACCTTGGCGTCGATCAGAAAGTCGCTGACCTTCTTGCGGCCCGTCATGCCGAAGGGGATGAACCAGTCGCCCTCGCGCCAGCGGCGCAGCGTGAGCGGGAAGCGGAGTTTGTCGGCATCGACCTGTGCGACCTGCTCGGGGGTGCCGAAGGTCTGGACGTCGTCGATGTCGCAGTATTCGTAGTAGAGCACCGCATTGCCGCAGTAGCTGCGCACGGCGCCGCGCTCGACCGTCGTGCGGCATTCGTCGTCGGGGGCGATCGGCGTGACGATGATCGCCCCGCGGTCGATTGTGGCCATGCGGTCGCGGGCGTAGAAGCGGCGTCCCGTGGCGTCGTGGTTCAGGGCGTGGCACAGCGCGTCGATGACGTCGCCCTTGAATCCGTAGGCGGAGTTGAGCAGTTCGTAGATGACGAACTCCCGCGGGAAGGCCGGGTCGATGCGGTCGACGCGGATCGTGTCCGTATCGCCCTGCGAGGTCACGGCTTCGCGGCGGATGCGCTCGATGCCGTGGTCGATGAAGAGCTGGGCGTCGGTCAGGCGGCCGATGTTCTTGCGCATGAGCTCCGTGAACTTGGGGTTGATCTCGCGGATGCGGGGGATGAGTCCCAGGCGGATCTTGTTGCGCAGGTACTTCGTCGAGCGGTTCGAGGAGTCCTCGCGGAAGGGGATGCGGTTCTGTGCGGCGTATTCGAGAATCTCCTTGCGCGAGGCGAACATCAGCGGGCGGATGACCTTGCCGACCTGCGTCGAGATGCCGGTCAGTCCGCGCAGCCCGGTGCCGCGCAGCAGGTTGATGAAGAAGGTCTCGATCGAGTCGTCGATGTGGTGGGCGATGGCGATGACCGTATATCCCTCTTCGCGGCTCAATGCGTCGAACCAGGCATAGCGCAGCCGCCGGGCCGCCATCTCCATCGACTCGCCCGTGCGCTCCATCTCGCCCGCGGTGTCGAAACGGCGGTTGTAGCAGGGCACGCCGCAGCGGGCCGCCTCCCGGGCAACGAGCTCTTCGTCCTCGTCGCTCTCGGCGCCGCGCAGCTGGAAGTTGCAGTGGGCCACGCCCACCCGGTAGCCGCTGCGCGTGAAGAGCGAGAGCATGACCATCGAGTCGACGCCGCCCGAGACGGTCAGCAGGATGCGGTCGTCGTGCGTCGCCAGGTCGTTTTCGGCGATGTAGCGTTGGAAGGATTCGAGTAGGGGCATATCTTGACAGGTATCATTGTTTGCTGTATCGTCTGCGGTGCGGCCCGCTGTCCGGGAACTCTCCGGCTTGCCGCCCGGAGGTCGTCCGAATTGCCGGCGCGGGTGTTGTCCGGGTCTCCGGCACGGAGGCTCCGGCCGGGGCTGTCCGGCTGTCCGGGTGCCGCGGGGCGTGCCGGGCGGTCGTCAGAGGATGTTGACCTCGGTGTCGATCTCCACGCCGAAGCGCTCGCGGACCCGCTGCTGCACCTTGCGGGCCAGGGCCAGCACCTCGCCGCCCGTGGCGCCGCCGAAATTCACCAGCACGAGGGCCTGCCGCTCGTGCACGCCGACGCTGCCCTCGCGGTAACCCTTCATCCCGGCGCGGTCGATAAGCCACCCGGCGGCGAGCTTCGCCCTGTCGGCCTGTCCGGCGGCGGGGTAGAGCGGCATGTCGGGGAACTCGGCCCGCAGGCGGTCGGCCACGGCCTGCTCCACGACGGGGTTCTTGAAGAAGCTGCCGGCGTTGCCCAGCACCTTCGGATCGGGGAGCTTCGCGCGGCGGATGGTGCAGATCGCCTCGCGGATGTTGCGCAGCGTGGCGCCGCCGCGCGCCTCGACCTCGCGTTCGACGTCGCCGTAGCCCAGCCGCGGGCGCGGTGTGCGGTGCAGGGCGATCTCGATGGCCGTGATGACGACCTTCCCGCGCAACTCGTGCTTGAAGACACTCTCGCGGTAGCCGAAGGCGCAGTGCGCGGCATCGAGCGTGAGCCGGTTGCCCGTCCCGACGCAGAACATCTCCACGCGGCGGATCGCATCGCTGGCCTCGCAGCCGTAGGCGCCGATGTTCTGCACGGGAGCGGCGCCCGCCTTGCCGGGGATGAGCGAGAGGTTCTCGATGCCCCACAGGCCGCGCTCGACGGCCCAGGCAACCAGATCGTCCCACTCGACCCCCGCCTCGACGCGCAGGCGCACCTCGTCGCCCTCGTCGGCCAGCAGCTCGATGCCGCGGGCCACGGGCGTGAGCAGCACGCCGTCGTAGTCCTGCGTGAAGAGGATGTTGTTGCCGCCGGAGAGGACCGTCCAGCGGTCGGGCACCCCTGCGGCGAAGATCGCACGCAGGTCGTCGGCCGTTTCAAACTCGACGAGCCGCCGGGCGTGCTGCGCGACGCCGAAGCTGTTGCGGTCGCGCAGGTCGATGTGGTGAAATTCTCGGATCATGATGTGCAAAGTTACGAATTTATTTACTAACTTTGATAAGATAATCGCCCGAACGACAGAAACCCTAAAATACCACAAACCTATGTTTACCGAAAAAGACTTGCATCAAATCGAGCAACACGGCCTGACGCGCGAGGCCGTGGAGCGCCAGATCGAAAACTTCCGCCGCGGCTTTCCCTTCCTGAAGGTGGTGCGCGCCGCCTCGCCCGGCGACGGGGTCGTCGTCGTGGACGACGCGGCGGCCGATGCGGCGCAGGCCCGTTACGAGCAGGCTGCGCACGGCCTCTCGGTCGTGAAGTTCGTTCCGGCGTCGGGTGCCGCCACGCGCATGTTCAAGGAGTTGTTCGAGTTCGTCAACGAGGGCAAGCGCGGCAAGGGCATCGACACGCTGCTCGAAAACATCGAGCGCTTCGCCTTCTGGCCCGAATTGAAGGCCGTGCTGCCGGAGGGTGCCGACGATCGGACCGTCGTGAGCTGCATCGTCAAGCAAGGGCTTGGCTATGGACAGAAGCCCAAGGGGCTGGTGACCTTCCACGCCTATCCGGACGGCGCCCGTAAGGCCGTCGAGGAGCATCTGGTCGAGGGGGCGGCCTACGCCTCGACCGACGGCGTGGCCCGCATCCACTTCACCGTCTCGCCCGAGCACCGTGCCGGCTTCGAGAGCCTGCTCGCCGAGAAGGTACCCCTCTACGAAAAGCGCTTCGGCATCCGTTACGAGATCTCGTTCTCCGTGCAGAAGCCCTCGACCGACACGATCGCCGTGAATCCCGACAACACACCCTTCCGTCAGGAGGACGGCAGCCTGCTGTTCCGTCCCGCGGGCCACGGCGCGCTGATCGAGAACCTGAACGAGATTGACGCCGACATCATCTTCATCAAGAATATCGACAACGTGACGACCGACGCGCGCCGCGGCGACACGATCCGCTACAAGAAGGTGCTGGCCGGGCTGCTGCTCGAACTGCAGGAGCAGGCCTTCGCCCACCTGCGGGCGCTGGAGGCGGGCACTGCCGACCTGGCCGAGGTGGCCGCATTCGTCGAGCAGCGACTCTGCGTGAAGCTGCCCGCCGCGTATGATGCTGCGCTGCTGCGTGCGGTGCTCGACCGCCCGATCCGCGTCTGCGGCATGGTCCGCAACGAGGGCGAGCCGGGCGGCGGCCCCTTCTGGGTGGCCAACCCCGACGGCACGGAGTCGCTGCAGATCGCCGAGTCGAGCCAGATCTCGCCCGACGACATGCCGCTGATGAAGTCGGCCACGCACTTCAACCCCGTCGACCTCGTCTGCGGCGTGCGCACGTCGCAGGGCGGCAAGTTCGACCTGCGACGCTATACCGATCCCTCGACGGGCTTCATCTCGTCGAAGTCGTCGGGCGGCCGCGAGCTGCGCGCCCAGGAGCTGCCCGGACTGTGGAACGGCGCGATGGCCCGCTGGAACACGGTCTTCGTCGATGTGCCCATCACGACCTTCTCGCCCGTCAAGGTCGTCCAGGACCTGCTGCGCCCCCAGCACCAGCAGTGATCCGTCCCGGGAGGGAGGTTTCCCCGTGCGGCCTTCGGAGTTTCGGCTCCGGGGGCCGCTTTTTTGTCCCCGAAACAGGTGTATGATCGTAAATTTTCTTATTTTGCTGCGGTGTGAAAATAATTTTGCTTAAATTTGCGGCAGGTGACAGAAAATTGATTTACGAACCCGAAAACTGCTTTCCGAATGAAAGAGCGAGCCTTGGCCGTGGACCTGCTGCGGGGTCTGGCCATCGTGGGGATGGTCCTCTCCGGATACATCTCGCGCAATCCCGATCTGCCCGCGTGGCTTTTTCATGCCCAGCTGCCGCCCCCGTCGTTCGCCTTCGACCCCTCGGTCCCGGGCATCACGTGGGTCGATCTGGTCTTCCCGTTCTTCCTCTTCTCGATGGGGGCTGCCTTCCCCTTCTCGATCGGACGGCGCCTTGACCGGGGCGCAGCGGCCGTGCAGGTCGCCTGGACGATCCTCCGGCGGGGCCTGCTGCTGGCCTTCTTCGCCATCGTGCTGGGGAACACGAACCTCTGGACGCTTCATGAGGCGCTGCAGCGCCCCGTGGCGGCCTCGCTGCTGACGCTGGTCGTCTGGGGGGCCTTCTTCGCCATGTTCGTCCGCCTGCGGAACCGGAGCGAGCGGTTCAACACGCTGCTCAACGGCTGCGGCATCGCGGCGCTGCTGCTCCTGCTCCTCCTCTACCGGGCATTGGGGGTCGACGTGAACCTGTACCGCTCGGACATCATCATCCTGATTCTTGCCAATGTCGTTGTCGCCGGGTCGTTCCTCTGGTGGCTGACGTGCCGCAAGCCGGGGCTGCGCATGGGCCTCGTGGCGCTGCTCGTGGCGCTGAAGCTCTCGGCCGCCGTGCCCGGATCGTGGACCGCGGAGGTCTGGAACGCCACGTTCGCCCCCTGGCTCTACCATACGGAGTTCCTGCAATACCTCTGCATCGTGCTGCCGGGCAGCGTGGCCGGCGAGCTGATCGCCCGCTGGCTCGCGCGCAAGGGCACTGCGGCGCCGACGGCTTCGACCGATCTCTCCGTCACGGCTGCGGTCGCGCCGCACTTCGTCAGCTCTGTCACCAGCACGCCGGCAGCCGCCATGCCGCTTCCGGACGGACAGGCCGCCCCGGCCGGGGCGGCCGTTGCGGCAGATTCGGCCGTCCGGATTGCCCGTGTCGGTTCGGCTTCCGCCGCTTCTTCCGCCTCGCTTTCCGCCCCGGCAGCCGCCGTGCCGTCCCCGGCCGATGGCAAGGGCGCACGGCCGGCAGCCGCTTCGCATGATGCGGAGCCGCTGCCCGGGCGTTTCCGTCTTGCCGGGGCGTTGGTCCTTCTGCTCCTTGCGGTGAACCTCTGGGGCCTGTATGTCCGGGCACTGACGGCGAACCTGCTGCTGACGCTGCTTGCGGGCGGAGCGGCCGCCTGGCTGCTGCGCCGCCCCCGCACCGCGCTGCAGGAGCTCCTCTCGGCGCTCTTCGCGACGGGTCTTTTCTGGCTGCTGCTCGGGCTCGTCTTCGAGCCGCTCGAAGGGGGCATCAAGAAGGACCCCGCCACCGTAAGCTACTTCTTCGTGACGGCGGGCATGGCTTCGCACGTGCTGCTGCTGGCCACGCTCCTCTTCGAGTCGCTGCACGGCCGTGCGGGGCTGCTGGTCCGCTGCGGCGAGAATCCGATGATTGCCTATACGGCGGCGGGCTATGTCGTCGTGCCGCTGCTCTTCATCGAGGAGCAGTGGGGCTTCCCGATGCCCTGGATCTGGGGTGCGGGCGGCTGCGGCGCGGGCATCGCCCGGGGCGTCGTCATCACCCTGCTGGCCATGCTGCTGACCTCGGCCTTCACGCGCCGCCGGCTCTTCTGGCGCACCTGACAGCGGCGCGCCCGATTGCCGGTGCTGCGACCTTTTCGCCTCCTGCTCCGGCCAGTCAGGCCACAAAAAAACGGGACCCGTCGGGTCCCGTTTTTCGTCTCTGCCGGCCATCGGCGCCGCAGCGCCTGCCGGGGTGTCTCTCCTGTTATTCCGCCCGGGCTGCGGCGCGGTCGATCTCCGCCTCGAGCCGGTCGACTACGGGCGGCAGAATCCGCTCCATGACCTCGTAGCCCGCCTCGTTCGGGTGCACGCCGTCGTTGGTGTAGGCGGCGATCATCGAGCCGTCCTCGGCTGCCATCGGGGTGTGGTAATCGACGTAGGGAATGCCCTCCTGCTCGGCGTAGGCGCGGATCGCGGCGTTGAGCCGGATGATCTTCTGCGCCGGTTCTATCCCCGGACGCCACGGATAGTCGCCCGTGGGGTGGATCGAGCAGAGGATCGGCCGGATGCCGTTGGCGCGGGCCAGGTCGACCATCGACTGGATGTTGTCCAGAATGTGCTCCGGCGAGATGTAGCCCGTATTCCGGGCCAGGTCGTTCGTGCCGCCGCAGATCACCACGATCTTCGGGTGCAGCTCAATGACGTCGGCGCGGAAGCGCACGAGCATCTGCGAGGTGGTCTGCCCGCTGATGGCGCGGCTCACGAAGCCGTTGCGGGCGAAGAAGTCGGGATGCTTGCCGATCCACCCTTCGGTGATCGAGTTGCCCATCAGCACGGCCCGCGGCGCGGTGGTCTGCGCGGCGTTCTCCTGCTCGAAGCGGGCGAAGTTGGCCCAGTCGTCGGGTGCCTGGGCGGCGGCCGTCGTCGCAAGGCAGAGTGCGGCGGCCAGCATGCGGAGTTTTCCTTTCAGTGAGGTGTTCATGGTATGAGGGATTGGTGATTTAATCGTTGAGAAGCTCCTTGTCCACGGCCTCCTCGTCCGCACGCTCCTCCTCGGTGTCGGGATAGGAGAAAGGGATGCGCCAGGCGATCAGGAAGATCGGCAGCGTGGCCAGCAGCGACCAGAGGAAGAAGTAGTGGTATCCGCCGACGCGCTCGCACAGCCAGCCGCTCACCATGCCCGGGAGCATCACGCCGAGGTTGGCCAGCGACGAGCCGAAGGCGTAGTGGGCCATCTTGTGGCGTCCGGGTGCCACCTGCTGCATGATGAAGAGCGTCAGGCCGACGAATCCGAATCCGTAGCTGAAGTATTCAAAGACGATACCGCCGCAGATCAGCACGCTCGAGGCGGGCTGGAACCACGCCAGCAGGGCGTAGACGACGAACGGGATGTTGAAGATGAAGATCAGCGGCAGCAGCGCGCGGCGCAGCTTGATCCAGGCGATGAAGTAGCCGCCGAGGATCGATCCCACGACGAAGGCGATGACGCCGAACGTGCCGTAGTAGAGACCGATCTGCTGCTCGGTGAGACCCAGGCCCTGGTCGGCGACCGGGGCGTTGAGGAACAGCGGCACGATCTTGATGACGAGGCCCTCGGCGAAGCGGTAGAAGACGATGAAGGCGATGTAGATCCAGATGTACTTCTTGACGAAGAAGCTGCGGAAGACCTCGGCCGTCTCGCGCATGGCCTCGCCGACGCTTCCGGCGTGGGCCGTGGCATCGCCGCCCGAGGGGAGCATGCGCAGGTGGTAGAGCCCCAGCAGGAAGAGCAGCGCGCCGCACAGCGCCATGACGATCATCCAGGCCTCGACGACGCCCACGCGCTCCTTCAGTGCGCCGGCCACGTAGACCAGACCGCCCATGGCGAAGACCTTGGCGATGTTGTAGAAGGCGCCTTGCCAGCCGATGAACTGGGCCTGCTGGGTCTTCGACAGCTCGGTGATGTAGACGCCGTCGGTGGCGATGTCGTGCGTCGAGCCGCTGAAGGCGACGACGGCCATCAGCGCGATGGCGTAGGGGAAGAAGTTGGGCAGCGAGAGCGACAGCGCCACCATGGCCAGCGCCAGGCCGGAGACGAGCTGCGTCGTGACGACCCAGAACTTCTTGGTGCGGAACATCTCCATCAGGGGGCTCCAGATGGGCTTGAGCGACCACGGGAGGATGATGAGCGAGGTCCACAGGGCGATGCGCGCGTCGTCGATGCCCAGACCGCGGAACATCAGCGTCGAGACCATGTTGACGATGATGAACGGCAGTCCCATGGCGAAATAGACGGTCGGGACCCACGTGAGCGGCGAGCGGCGCACGGACGGTTCGGTTTTCGTGTGGTTCATTTCGGGTTCTGTAAGTAGGTTGCGTGGTTATGATTCACGCAAAGATACGCAAAATCCCCGAGATTATTCGACACTCGTGTCGGGTAATTCCCATCCGGTGATCGTCGCGATGTAGGGAATCACCGACATGGCCAGCTTGCGGTGCCCGTGGTGGTTGGGGTGGTAGTTGGCGCCCATGTCGCTGTCCCAGTTGGTGACGCCCGGCAGGATGGCCGTGAAGTGCAGGTTGGCGTCCTGCCGCTCGGCAATCAGCTGCTCGAGGTAGCGCAGCACGATGGTGTTGTCGCTCGGTGCCACGCAGAGGATCGGCACCTGGCCCCAGATCGAGCGCAGGTAGTCGATCGCCCGGGCGTAGGAGTCGTTGAAGGGCTTCTCGGCGGGGGCGATGCCCGTGCTGAAGTCGTTGGACCCGAGTTTGATGACGACGATGTCGGGCCGGTAGGCGCTGCCGTCCCAGGCGGGCGACTCCTCCATGTCGAGCGTGCGGCGCATGCGCTCGCGCATCGTGCAGTCGGAGACCTCCTTCTCGTCGCCCCAGTTGCGGACGATGCCCTGCCCCGAGTGGGCGATGAGCGTGTATTCGGCGCCGAAGTAGCGGGCGACGATGCAGCCCCAGGCCAGGTCGCAGTTCTCGGTCTGCGGCGTGAACTGCTCCTCGGCCGAAAGGCCTTCGGTGCCGTAGCCGCAGGTGTGCGAGTCGCCGATGAATTCGATGTGGCGGGCCGGGGCCTCCGGTGCCGCGAGCAGCGGGACGTCGCTCTCGATGCCGTAGAGCGTCGTGCGGCCCTGCTCGCCCTCGGTGCGTTTCTGCACGAGGAGCGTGTGTATGCCCTTCGGCAGGCTGTCGGCGAGCACGATGGTCGTGTCGGCGCCCGTTGCCGTCACCACGGCCGTCTGCCGGCCGTCGACGAAGACGTTGTAGTAGTCGCACCCCGTGTCGGAGAGGCGCATGGCGCAGCGGCGCCCCTCGAAGCGGAAGGTGAAGTGGCTGCCGCTCCAGTCGAAGGTGAGCGATCCGTCCTCGCCCGTGACGGCGCGGCCCGTGAAGCGGATTTCGGGTGAGACGGCCGGGGTGAAGTGCGTGCCGCCGGTGCGGTCGCAGGCCGTGGTCGCGGCGCAGAGCAGCGCCAGCAGGGCGATCGTTGTCTTTTTCATGTCGTTTATCGTTTGATGTGTTTTTCCGCGCGGTAGACGTTGCCGAAGCGGTCGCGGGCCGTCACCTCGACACGGCGGGCCGTGGCGGGCAGCGGTGCGGCGTAGAGGTGGTCGGTCTCGGAAACGGTGATCCACTTGTGGTCGAGCTGTTCGGGATGGCCGTAGAGGCGGCGTGCGAGCGGATCGACGCCCCGCATCGGCTCCATGCGCAGGGGCTCTCCGCCGTCGATGCGCACCTCGATCCGCCAGGCGGGGTCGCTGTCCCAGACGTTGGCCACGATCCGCCCGGCATAGGCCGGATCGTCCGCCGTGTCGTAGAGGCGCAGCTGGTATTCGCGCCGCTCGCCCGTGGCCTTGTAGTACCATGTGACGCTGTCGCCGTCGACCTCGAAGAGGGCGTACCCGGCCGGCGTGCCGTCCGTGCAGACGGGGCCCTGCCACCAGGCGCCGCTCAACGCCGCGATGTTGTGCTCGTAGAGGTTCGGGCGGATTTCGCAGTTCATCGCCGTGTGCATGTGTCCCGAGAGGATGTGGGCGTTGTAGGGCGCCAGCAGTTCGTGCAGCGCCCGGAAGTTGCAGAGCGACGTCTCGGCCTGCGGGTAGAGGAACGGCTGCTGCTCCTTGCCGGGGAACGACGTCGGGATGTGCAGCGCCACGAAGAGCGTGCTGCCGGCCGGCACGTGGGCCAGGTCCTCTTCGAGCCAGGCCAGCTGCCGCTCGTCGAGGTAGCCGATGTAGTACCAGTCGCGCCCGATGTAGAAGTTGTCGTTGAGCACGACGTAGTGGGCGCGCCCGACGTTGTAGGAGTAGTACGAGGGTCCGTAGACGGCCTCGTAGGCGGCCGTCGAACGCTCGAACGAGCGGCCCCAGAGCTTCATGTCGTGGTTGCCCGGGGCGTTGCGGAAGCCGATGCCCGTCGTGGCGAGGATGCGGTTGTAGTCGCTGTAGAAGCCGTGGTTGCCCGAGGTGATGTCGCCCACGCAGATGCCGTGCATCGGCCGGCCCTGCTTCTCTGCGGCGCGGGCCGTGCGGCGGATGTCGGCGGCCGCGCCTTCGAGCAGCCGGAGCTCCTTGCGGTCGAAGAGCTGCGGGTCGGCGATCACCGCGAAGCCGTGGCGCGTGTCGTCCGCGGTGTTGCGCACGAGCGTGAAGTCGTAGCCGTCGTTGCGCGGCGTGACGGGACGGAAGAAGCGCACGACTCCCTGCTCGACGGGCGAGGTGTAGCCTGCGGGCGTCGAGACGAAGAGGAAGCGGGCGCGGTCGTTGGCCGGGAGGACGAAGCGCCCCGCGGCGTCGGTCACCGCGCAGCGGTCGCCGTCGCTCACGACGACCCCCTCCACGCCGCGGCCCTCGCAGCGCACCGTGCCCGTGCGGGCCCCGGCGGGCGTGACGTAGGGCGTGAGCGCCTCGATCCAGCGGGCATAGCCCGCGGCGTTGAGGTGGATGCCGTCGACGGTCAGCTCCGAAGGCATGCTGCCCTCGTGCGCCATGCGGCTCCAGATGTCGATGTAGACCAGCCCGCGGCGGGCGGCCATCTCGCGCAGCAGCCGGTTGAAAGCCTCGATGCGGGCGTTCTTGCCGGTGAAGTACTGCGTGTTGCGGGGCTCGTCGAGCGGCAGCAGGCTCTCGATGAAAAGCTCCGTTTCGGGCGATTCGGCCTCGATGCGGTCGAGCAGCCGCTCGTACTGGCCGAGCAGCGCCTCGGGGGTGATCTTCGAGAAGATCAGGTCGTTGACGCCCGCCATGAGGAAGATCGCCCGCGGCCGCCCCTGCAGGATCGGGTCGATGCGTGCCGCCATGCCGGCGACGCAGTCGCCGCCGATGCCGCGGTTGAGGATGCGCGCATCCTGGAAATACTCCGCCCAGGAGCCCCGTTCGGTGAGGCTGTTCCCGAGCATGACGATGTTCTCCGGGCCGACCGGCACCCCTTCGTGGATGTCGCGCTTGGAGAAGTAGTAGTCGTTGCGGTAGTCGAGCGAGTCGGGCTGTGCGGCGAGCGGGAGTACCGTCGCGGCCAGCAGCAGCGTCAGCAGCAGTCGTTTCATGGCGTCAGGGTTTGATGAATGCTCCGGTGTGGTCGACGGGGCGGGAGAAGGGATCGAGGCTCCGCTCCACGAGGCGGGCCGTTTCGCGGCGCGTGAGGGGACGCTCCGCATCGGAGGGGGCGATCTGCACGGTGGTGCCGCCTGCCGCGCGCAGCAGCTCCGCGGCGCGTCCGGCGGTGAGCAGCGTGCTGTCGGCCGAGAGGGCCACGGCGGGGGCGTAGTCGTGCAGCCCCTGCGTGAACTCCGCGACGGTGATCTCCCGTTCGGGGTAGAACCACGAGCGGTTCGCCCAGAAGTAGGGCTCGCCCGTCATGCGCAGGATACCCGTGGCGGCGATGCGCTGGAGCAGTGCGAAGTCGGGGTCGTCGGGCGTCACGTCGTAGAGCGGCGCGATGTAGGCCTTCTGCTCCAGCAGGGCGCGCTGCACGTCGCGCACGGCGACTTCGCGCGGCGTGCATCCCCCGGTAACGGAGAGTGCGGCCAGCGTGCCGGCAGCCTGCCCGGTGAGCATCACGACGGGCTGCAGGCGCGTCGAGCCGTTCGCCAGGTTCGAGACCGAGATGGCCTTGTCCGCGACGACGAGGTTTTCGATCCGCTCGGGAATGAGCGCCCCGAGCGGGATGCTGAACGACGGCACGGGCGGGAAGTGGATCTTCTCGACGTCGGTCCGGCAGTTGCGGTGGTGGTCGACGGGGTAATCGCCCACGGAGATGCCCGTGCGGTAGAGCTGCGTCGGGCGGTCGTAGCGCTGCGTGATGTCGTCGAGCGTCATCAGCACCACACCCTTCGCGCGGCGTCCCTCGCGGTGGTAGGGGAGGTAGGCCAGCCGGTCCGGCGTGTCGAACTCGTCGTCGGCCGGGCCGAGGTGGCGGTATCCGAGCGTATGCTGGATGTGGTAGACGAAGCGCAGGGTCTTCTGCCGCGCGGCCTCGAGCGCCGCCTCGCGTTCGGCGAAGGGCAGCTCCACGACGTTGAGGTTGATGTCGTTGCCCGCTTTGGGCCAGTTGATCATGTACTTATGGTTCGGCATGCGGCCGTATTCGAGCATGCGTTCGGCGCTCTCCACGCCGGGCAGGTCATAACAACCCTCGAACTCCGCGGGGTCGTACCCCTCCGGACGCGGGATCGTGCGGTCGTTGCCCGGGCCGTAGTCCTTGAGAATCGCCACGAGGGTGAGGTCCTGCACGACGTCGTTCGCCTCGTCGGGCGCCAGCTCCTCGCCCGTTTCGCGGCGGGAGTCCATGCCCAGCCGGTAGGCGCTGCCGCTCAGGGGCAGCGCGTCGCCCAGGTCCGTGGCGTCGATCGTGACGCGGGCCCGCACGCGGAGCCGGTGCCCGGTGGAGTCGGTGAACTCGGCCCCCGTGACACGGTCGCCGCGGCGCAGGATGCCGGTCAGCCGGTAGCCGTAGCGGACTTCGAGCTGCGGCTCGGCCGCGGCCATCGCCTTGAAGATGCTGTCGGCGACGTGCGGCTCGAAGAGCGTCGTGCTGACCCACCCGGTCCAGAGGGCCCCGATGCCGCCGTAGCGTTGGCGCAACTTTTCGCGAAATTCGTTCCAGAGCCCCGACGGGAGGTTGAAGTTGCCGTCCGTGGCACAGACGCCCTGTGCCGTGAGCATGCCGCCCAGCATGGGGGTCTGCTCGACGATGAGCGTGCGCACGCCCATGCGCGCCGAGGCGATGGCGGCCGTCGTGCCGGAGGTCGTGCCGCCGATGACCAGCACGTCGGTCCGGCAGTCGGCCGCCCCGCCTGCGCAGCCGGCGGCCGCGAGGCCAGCCAGCAGAGATATGAGCAGTCGTTTCATTGTCTCGTTGTTTTTATTTTGCGACCGCGAAGCGCACGGCGCAGCCGCCGCCCGGGGCCATTCGGATATGCAGCGTGTCGGCTGCCGTGACCGTGTGCTCCTCGTAGTGCATCGCGCAGGGGTTGCTCTTCCAGTCGGCATCGGGGGCGTCGGCGTAGATCTGCGCCGTGTACCGCGTGCCGGGGGTGAGGAAGTCGAGTGCAAGGTCCGTCTCGCGGGCCTGCTCGTCGGTGACGGCCCCGAGGTACCACTCCTGCGAGCCGCGCGCCTGCCGCACGAAGAGGGCGTAGTCGCCGATCACGGCCTGCGGCACGAGCGTCTGTTCCCAGTCGGTCGGCACCTCACGGATGAAGTCGAAGGCCTTGTGGCCGCGGTAGTTCTCCGGCAGGTCGGAGGCCATTTGCAGGGGGCTGTACAGGACGACGTACTGGGCCAGCTCGCGCACGACGGTCGACTGCACGCGGGCGAAGGGCGATACGGGGTTCGAGAAGTCGAACGTCCCGAACGTGTAGTCCATCGGTCCGGCCAGTCCGCGCAGGAAGGGCAGGACGGTGGTGTGCTCGGGCGGGTTGCCGCCGTCGGGCGACCAGGCGTTGTACTCCTGTCCGCGCACGGCCTCCTGCGTCATCAGGTTGGGCCACGTGCGCTCTAGGCCCGTCGGCATGACGGGCTCGTGGTTGTCGATCATGATGCCGTAGCGGGCCGCCGTCTCGATGACGCGGCGGTAGTGGCGCACGCCGTACTGGCTGCCGTGCAGCTCCTTGCCGTCCATCAGCACGTTGACGTAGCCCGTCTTGACGTAGTTGATGCCCAGCCGCCGGCAGAGGGCGAAGGCCTCCTCCATCTGTGCCTCGTAGTTCTTCGTGTCGGCACCCGTCTCGTGGTGGCCGATCAGCTCGACACCCCGTTCGGCGGCGTACCGTGCGACGGCCTCGATGTCGAAGTCGGGGTAGGGCTCCGTGAAACGGAAGCGCTTGGGATGCTTCGTCCACTCACCGTCCCAGCCGACGTTCCACCCCTCGACCAGCACCCCCTGGATGCCGTTCTCGGCCGCGAAGTCGATGTAGCGCTTGGCGTTCTCGGTCGTCGCGCCGTGGTGCGGCCCCTGTGCCCAGGTCTCCTGGAAGAGGTGCATCGACCACCAGATGCCGATGTACTTTGCCGGCCGGATCCACGAGGTGTCCTCGATGCGGCACGGCTCGTTGAGGTTGAGCATCAGCCGCGAGGTCGCCAGATCACCCGGCGTGTCGCCCACGATCACCGTGCGCCACGGCGTGCGGAAAGGGGTCTGCGCATAGACCTTCACCCCCGTGGACCAGGGTGTCAGGCAGCAGCGCAGCGTCGTGGAGTCCGTCGGGCAGAGGTTCATCTTGGCGTAATCCGTCAGGTTCGCCTCGTGCAGGGCCAGGTAGCTCCCGTCGGCGCATTCGAGCGTGAGGGGCGTGTTGACGGTGTCCATCTGCGAAATGGGCGTGTGGCGGGCCAGGCTCTCGTAGTAGGGTTCGCGGGCGGGCATCCACCACGCCATGTGGTCGCGCGGGAAGCGGAACTCGGTCAGCTCGTCCATGATCACGACCTCGCCCATTTCGGGCTGCTCGGGAAATTCGCAGCGGAAGCCGTATCCGTCGTCGAAGAGGCGGAAGACAACGTCGAAGCGGCGCCCCGGGGTCTTTGTCTCGCAAACCGAGACCTTCATTTCGTTGTAGTGGTTGCGGATGGTGCGCTGTTCGCCCCAGACGGTCTCCCACTGCTCGTCGTGCGAGGAGCGGGTCACGGCGCCGATTTCGAGCCCGTCGCAGAGGTCGGGCGCCCCCTGCAGGCGGAAGCCGAGGGTCGAGAAATCGAGCAGAGGCCGGCCGTTGCGCAGGACACGGTAGCCGATGCGCCCCTGCTGCTTGAGCACTTCGAGGCGCAGTGAACCGTCGGGCGAGGCGACGGCGAGCGAGTTGCAGCAGCTCGTGGCGACGGCCAGCACCGCCGCCAGGGCGACGGCCAGCAGGGCGATCACGATGGCAAGTCTTCTTTTCATTGGGTTGGTTGTGTTTGATGTCGGGAGGTGAGATAGCCCGTGCCGCTCTCCCAGACGGAGAGGTTGCCGAAGCGGTCGCGCACTTCGATGCGGATCGCGGCGTCGGGCGACGACGGGACGGCGTAGTAGAGGTGTTCGGTGCGGTCCGCGCCGATGTTTCGGTGCTTGAATGTCGCGCCGTGGCGGCGCACGTAGTCGCTGATCGCGGCGTCATACCCCTCGCAGGGGGTCATCGCGCCGCGCGGCTCGCCGTTCTCGAACCAGCAGACCTGCCAGTCGGGGTCGCGGTTCCAGACGTTGACCGTCACGGCGTCGGGACGCTGCGGATCCTCGCCCACGCCGTAGGCCGTGAACTGGCGGCTGCGGTCGTAGTCCACCGCCTTGTAGTACCACGTGACGCTGTCGCCCGCGAATTCGTAGACGCCGTAGCCGGCCGGCACGCCGTCCATGCTGCGGGGCGTCTGCCAGAAGAGCGTGCTCAACGGCGCGTGGACATGCTCGTAGAGGTTCGCGCGGAGCGGGTAGTTCTCGTTGTAGTGTTCGTGGGCCGTGAGCAGGTGGGCGTTGTAGGGTTCGAGCAGCCGGTAGAGCGCCTGCCGGTTGTTGAGCACCTTGTTCGACTCCTCGCGGCCCCACTCGCCGCGGCGTGCGGCGCGCGACCAGGTGGGGATGTGCATCGCGACGACGACCGTGCGTCCGGGCTCCACGCCGGCGAGGTCCTGCTCGAGCCAGCGCAGCTGCCCCTCGTCGAGGTAGCCGACATAAAGATAGCTGCGGCCGATGTAGAAGCAGTCGTCGAGCACCACGAAGTGCACGCGCCCCCGGTCGAAGGAGTAGCAGGTGGGACCGAAATGGTCGCGGAACGAGCGCTTGGCGTAGTCGTTCGTGCGCACGCCGAGGTCCATGTCGTGGTTGCCCGCGACGTAGAAGAGCGGAATGCCGCTCGCGGCCAGCGCCTCGTGCACGGCGTCGAAGAGGGGCGGACGACGGGTGATGTCGCCGATGATGTCGCCGCAGACAAGCCCGACGGTCGGTATGCCGTCCGACGCCAGGCGGCGGATGTCGGCCGCGGCGCGGCGCAGGCTGTCGAGCTCGCAGTCGAAGTAGACCTGCGGGTCGGCGATGACCACCACGCGGTGGCGCTCCGACGGGCGGGCCGTGGGTTCGAGCGTGAAGTCGTATCCGGCGCCGGGGTCGCCGATGCGCCGGTAGAGGCATGCCGCCGCATCCTCCTTGGCGGGCACCTCGTATCCATCGGGGAGAGAGATGTATACGAGGTCCGCTTCGGAGGTCGTCGGCATCAGATAGTATCCCGTGCTGTCGGTGCGCACGATCGTGCGGCCGTCCGTGACGGCGACTCCTGCCACGCCCTTGCCGGAGGCCGTCACGCGGCCGCACAGGTCGATCGTACGCGTTTGTGCCCCGCAGCCGCACCATGCGGCGGCGCAGGCCGTCAGCGCCGGGATGAATATGTCGCGGCGCAGCTTCATTGCGCCGGTTCGATGATCGCGGCCCAGCCGCCGCCGGACGCCATCGGCAGATCAATCGTATCGTTACGCGTCACCTCGCACGTCCGCACGCGGAAGTCGTGCGCAATGCGGTCGGCGTTGATGCCGTCCTCGAGAACGGTCAT
This sequence comes from uncultured Alistipes sp., assembly GCA_900544265.1. Taxonomy (GTDB): domain Bacteria; phylum Bacteroidota; class Bacteroidia; order Bacteroidales; family Rikenellaceae; genus Alistipes; species Alistipes merdavium. The sequence goes on from UQUQ01000001.1 coordinate 52,368, forward strand.
GCGGTAGCGTCCCTCGCCCAGGAACGACAGCTGCGCCTGCAGCGTGCGGGGCGTCCAGTCGGTAATGGCCCCGATGTACCACTTCGCCCCGTTGCGGCGTGCCACGGCGGTGTACTCGCTCACCGAGGCGTCGAGCGCCACGGTCTGGTCCCAGACGGTCGGCACGGCGGCGATGAACGACGTGAACTCGGGCGTGCGCAGGTAGTTCGACGGCGAGTCGCAGAGCATCTGCAGCGGACTCTCGAAGAGGACGTAGAGGGCGGCCTGATGGGCGCGCGTGCCCTGGCTCATGGGGTTGTCCCAGCTGATCGCGAAGTCGGCCTGCGTGGCGTTGCGCGTCGCACCGGGCGTGTAGTCCATCGGTCCGGCGACCATGCGCGTGAAGGGGAGCGTGCAGTCGTGCACGGGCGAGATGTCGGTCGAGCACTTGTCGTGCTCCATGCCGTAGACCCCTTCAAAGGTCAGCACGTTGGGGTATTTGCGCTGCAGTCCGGCAGGCTTGAAGGCGCCGTGGAAGTCGACGAGCAGCCCGCGGTCGAACGCCGCGCGGGCGATCTGCTCGTAGAAGCGCACCATCTCCTGGTCGGAGCGCTGCATGAAGTCGATCTTGATGCCCTTGACGCCCCAGTCGCGGTAGGTGTCGAGGATCCCCTCGAGGTCCCGTTTCATGGGGTTCCACAGCGTCCAGAGCACCACGCCGACCCCCTTCTCGCGGCCGTAGCGGATCAGCTCCGCAAGGTCCACCTCCGGACGCGGTTCGCGGATGTTGAGCGTGCTCACGGACCACCCCTCGTCAAGCAGGATGTATTCGATGCCGTAGCGGGCGGCGAAGTCGATGTAGTATTTGTAGGTCTGCGTGTTGACCCCGGCGCGGAAATCGACGCCGTAGAGGTTGAGCGAGTGCCACCACTCCCACGAAATCTTGCCCGGCCGCACCCACGAGGCGTCGCCCTCGACCGATGGCGAGGCCAACACCCAGGCGAGGTTGTTCTCGAGCAGCGAGCGGTCGTCGGGGTCGATCGTCACCAGCCGCCACGGGAAGGTGCGCGTCCCCTGTGTGCGGGCGATATAGGGGGCCGTCCGCACGAACTCTTCGTTGCGGTCCGAGCCCTCCTTGAGGCGGCTCTCCAGCACGACGGGTGGGAAGGCGGCGCACGGAACGCCCCCTTCGGCTCGCAGGAACATGCAGGGGTAGTCCTCCAGGTCGGTCTCGGTGACGACCATGCGCGTGCCGGCGGGTGAGGTGAACCAGACGGGCAGGAAGGCGTAGCGCACGCTGTCGGCCCCGGTGACGGGCTCGCGGACGAACGACGCCTCGCAGTGCGAGACAAAATCGGGGGTCGTCTCGCGGGGCCAAAGCGTTTCGGAACCCTCCGCGAAGCGGAACTCCGCACACTCCCGTTCAATCTCCACGTTCCCCTTGCGGGAGGTCTCGAAACGATAGGCGGCGCCGTTGTCGTAGACGCGCAGCCGCACGGCCCAGTCGCCGCGGAACGAAATCAGCAGCTCGTTGCAGCGGTCGCGCACCTCGCGGAACTTCGTGGGCACCTCGGCCGTCATCCGCTGATCCACGGCGCGGCGCGTGACACGCCGCACGGCGCACCGTTCGCCGAAGGGCTCCTCGCCCGTGAGTTTCAGAGCGATGCGGCTCGCGTCGATGAGCCGCTCGCCGTCGCGCTCCACACGCCACGTCAGGACGGGGTCGGTCGCCACGGTGACGACGATCCTCCGGTCGGGAGAGGTGACCGTGTACTCCCGGGCGCGGAGTGTCGTTGCGGCCGTCAGCAGAAGGGCGGCCAGAAGAAGCATCTTTTTCATCGCGGTTGTTTTTCAGTCGTTTGTGCTGCGGACGCGGCGGCGAGTTCGGCCCGGTAACGGTCGATGCCGGCCTGTACGGCGTCCCATTTGTCGTTGTTGATGATATGGCTCAGCTCGAAGACCATCACGCCGGCCGTCTCGCGCAGGCAGAGGTAGACGGCGCTCTCGAGATCGAACGTCGGCTGGTCGCACGAGATCGTGCCGTAGAGTGTGCAGGCGCCGTCCAGGAGCCGCTTGGCCCGGGCGATGGCGTACTCGACCGACTCGTTGTCGTCGGGACCGAAGACGCGCGAAAGGTACGACCCGAGCTGGAAGATGTCGAGCCGGTCGGCGAAACCCGTGCGGTCGTACTCCTGCGTCGCCCACCAGTAGTTGGCCGACGCCTCGCGGATGTTCGGGCTGGCCCAGTTCTGGCCCGTGTGGGGCAGGGGCCACCACGACGCGGCCCAGTATTCGAGGTCGACCTCCGGGCGGATCGCCTTGATGCGGCGGCGGATCTCCTTCACGTAGCCCTGGATGACCGTGGCGCGCCACTCGACCCAGCGGTTGTAGTGCTTGCCCGGGGTGTAGTCGTCGGGGTCGGAGCCGTTGTAGGTATAGATGTCCTCGGGGAAGCGCTCGACCGTCAGGTTGGCATAGGCCTCGAACGCCTCGCGCGAAGCCTGCGAGAAGTCGCTGTGGATGTTGCAGTAGCGGCAGTAGTCGAGGGCGTAGCCGTCGAATGCGTATTTCGTGACGATCTCCTCGACCATGCGCATGACGTAGTCGCGCACCTCCGGCAGGACGGGGTTCAGGAAGGCGAAGACGCCCCACTCGGTGCTCTCCCGGATGTCGTGCAGTCCGGTCGGGAGGTACTCGACGCAGCACTTGTCGGCCCAGGCCGGATCGGTATAGACCGGACCGGTCTGCGAGGCGGGCAGCCCCATGGTCATGATCGTCGTCGAGACGGTGACGCGCATGTCGAGCCGGTGCGCCTCGTCGATGAAGTATTGCAGGTAGTCGAACCCGCGGTCGGGAATCGACGTGCCGTTCAGACGGGTGCACGCGGGCAGGAAGTCGCTCGCGTAGAGCACGTCGCCCTGCACGGGCTTCACGTCGACGACAAAGGCGTTGAATCCCGCGCTGCGGGCCTTTTCGAGCGTCGCGGTGATCTGCTCCTTTGTCCGGAGGCGTGCGAAGTTGGCCTCGGCGTCGATCCACAGCACGACAGGCTTCTCGTCCGCCGGTTCGGGCTCGGGTGTGGGCTCCGGGTCCGGCTTCTCGAAGTCGGGCATGGGGTGGTGCGTCCACTCCTCGCCGCACGAGGTCAGGGCGGCGCCGAGCAGCAGAGCCGCAAACAGGGCGTATGTCCGGAAAAGTCGCTTCATCGCGAAAGGTTGCGTATGATGTAGGTGTTTGGTTATTGTTTTTCGGCCTCGGCACGGTCGATACCGCGCTTGATGGCGTCCCAGAGGTTGTTTTCGATCACCTGCACGATGTCGAAGACCATCACGCCGTCGGTGCGTTCGAGGCAGAGGCAGACGGCGTCGTCGAACTTGTCGAGGTGATTCTTGGCGTAGAGCGAACCGTAGACCGCGCAGTCGCCGTCCACGTCGCGCAGCGTGCGGTCGAGTCCGTATTCGATCGATTCGGGATTCTCCATGCCGCGGACCACCTCGAGATAGGTCCCCGTGATGAAGACGTCGAGCAGGTCGGCAAATCCCGTCCGTTTGTAGGTCGGCGTCGCCCAGCTGTCGAGGTGCTCCTCGGAGAAGGTCGAACGCGGGCTGCTCCAGTTCTGGCCGTTGCCGTAGATGGCGTGGAGCCACGAGGCGGCCCAGTACTCGAGTTTGACCTCGGGCCGCACCTCGTCGATGAGCGCCCTTACGCGGGCGATGAAGTCGCGGATGACGCCCGAGCGGAACTCCCACCACTGTTTGTAGTATTTGCCGGGAATGCGGACGCCCGTTTCGTCATAGGTAAAGATGTCTTCCGGAAAATGCTCGACCGGACAGCCCATCCAGCGCTCGAACGCCTTGCGCGTGGCGGGCGAGAAGTCGCTCTCGGCGTCGGGGAAGCGGCAGTAGTCGAGGGCATAGCCGTCGAAGCGGTAGCGGGTGAGCAGCTCGCGGATGAAGCGCAGGGCGTACTCCTGGTTTTCGGGAAGCAGGGGGTTGAGGAAGGCGGCGACCTTCGTCGGGTCGTCCTTGATGTCGCACAGCCCGTCGGGGCGGTACTCGATGCAGGTACGTCCGGCCAGTGCCGGGTCGCTGTAGGCCGCACCCTGCCGGAAGGAGGGGAACCCGGCCGGGAAGACCATCGTCGAGACGGTGACCTTCAGGTTGCGCCGGGCCGCTTCGTCGAGGAAGAACTGCAGGTAGTCCCAGTCGCGGCGGACCGTGTCCGTGCCGACGACCTCGAGCGGCTGCAGGAAATCGCTGCGGTAGAGCACGTCGCCCGAGATGGGCTTGACGTCGACGACGATCTGGTTGAACCCGCTCTCGACGGTGCGGTCGAGGTAGTAGCGGATCGAATCCTGCGAGGCGAAGCGTGCGAAGTTGGCTTCGGCGTCGAACCAGAGCATTTTGGCTTTTTCCGCCCGTTGCGCGGTGCGGCATCCGGTCAGTGCGATGCCCATGCCGCAGAGCAGCAGGCAGAGGAGTGCTTTGGGGTTTCTCATTTCCGGGTTGGCTGTGTATGGATGTGGTGAAAAAGAGGTGTTGTCGTTTGTTTTTTTACAGAAACCTTCCGGTCCGCTCCTGCTTTCCGGAGCGAACCGGAAGGTTTTTCGGTCGTTCCCTTGCGGGGTCAGGTCATTAGATCAGCTCCACGACGATGCGGTAGCGCAGCACCTTGAAGTTGGTCGACATGAAGATCATCTCGGCGCAGTTGTTCTCCTTGTCGAAGAGGTAAGCCGAGCAAACCATGGCCTCGACGGTCTCGTTGATGGGCAGCGTGCGCAGCAGGTAGTCCTTCGAGGGGTCTACCGGCTGTACGGTGAAGAACGATGCCGTGAAGCCCGAGGTCGAAACGATGCCGTAGTCCTGGCCGTTGATGCGGAAGCCGCGGACATGGCCCAGCGTGTGGTTGCCGTACTGGTAGTCGCCGCCGTGCTGCTGCTTGGCCACGTTGCCGTCGTCCCAGAGCGTACCCTTGAGGTTGACGTCCGAGCCGTTGATGCCGTGGCGGGCGAATACCTGCTCACCCTTGTAGATGCCGCTCTCCTTCTCCTCGGAGGATGCCGTGTTCTGGCTGTCGAAGATCAGGAAGTAGCCGTTGATGTCGGTCGAGCAGGGCGAGATCATCTGGCTCCAGCTGCCGTCCGTGGTCGGGAGGTTGACGCTGAATGCGTGCCACTGGGCACCGGCCCAGTTGCCGCCCTTGACCTCGTAGCAGTGGTGCATCTGCGGAGGCGTAGCCGTGCGGCCGCCCGTGATGAGCGTGAAGAGGGCGTCGCCGTTGACATCACCCGTGATCGAGATGAAGCGCGTGAAGTCGCCGTCGTTCTGCAGGAGCAGTTCGGGAGCCTGGTCCCAGCCGTTCTTCCATACCCAGACGTAGCCCTTCTGGATGCGGTCCGTGTCGCCGAGTTCGGCACCGGCCTGGTAGTCGGCCACCGAAGCGATCAGCACGCCGTTGTCGTCGTTGGTCATCGAGATGAGCTTCGTGTTGGCCAGACCCGTCGTGTTGAGCGTGCCGACCTTGTTGCCGTCCAGATCGTATACCGAGCAGTCGTAGGTCACGATGTTCTTGCCGCTGAAGGCGACGCCGCAGTCGTTGATCTTGCTCTCGGGCAGACCCAGGTCATTGGGGGTCTTCTCCCAGACCTTCTCCACCTTGAGGTTCACCTGCGCCTCGACGGCCTTGACCGTATAGGTCTTCGTCGTCGTGCCGTCCTCGGCCGTCACCGTGTACTGGACGCCTTCGGCCTTCGTGTAGTCCTGCTCCTGGGCGGGATCGGGCGAAATCGTGGCCTTGTCCGAGATGGTCACCACGGCCGTTGCGGCCTTCATGGCCTGGACGTCGTCGTAGAGACCCACGAGCTGGATCTGGTCGTTGTTCTCACCGAGGATCTTGCCCTCGATGGTAATGTCGCCGGCCGTGGCCTTGAAGGTCAGGATTTTGGCCTCGCTGCTCTTATCGGGCTCGGGTTCGGGTTTCGGCTTGTCGTTGTTCGTGTCGTCCTTGGAGCAGGCTCCCAGTCCGATCACCATGGCTGCAGCAGCCAGGGTCATGAGAAAATGTTTTGCTTTCATAGGCTTGATTTTTAATGTGTTGGTTGGTGTTGTGCGTTGTCTTTCATCAGTTTACGTCGTTGTAGGCGCGCAGTGTGTAGTTCTTCGAGCGTCCGGTCTGCGTGGCCGTCACCGTAATGGCGTACTCCTCCTCGAGGTTCTTGATGCCCGAGAGCGAGGGGGTGATGCGCACGTCATAGCCGACGTTGGCGCGCACCTTGACCTGACGGATGTCGAAGTAGCTCTGCAGGCTCTTGCTGATCGAGAAGAGAATCTTGCCCGTCTGCTGGTCGATCTGGCCGCTGACGGTCGCCGGAACGTCCGAGAAGGCCGGCGAGATGTAGATCGCCGAGATGGTCGGATCGTCGTGTACGAACTCCTCGTCGGGTTTGGCGCATGCCCCCATGACGAGTGCCGCGATGCATGCCGGAATCAGGTATCTGAACAGTTTCATCTCTTTGTGTGGTTTTATCGTTCGTTTTCGTCGCAGGCGGCCGGTCTACCAGCCGGGGTTGTTTTCGCCGATCAGGCGGTTGTTCTTCATCTCGGTCAGCGGGAGCGAGAAGGCGTAGTAGCGTTCGTAGAAGATGCGCTTCTTGCCGCCGTCGACGGCGATCTGCTCGTAGTGGAACGTGCCGTCGGGGTTCTTGGTGATCTTCACGCCGTGGGCCTCCTTGCCGTTGATGACCTCGACGGCCAGCCGCCAGCGCCGCAGGTCCCAGTAGCGGAATCCCTCGCCGGCCAGCTCGACCATGCGTTCGTGGCGCAGCAGCTCCATGAACTCCTCCTTGCTGGCCGCCGTGCGGGCGGGCAGGCCGACGCGGCCGCGGATGCGGTTGAGCGTGGCGAGCGCCTCGGTCCTGTTCGCATTCCAGTCGGCCTCGGCCAGTGCCTCGGCCTTGTTGAGCAGCACCTCGCCGTAGCGCAGGAAGATGGCGAAGTGCGACGATCCCTTCGTCTCCCATGTCGTCTCACCCTCGGTCAGGAACTTGCGGAAGTAGTATCCCGTCGTCGAGGCATTGGCGGCTCCCGAGGTCTGGAACTCGATCAGCCCGTCGGCCCCGCCGACGAAGGTCTCGATCGTGCGCCCCTCCCACTTGGCTCCGTTGTAGAGCACCGTGGCGTAGAAGCGCGGCTCGCGGTTGGCATAGGGGTCGTCGCCGTGGCTCTCCCACGAGAACTCCGAGCCGTCGGCCATCTCGTAGCTGTCGACCAGTTCGCTCGTGGGGCCGAAGGCGCTCTTGATGGAGACCTTGTTGTGGTAGGGGCTGTCGCCCACCGGGCGGAAATAGGTGTCGTGGTCGTGCGTGATGCCGCTCTCCATGTATCCGGGCAGGAAGTTCAGCACCAGCAGGTTTTCCGGGTTGGCGCTGTTGTTGAAGATGTCGGAGTAGCTCGTCGAGAGGGGGTCGTTGGCGTACTGCTTGCACAGGTCGGCGGCCTCGACGGTCAGATTCCACTGCTTGGCGTAGAGCGCCACGCGCGAAAGCATGCCGTAGGCGGCGGCCTTCGTGATGCGGCCGCTGTTCGCGCCGTCCCACGACTCGGGCAGGTTCTCGGCCGCGTAGGTGATGTCGTCGATCACCTGCTGCCACGACTCGGCCTCCGTCGAGCGGGGCTTGTCGTTGTCGGCCGGTCCGTCGACGGCCTTGCGCAGGACGACGCCGCCGTAGACGCGCGTCAGCAGGTAGTAGCAGTACCCGCGGAAGAAGCGGACCTCGGCCATGCGCGTGGTGATGAACTCCTGACCGAACGACGAGACGTATCCCGGAGCGTCGCGCAGGAAGATGTTGAGCCGGAAGATGCGGTTGTAGGTGTCGCCCCAGCAGGCGAACGTGCGGGCGTCATCCGAGGTGAAGTAGGTATCCTGAAGCAGCACGTAGTTGTAGGAGTGGTTGTACTGGTCCCAGGACGAGCTCTTCATGATGTCGGAGAAGGCGTCGGAAAAGAACCCGGCGTTGTAGACGCCGTCCTTCTCCTTGAGCATGCCGTAGAATCCGAAGACGTACTTGTCGACGGCATCCTTGTCGCTCCAGACGCTCGCCGGGGAGTAGCGGTCCGTCGGGTCGATGTCCAGCACGTCCGAGCAGGCACCGCAGAGTCCGACCGTGAGGAGCAGGATGAGGTATGATGCAACTTTTTTCATGGATGCGTTTGCGTTAGAAGGTTAAGTTGAGACCGATGCTGTAGGTCCGCTGTTGGGGATAGTAGCCGTTGTTGATACCGGGGTTCTCCGGGTCAATGTACTTGAAGGCGCTGAAGGTCAGCAGGTTCGTACCGGCGACGTAGATGCTCGTGCGTTCGATGCCGATCTTCGAGAGCAGCTTCTTGGGCAGGGCGTAGGAGAGACGCACGTCCTTCAGACGCAGGTAGGCGCCGTTGCGGATCCACCATGTCGAGGCGTTGGCGTTGTTCGAGTTGGTGATCGCGTGCAGACGCGGGTACTCGGCGTTGGTGTGGTCCGGACGCCAGGAGTTCTCCACGAGGTAGTAGGCCGCGTTGCCGTCGCCGTAGAACGGACGGGTGTACATCGTGTTGTCGGTGTGTCCGTTGCCGTAGAGGCCCGAGAGCTGGTAGTCGCACAGGGCGACACCCTGCCACAGCACCGAGAGCGAGATGTTCTTCCACGCGACGTCCATGTTGAGCGAGAAGCTCATCTCGGGGGTCGTCGAGCGGCCGATCTTCACGTAGTCGTGGTCGCGGTCGATCTTGCCGTCGCCGTCGATGTCCTTGTACATGATCTCGCCCAGTCCGGCCCAGCCCGAGGGGGCCGTGGGGTAGTTGTCGACCTGCTCCTGCGTCTGGAAGAGTCCGAGCGCCTGGAATCCGTAGATCGAGCCGAGCGGTTCGCCGAGGATGGCCCGGTAGGAGGGGTGGTTGTCGGCGATGCGGCGCGAGAGGACGCGGTTGCGGGCCCACGAGAGGTTGCCCGTCAGGGCGTAGCTCCAGCCGTTGCGGAACGAATTGGCGTGGCGGAGCGTCAGCTCGAAGCCGCGGTTGTCGACACGTCCCGAGTTGAGCCAGGCCGGGTTGTTGCCGCCCAGCGAGGGGGCATACGTGCCGCCCGAGTCGCTCTCGAGAATGCGCGAGGTCAGCTTGTAGAACCAGTCGAACTCGATGCCCAGCTTGCCCTGGAAGGCCCGCAGCTCCATACCGAAGTTATAGGTGTGGGTGCGCGACCAGGTGAGGTTGTCGTGGATATACCCGCCCGTGTAGTAGGCGCTCTGGGGCTGCCCGCCGATCACGCAGGTGAAGCCCGGGGCGGTCGAGAAGAACGACTGCATGTAGAGGTAGGGCGACGTGTCGTCCGAACCCAGCACGCCGTAGGAGGCGCGCAGCTTGAAGTACTCGATCTTCGGAAGCGCCCGCTTGAAGAAGGCCTCCTCGGACATCACCCAGCCCACGGCCACCGAGGGGAAGTAACCCCAGCGGTTCTTCGGTGCGAACTTGTAGGAGCCGTCGGCACGCATCGTCACCTCGAGCAGGTATTTCTTGTCGTAGGCGTAGCTGATGCGGCCCGCGAAACCGGCCGATCCGGTGTAGGAGTGCGATCCGGTGGTGTAGGGCGACTGGTTGACCAGACCCATCGACAGGTCGATCGGGAAGTCGGCGTAGTAGCCCGTCTTGTAGCCGGTCATCGTGTCGTCGTAGCTCTTGCGGCGCTCGAAGAAGAAGAGGGCGCTGACGCTGTGCTTGCCGAACTCGCGCTCGTAGTTGATCTGCGGACGGATGGTCATCGACCAGCCCAGCGAGTTCGACTTGTTGAAGTTGCTCTCGGGAATGCCCTGCGCGATGGTCTCGGTGACGGTGAACGACCGGGGGTCGAACTTGTAGAGCGAGTACTTGCGCAGGTAGTTGTAGTCGAGCGTCGAACCGAAGTTGTAGCCCATGAAGATCGAGGCCTTCAACCCCTGCAGGGCCTTGATCGACCCGAAGTCGTATTCGAGGCGGGCCGTGCTGTCGAACGTCCAGGTGCGCTGGTTCTGGTAACCGGCGTCCTCGAGTGCGGCCAGCGGCGTGTAGGTGTACGAGCCGTTGGTGTAGCCGAGCGGCTTGCCCTCATAGGTCTCCTTGAGCAGCGGCAGCGCATAGAAGGCCTGTGTCACGGGCGAGAACTCCGACTGCGGGGAGATCGACAGTCCGGGCCAGTTGCGCTCGGTGTGTGCGACGCTCATGTTGATTGCGAAGGTGAGGTTGCGCGTGATCTTGGCATCGACGTTCCCACGCATGTTGTAGCGCTTGAAGTCCGTGTTGCGCAGGATACCGTCCTGGTTCATCAGACCGACGCTCGAATAGTATTTCACCTTGTCCGTACCGCCCGACACCGAGATGTTGTGCTGGTGCGTCAGACCGAACTTCTTGTAGATCTTCGACAGCCAGTCCGTGTCGCCCAGAATGCCCATCTGCTCCATCCGGGCCAGATTCTCCGGCGTCCAGTAGGGGGCCAGGTTGTCCAGCTCGCGGGCCTTGTTGTGCCAGTAGATGTAGTCTTCGGCGTTGAGCATCTTGGGCATGGCGGTGTTCTGCGTGAAGGTGACCGAACCGTCGTAAGAGATCGAGGCGTAGCCCTGCGAACCCGACTTGGTGGTGACCAGAATGACGCCGTTGGCTCCGCGCACGCCGTAGATGGCGGCCGTTGCGGCGTCCTTGAGCACCGACACCGAGGCGATGTCGTTCGGGTTGAGGTTGTTGAAGGGGCGCTCCACGCCGTCGACGATGCACAGCGGGCTCGAATCGTTGAAGGTGCTGAAGCCGCGCACGAGCAGAGTCGAGGCGTCGCCGCCCGGTGCGCCCGAGCCCTGAATGCTGGTCATACCGGCCAGACGGCCCGTCAGCATGCTCTGGAGGTTCGTGCCCGGGGCCTTCATGATATCCTTGCTCGTGACCTGCGAGACGGAGCCGATCACGAACTGCTTTTTCTGCGTGCCGTATCCGACGACCACGACCTCGTCGACTTCGGTGGCATCCTCCTGCATCTGTACGTCGATGCGGGTGCGTCCCGAGACGGGGATTTCAACTGTTTTGTAGCCCAGATACGAGAAGATGAGCGTAGCATCCGCCGAAGGGACCTTGATCGAGTAGTATCCTTTCGAATCGGTGGTGGTACCCGTTGCCGGGTTCTCCTTGACGACGATCGTGACTCCGACCTCGCCCCCTCCCTGGGCTCCGGTAACCAGACCGGAGACCTGAAGGGTTTGCGCCTGGACGCCGGCAGTCCATGCGAACAGGCCGGCCAGCACGAGCAGGGCGGCCCGGGGCATCCACTTCCGGGTGCATGCAGCGTAAAGTTTTTTCATAGGAGCAGGTTAATAGGTTTAATTCACGGACAAATATGATTTAGGTTTTTTCGTCCCGCAGGGTTGGTATGTGAAATATGTTTTCGATCGGGCGATCCGAAACACTGGTTTTTTATTGTCAGAGGGCCGATACCGCCACCTTGCCCGACTGGAGCGGCCGCTCCTGGACGAACTGCCGGGTGGAGCAGCGCTCGAGGATTTTCCAGCACTGGTAGAGCCCGCGCGGTACGTGGAAGCAGCCCTTCCATTTGCCGCCCTTGAGCGGGAGCAGCACCTCGCCGCGGCGGTTCAGGTAGCCGAACCATTCGGGATACTCCTTGTCCTTGAAGTGCGACCAGGTGTAGTCGTGCAGCCGCTCGAACCAGGCCAGGCACTCCTTCGATCCGGTGAGTTCGTAGCCCTTGATCATCGTGATCATCGCCTCGATGTGGACCCACCACAGCTTCTGGTCCCATTCGAGCTGCTGGGGCGGGTATCCGAGCCGGTCCATGAAGTAGAAGAGCCCACCGTACTGCTTGTCCCAGCCGTATTCGGCCGTGTTGAGGGCGATCTTCACCGCCTTGTCGATCAGGGCACGGTCGTCGAGCCGCACGCCGAGGTTCATGATGAACCACATCGCCTCGAGCGAGTGCCCGGGCGTGATCTGCCGCCCCTCGAACGAGTTGCAGAGCTGGCCGTCGCGGGTGACGTTCTCGACGATCAGCCCCAGCTCCTCGCGGTAGAAGACCTCCATGACCTCGTGGATGCACTCCTCGATGGTGCGGTCGAGCAGCTCGCGGTCGATCATCTGCTCGGCCTCGAGGGCCATGTTGCAGAGGATCATCGGCAGGGCGAAGTCCTTCAGGTCGCGCGTTCCCGGCACGGCCTTGCTCCAGCGCCCCTTCGGGCAGCTGCGCTTCTCGAGGATCCGCTCGAAGGTGCGCTTGGCGATCTCGGCGTAGTCCTCGTTGCCGGTGGCGATGGCCACCTGTGCGAAGGCCATCGTGGCGAAGGTGTAGGAGAAGATGTTGTAGGGAGCGACGAGCGGCCAGCCTTCGCGCGTGAGCGAGAAGTACCAGTTGTAGTCGCCGTCGTGTCCGTACCGGCGCAGGAACTCCGCGCCGCGGACGGCGCAGTCGAGCCACTCGGGCCGGCGTTCCACCTGGTTGTAGAGCATGGCGAAGAGCCACACCTCGCGCCCCTGCAGCCAGATGAACTTGTCGGTGTCGAAGACGCTGCCGTCGCGGTTCAGGCAGGTGAAGTAGCCGCCGAACTCCTTGTCCTGCGAATGTTCGAGCCAGAAGGGAAGTACGTTGCCGAGCAACTCGTCCCGGTACTCGCATGCAAGTTTGTTGAAGTCGATCATATTGGGAATCGTGTTTTATTTGCGCTCGTCGAGGTATTCGAGATAGCGGTCGTAGAGGTGTCCCGCCTGCAGGTAGGCCGACTGCGGGGACATGAAGTGCGAAAATTCAAACGTGATGGCCTTGTCGATGCCGGCCTCCTCGGCCATGCGCAGCTTCAACCGCAGCTTCTCCCACTTGATGGGCAGGAACTTGATCGGCATGTCGCGGTCGAAGGTCTCGGTGTTGGTCCAGCACTCCATGCCGTAGCGGTCGGCCAGGCGCTTGTTGACGCGCAGGAACTCGGGCAGTTCGTCGTAGTCGACGTGTCCGTCCTGGAAGGCGACGATGTCGACCGCCCCCTGGATGCCGCGGAAGATGGCGTCCCACTCGGCCTCGTGGCTCTCGGCCGTGACGCCGCCCGTGCGGGCCGTCTGGGCGGTGTACTGGCTGATGTTCTTGCAGCCGTCGATGTAGGGAGAGATCATCGTCGGCAGCCCGCCCGACACCTGCTTGCAGTGGCGTCCGAGCTCGGCGTAGAGGTCGATGATCTTGCCCGTGTTGCGGCTGCACTCCTGCGAGATGTACCATCCGGCGAAGGCCTTGCGGCTGCCGTAGCGGGCCCAGACCTCGTCGATCAGGCGGCAGTTGAGCTCCACTTCGTGGCGGTAGTCGCCCGCGGCCCAGTACTTGCCCGAGTCGTAGAGCCCGAACCAGAAGTGCATGCCCCACTTTTCGCTCAGGCGCAGGAACAGGTCCACCAGATCGACGGGCGGCTCGAAGCAGCGCTCCTCGGCGGTGAGCACCTGCGAGGGGAAGGTCTGCCAGCGGCGGTAGCCGCACCGGATGAGGATGACGTGCTCGATGCCGGCGCGGTGCATGTAGCCGAAGTCGGCGTCCCACTCCTTTTCACCCCAGTTCTGGTGGGGAATGTCGTGGCTGATCTCGTCCAGGAAAGTACCCTTGATCTGCATGGTCTCAGATGGTATATTTATTTGTATCGACGGAACGCTTGCGTAAAGTACGGCCCATCCGACAGACAAATGTAGTAATAAAAATTATTATCGCAAATATTTATAATAATAAAATTTATTTAGATCGTTCTTTTTAACAAAAATGTTGATTTTGGCACAGCCGATGGCCTTTTTTGTTGTCCCTCTTTTTTGCCGGGGGCTTCGTAAACATTCGCGGCGGCCGATGCGTTGAAAAAAAGAATTTTCATTATCACCCGGATATTGTCGTATTTTATTTGTTCCGTTTGCGCGATTCGCGATTTATTTTTATCTTTACATATCTATGTATGTGCAGCAAAAAATTCGATCATGACCAATTCGTTTCTCAAACTGGCCACGGAGGGCAACAAGAATGCGATTCTGAAGCAGCAGATCATCTGTCAGTATATTCTGTGCGGCGATTCGAGCATCACGGACCTGAGCAAGGCCGTGAATCTGAGCGTGCCGACGGTGACCAAACTGATCGGCGAACTGATCGACGAGGGGTTCGTCCACAATTTCGGCGAGCAGGGGACGGCCGGCGGCCGGCGCCCCAACATCTACGGGCTGAACCCCTATGCGGGCTACTTCATCGGCGTGGACATCCGCAAGGACTCGGTGGTGATGGCGGCGATCAACTTCAAGGGACAGCTCATCGACGAGACGACCGTGGCGTTCCAGATGGACAACGACCCCCACTCGCTGGACAAGCTCTGCGAGGTGATCCTGAACTTCGTCCGCTCGCACAAGATCACGCGCGACAAGGTGCTGGCCATCGGGGTGAACATCTCGGGCCGGGTGAATTCGCAGACGGGATACAGCTACAGCTACTTTTTCGTCGAGGAGCAGCCGCTCACGATGCTGCTTGAGGAGCGGCTCGGCACGACGGTCTACATCGAGAACGACACGCGCGCGGCGACCTACGGCGAATACATGTACGGCGATGCGCACAACGAGCAGACGATGCTCTACATCAATGCCAGCTGGGGCCTGGGTCTGGGCATGATTATCGACGGCAAGATCTTCTACGGCAAGTCGGGCTTTTCGGGGGAGTTCGGACACTTCCCGCTGCTCGACAACGAGATCATCTGCCGCTGCGGCAAGCGCGGGTGCCTCGAGACGGGCGCTTCGGGCTCGGCCCTGCACCGCATCTTCCTCGAGAAGCTCCGGCAGGGGCGCGTGTCGATGCTCTCGGAGAAGTTCAAGAAGGGGGTGGAGATCACGCTCAACGACATCCTCGACGCCCTGCTCAAGGAGGATGTGCTGGCCATCGAGGTGCTCGATTCGGTGGGCCATACGCTGGGCAAGGCCATCGCGGGACTGATCAACATGTTCAACCCCGAGATGATCGTCATCGGCGGCACGCTCTCCGTGGCGAAGGAGTACCTGATGCTCCCGGTGCGCAACGCCGTGAACAAGTATTCGCTCATGCTCGTCAACAAGGATACGCAGATCAAGCTCTCGGCGCTCGGCGAGCGGGCCGGGGTCATGGGAGCCTGCCTGCTGGCGCGCAGCAAGTCGCTCGGGCTGCTCTGAATGCGCTGCGCCGGACGCGCCACCCGGACCGCGCTGCCCAGACCGCGCTGCCCGGACCGCGCCACCCTGAATGCGCTGCCCTGAATGCGCTGCGCCGGACGCGCCACCCGGACCGCGCTGCCCAGACCGCGCTGCCCGGACCGCGCCACCCTGAATGCGCTGCCCTGAATGCGCTGCGCCGGACGTACCACCCTGCACGGGCTGCTAATATAAACGCCCCGGAGTCCGTCGGATTCCGGGGCGTTTCGTGTGATAGCGGCGACCTATTTATATATAGGTATGGAGCTTGCAGCTACGGCAGGGTGTCGAAGAGCGGTTTGTACTTGACGGCCAGCTCGCGTGCCGTTGTCAGGGCGTCGCCCTCCGCGGGCAGCGCCAGCGGAGAGGAGGCGTCGGCCCAGCGGCACTCGAAGTCGCGGATTTCGCGGTCGAAGGCCTTCTGGTCGAAGGGGCGTCCGGCACGGGCGGCTTCGGTCACACGCTCGATGAAGAGCTCCCAGCGCGGGGCGTAGTAGGTCGAGACCATGCCGGCCCACGTGCGGCTGGCGTAGTCGGTCAGGTGGTAGCTGTCGCCCCAGACCGAGATGAGCGTCCGGGCATTGGTCTCGTAGTACCTCTTCGAGGCCTCGTCGCTGCCGAAGCTGCGGGCCGCATCGAGCCAGCGGCCGAGCGAGAACTCTGCGTGGCAGGCTGTCAGGCGGTCCAGGTCGGCCAGCACCTCGCGCATGAGCGCCGCCTCGTGCTCCATCGCCGGCAGGTCGTGTCGTTTGTAGGCCTCGGTGAAGCGGTCACGCAGGGTCAGGAAGCTGTCGCCCAGCACCTGCCGGCCGATGTTGACCACGTCGAAGCGGTAGGTGTCGCGGTCGCTCTCCACCGTGAGCAGCTGCTCCCAGAGATGCCACAGCGTGCTGAAACGGTAGCCGACGGTCGGTTTGGTCGTCCAGTGCCAGTTCCCTTCGAGTGAGGGATGGGCGTTGGTCAGCGTCGAGTGTCCGGTCTGCGACGGCAGTGTGTAGACGCTGTCGCAGAGCGTGCGCCACAATGCGCGGGCCGTGGCGTCGCGGTGCCCCGTGCGGCGGTCGGCCAGACGGTCGATCCACTCGTTGTCACTCAGGCCCGTCTCCCACGCCTTGTCGAGCACGAACTCGTACATGGGCTGGTTGACGCCGAACCCTTCGAGCGTCGAGCCGACGCCGCGCAGGTTGTCGCCGCCCTCTGAAAAGGCCTCCTCCATGCGTTCGGCGACCGTGCGGAAGTTGCCCGCCAGCATCGTGTTACTGCCGAAGTTGCCCAGGTAACACCACAGGTAGGGCTGCCCGTAGAAGCGCTCGGTCTGTTTCCAAATCTCGGTAAATTCGCAGAAGTAGTCGAGCATCAGCAGCCGGTCCTGCGGCACGGAGCGCAGGAAGGCGCGGATGTTCTCCTGGGTCCAGTGCGTCGGGTCGGCGTAGAAGAGCCAGCCCATCTGCAGCCAGACGGCCTCGGGGTCGACGGCCGCCATCGACTCGTAGATGTGGCGCGACATGCCGCCGAGCGTCTCGGGGTCCCACGTCGGGGCGTCGATCTCGTTGAAGGGGTCGGCGCCGTAGATGTGATCCGTGCCGAAGAGGCGCGTCTGCTCCTCGAGGAAGGCGCGCTGAATCTTGTCGAAGAGCGGGTCCATCGGATCGAGGAAGCTGCACCGGTACTCGTCGGCGAAGCCGCCCCAGTAGCTCACGCGCGTGATGTGCGCCTCGGGATAGAGCCTTTGGAGCTCCTGCGGGACGTGTCCGGCGAAGGCCGGCAGCACGGGCGTCATGTCCAGTTCGCGTTCGCGGGCCACGATGCGCTGCTGCAGCTCGGCCTGTCCGTCGATCCACTCCTGCGGCAGGGGACCCTGCCAGCGGTCGATGTTCGACATGCGGTGCCAGGGCAGGTGGGCCGGGCCGGTGAAGTAGGCGCGCACCTCCTCGTCGGTCAGTCCGAGACGGGTCCAGACGTGCTGCCAGACGGCCTCCTGTCCGGTGATGGCCAGCGGCATGGTGACGCCCTGAAGCGCCATCCAGTCGATGAAGCGCTCCCACTCCTTCCAGCCCCACCACGGCATCGAGTACCCGAAGGTGCAGTAGTTCAGGAAGAAACGATCCTTTACGCGGGCCGTGCCGCGCACCGTGCCCTCGATCTTGGGCAGCACGGCCGGCATCTCGACCGGATTGCAGGCCGACCACGAAACGGTCGTCAGGCAGTAGTTTTTCAGGTAGTGGTTCAGCCCCACGGCAATCGAGTTGGAGTTGTTGCCGCGAATGATGATCCGTCCGCCGCGCGATTCGAGCTCGAAGCGGTCGGTCGAGTCGCCCGTGTCGGCGAGGTGTTCAAAGCGGAAGCGGGCCTCCTGCTCCGGGATGATGCGGCGGGCCAGTGCCCGGACGGCCGCATCGTCGTCGCGGCGGCAGCCTGCCGTGCAGAGCAGCAGGAGCGTCGGGACGAGAAGTTTCAGCATCTTCATGTCGGATTTTGGTTTGATTAAAATGTTTAGTTTGTTGCCTGCTACAAATTTAATAAAATTATTTAACCTGGCATCGAAAGTAAAATGATTTACTTGCTGAGGCTTTCTCCGGCCTCCGGAGACGCCCTGCCGTATTTGGGCACGAGGACCGGATGAGGTTTCCATTCTCATGGATGATCTGCGATTGTCCTTTTTTGCCGATTGCGTAGTCTGAAATGCCGAAATAGTAAAAATGTTTACTGAAAAAACGAAAAGGGGAGTAATTTTTTTATTACATTTGCGCGTGTAGCATGTGATATGTGGTCACATCGACAACGTCCCGGGGTTTACTCCGGGGGTTAGACACGGTTTTTTGGGGGAAACGGACGGCTCAAGGGCCGTCCGTTTCGTGTCCGGAGTTTCGCTGCGTGTGTTTTGTTTTGTCAAAAGCGGAATAATTTGTTAGTTCAGTCCCCGATTCTTGAAGAATCTTTTATATATTTGTGTGCGCAAATTGAAAACGATAATTAAAACCATCATAACGCTATGGAAAACAAACTTCAACAGTTGACCCAGAAACTCTACGACGAGGGGCTCGAAAAAGGGCGCGCCGAGGCCGACCGGCTGGTGGCCGAGGCCCGTACCGAAGCCGGGAAGATCCTTGCCGAGGCGCGTGCCCAGGCCGACGAGATCGTCCGCAAGGCACAGGTGAAGGCCGAGGATGTCGAAAAGAACACCATGACCGAGATTACGCTGGCCGGCAAGCAGGCCGTGGCCAAAATCAAGACCGAGATCGCCTCGCTGATCGTCGCCAAGGCGACGGCGAAGGGCGTGCAGGAGGCCGTCGTGGACCCCGCCTTCATCAAGGAGATGCTCGTGGCCGTGGCCCGCAACTGGAACGGTGCCGATTCGGGCAAGGTCGAGCTCAAGGCCCTGCTGCCCGAGGCCGAGCGTGCGAAGCTTGACGCCGCCTTCACGAAGTGCGCCGCCGAACTGCTCGCCGCAGGCGTCGAGGTGGGTTACTCGAAGGATGTGAAGAGCGGATTCCGCGTGGGTGCCAAGGACGGCGGTTACTACATCTCGTTCTCGGATGCCGACGTCGAGGCGCTGCTGGGTGAATACCTCCGCGAGAAGGTCTCCGAAATGCTCTTTAAGGCGTAGCGGGCATGTTCGGTAGCAACTATTACTGCCTGGTGGCCGGACTTCGGGAGTATACGCTCGAAGCCGACGCCAAGGGGTTCGACGCCCGGGCCATCGTCTCCGAGATACTCGAGGGGGTGAGCCGGGCCGATGCCCGTCAGGTGCGGCTGCTCTACACCTACTACGACTGCGAGCACCTTGCGGCGCTGCACGCCGGACGCACGGTCAGCGAAGGGCTGGGCAACCTCACGCCCGACGAGCTGGCCGAGGAGCTGCGCTCGCCCCGCCTGCTGCCCGACGCCGTGCAGCAGGTGCTGCGCGCCTATGCCGATCCCGAAGGCGAGGAGGCCGCCGAGATCGACACGGCGCAGCGTTTCGAGAAGGCGCTCTTCGGCGCCTACTACGCCGTCTGTGAGAAGCAGGGCTGCCGCTTCCTGCGTGCGTGGTCGGCCTTCGACCGCACGCTGCGCAACGTCGCGGCCGCCGTCACGGCGCGTGCCGCCGGGCGTCCGGTCGAGGAGGTGACCGTCGGCGGAGGCGATGTCGTCGATCAGCTGCAGCGCAGCTCGGCCGCCGACTTCGGACTGCGGGGCGAGCTGCCCTACATCGACGCCGTGATCGCCGCGGTGAACGACGAGGCCAACCTCGTGGAGAAGGAGCACAAGATCGACCTGATCCGCTGGAACGAGTCCCTGGAGCTGGCGACGTTCGACTATTTCGACATCGCCGCGATCCTCTCCTACCTGGTGCGGATCAACATCGTGGCCCGCTGGATGCGGCTCGACGCCGCGCGCGGCCGGGAGATGTTCGACCGGCTCGTCGCCGGGCTCGACGGTCGCAAGTTCATTGAACAGGAATAATACAACAAACACATACGATGAAAACAACAGGACGAGTAAACGGTATCATCTCCAACATCGTCATCGTCAAGGCCGACGGCGCCGTCGGCCAGAACGAGATCTGCTACGTGTACGCGGGGAATACCAGAATGATGGCCGAGGTCATCAAGGTCATGGGCGACGACGCCTATGTCCAGGTTTTTGACAGCACCCGCGGTCTGAAGATCGGTGACCGGGTCGAGTTCGAGGGTCACATGCTCGAGGTGACGCTGGCGCCGGGTCTGCTGTCGCGCAACTACGACGGTCTGCAGAACGACCTCGAGAAGATGGAGGGTCTCTTCATTGCGCGCGGTTCGGTGACCGAGCCGATCGACTTTGCGGCCGAGTGGGAGTTCAAGCCGCTGGCCAAGGCCGGCGACCGCGTCTCGGCGGCGTCGTGGCTGGGCGAGGTGCAGGAGAAGTGGATCGCCCACAAGATCATGGTCCCCTTCACGATGACGGGGTCGTATACGGTCAAGAGCGTGGCTCCGGCCGGCAAGTACAAGGTGGCCGACACGATGGCCGTGGTGACCGATGCCGACGGCGTCGACCACGAGATCACGATGGTGCAGAAGTGGCCTGTCAAGCAGGCCATCCGCTGCTACACGGAGAAGCCGCGCCCCTCGCGCGTCATGGAGACGGGCGTGCGCGCCATCGACACCTTCAACCCGATGGCCGAGGGCGGTACGGGCTTCATCCCGGGGCCGTTCGGTGCCGGCAAGACGGTGCTTCAGCACGCCATCTCGAAGCAGGCCGATGCCGACGTCATCATCATGGTGGCCTGCGGCGAACGTGCCAACGAGGTGGTCGAGATCTTCAAGGAGTTCCCCGAGCTCATAGACCCCAACACGGGCCATACGCTCATGGAGCGCACGATCATCATCTGCAACACGTCGAACATGCCCGTTGCGGCGCGTGAGGCGTCGGTCTACACGGGCATGACCATCGGCGAGTACTACCGTTCGATGGGCCTGAAGGTGCTCGTCATGGCCGACTCGACGTCGCGCTGGGCACAGGCGCTGCGCGAGATGTCGAACCGTCTGGAGGAGCTGCCCGGTCAGGACGCCTTCCCGATGGACCTCTCGGCCATCATCTCGAACTTCTACTCGCGCGCCGGTCTGGTGAAGCTCTACAACGGCCAGACCGGTTCGGTGACCTTCCTCGGTACGGTCTCGCCCGCGGGCGGTAACCTCAAGGAGCCCGTTACGGAGTCGACGAAGAAGGCCGCACGCTGCTTCTACGCCCTCTCGCAGGGACGTGCCGACTCGAAGCGCTACCCGGCCATCGATCCGCTGGAGTCCTACTCGAAGTACCTGGAGTATCCCGAGATCCGGGCCTTCCTCGACGAGCACATCGAGAAGGACTGGGTGGATGCGGTCTATGCCGGCAAGACGATCGTCCAGCGCGGCAAGGAGGCCAACGACCAGATCAACATCCTCGGTGACGACGGCGTGCCGGTCGAGTACCACGAGCGCTTCTGGAAGTCGGAGCTCATCGACTTCGTGATCCTGCAGCAGGACGCCTTCGACGAGATCGACGCCAACTGTCCGATCGAGCGCCAGAAGATGATGTACAAGATGGTGCTCGACATCTGCCGCAAGGATTTCGGATTCTCCGATTTCGAGCAGTGCTCGCAGTTCTTCAAGGGTCTGATCAACCTCTTCCGCCAGATGAACTATTCGGAGTGGCAGTCGGAGAAGTTCAACGGCTACCTGAAGCAGATCGAACAATATGTGGGTGAAAAAACGAAATAAGCCATGACAACACGAGCATTTCAGAAGATATATACCAAGATCGACAACATCACCAAGGCGACCGTGACGCTGCGTGCGCAGGGCGTCGGCAACGACGAACTGGCCACCGTGGGCGGCAAGCTGGCGCAGGTGGTGAAAATCATGGGCGAGAACGTCACGCTGCAGGTCTTCGCCGGTACGGAGGGCCTTTCGACGGCTTCGGAGGTGATCTTCCACGGCGAGCCGCCGAAGCTGCGCGTCTCGGACAACCTCGCAGGCCGCTTCTTCAACGCCTACGGCGAGCCGCTCGAGGGCGGTGAGATCGTCGAGGGCGAGGAGCGCGAGATCGGCGGCCCGACGGTCAACCCCTTCAAGCGTATCCAGCCGTCGGAGCTCATCGCCACGGGTATCGCCGGCATCGACCTGAACAACACGATCGTGACGGGCCAGAAGATCCCCTTCTTCGCCGACCCCGACCAGCCCTACAACGCCGTGATGGCCAACGTGGCGCTGCGCGCCAAGGCCGACAAGATCATCCTCGGCGGCATGGGTCTGACCAACGACGACTTCCTCTACTTCAAGTCGGTCTTCGAGAACGCCGGAGCGCTCGACCGTATCGTCTCGTTCGTCAACACGACGGAAAACCCGCCCGTGGAGCGTCTGCTCGTTCCCGACATGGCGCTGACGGCCGCCGAGTACTTCGCCGTCGACAAGGGCGAGAAGGTGCTGGTGCTGCTGACGGACATGACGCTCTATGCCGATGCCCTGGCCATCGTCTCGAACCGTATGGACCAGATTCCCTCGAAGGACTCGATGCCCGGTTCGCTCTACTCGGACCTGGCGAAGATCTACGAGAAGGCCGTGCAGCTGCCCAACGGCGGATCGATCACGATCATCGCCGTGACGACGCTCTCGGGCGGCGACATCACGCACGCCGTGCCCGACAACACGGGTTACATCACCGAGGGCCAGCTCTATCTGCGCAACGACTCCGATACGGGCCGCGTGATCGTCGACCCGTTCCGTTCGCTGTCGCGACTCAAGCAGCTGGTTATCGGCAAGAAGACGCGTGAGGACCACCCGCAGGTGATGAATGCCTGCGTGCGTCTGTACGCCGACGCGGCCAATGCCAAGACGAAACTCGAAAACGGTTTCGACCTCTCGGACTACGACGAGCGTACGATCCGTTTCGCACACGACTATTCGGAGAAGCTGCTCTCGATCGACGTGAACATCGACATCACGCAGATGCTCGACACGGCGTGGACGCTCTTCTCGAAGTACTTCTCCAAGGAGGAGGTCGCCATCAAGGAGGAGCTTATCAAGAAGTACTGGAAGGAGGCCTAACCGATGGCAATCAAGTTCCAATACAACAAGACCTCGCTGGGCGAGTTGGGCAAGCAGCTGAAAATGCGGCAAAAGGCACTCCCTACGATCAAGAGCAAGGAGTCGGCCCTGCGTTCCGAGGTGAAGAAGGCGAAGGACTCGGCCCAGGACTACCGCCGTCGTCTCGATGCCCTGAAGGCCGAGTACGACTACATGGTGTCGCTGTGGGGCGAGTTCGACAGCGGGCTCCTGCGCATCGCGGGCGTCGATCTTGCGACGCAGAAGATCGCCGGAGTACGCACGCCCGTACTGCAGGATGTCAATTTCGAGGAGAAACCCTACGACCTCTTCTCCTCGCCCGTCTGGTACGCCGACGGGGTGGACATCCTCAAGCGGCTGGCACGGCTGGGCCTCGAGTATGAGGTCTACAACCGCAAGATGGAGCTGTTGGACCGTGCGCGCCGCAAGACCACTCAGAAGGTGAACTTGTACGAGAAGGTGCAGATACCCGGGTACGAGGACGCCATACGCAAGATCAAGCGCTTCATGGAGGATGAGGAGAACCTTTCGAAATCCTCGCAGAAGATCGTGAAAAACAAGCAGCAGAACGCCGGGGAGGGCGCGATGGCATGATAGCGAGAATGTCCAAATACGACTTTGTGCTCTATGCGGCACAGAGCGGCGATTTCATCGACAGGCTGCGTGAGCTGGGCCTCGTGGACATCACGACCACGGGCTGGGAGCCCTCGGACGAGGACCGTCAGCTGTTGCTCGACATCGAGGGCACGACGAAGGCCGCGGAGTTCCTCAAGACGTTCCGTGCCGACGCTGCGCGTTGCAACGCGCAGGCTGCGCCGTTCGCTTCGGGTGCCGAGGCCTACGAGCACTATGCCGCTGCGCAGCGTGAGGCTGCGGCGCTCGGTGCCGAGATCGGACGCCTCGAAAAGTCGGCCGACGAGCTGCGTCCGTGGGGCGCATTCGACGCGGAGCGGCTGCGTGCGCTCGCGAACGAGGGCATCGTCGTGCGCTGTTTCTTCACGCAGACGAATATCTTCGACAAGAACGCCGCCGAATGGGGCGCCCGCTACCCGCTCGAGGTCATCAACCGGGCCGATTCGACCGTGTGGTTCGTCGTCGTGACGGCCCCGGGCGAGGAGGTGTCGCTCGATGCCCAGGAGCTGAAGACGCCGGCGATGGATATCCGTGAGGTGGAACGCCGCATCAAGGAGGCCAGGGCGAAACTTGCTGCGCTCGATGCCGAGTTCTCGCGTGTCGCGGCTTCGGAGTCGCTGCTCGCAGCCTACGGGGCGTCGCTGCGCGAACGCCTGCAGGGAGTGCGCGTCGAAGCGACGGCCGAACGGGCCGCCGACGGTGCGCTGCTCGTGCTCGAAGGCTGGGCCGAGACGGAGACCTCGGCGCGTGTGGATGCGCTGCTCGAGGAGTATCCCAACGTGATCTACCTCAAGAGCGACCCGACGCCCGAAGACGATACGCCCGTCAAGCTGAAGAACAACCGCTTCGCGCGGATCTTCGAGATGATCGGCGACCTCTACGCGCGTCCGAAGTACGGCACGCTGGACCTGACGCCCTTCTTCGCGCCGTTCTACATGCTCTTCTTCGGCATCTGTCTGAACGATGCCGGTTACGGACTGATCCTGCTGGCCGCCGGTCTGGTGATGCTGCGCAAGTTCCGCGAGCCGGGCATGATGCGCCGCGCCGCGTGGTTCGCCACGCTCTGCGCCATTGCAACGGTCATCTTCGGCGGCATCTGCGGCTCGTTCTTCGGATTGAGCCTCGGGCAGTACTTCCCCTCGATTCCGTTCTTCGACTTCCAGGGCAAGTTCTTCACCATCTCGCTCGTGATCGGTCTGGTGCAGATCCTCTTCGGCATGGCGCTCAACATCTGGACGACGACGCGCTGCTTCGGCATCACGCAGGCCTTCGGCCAGATCGGCTGGTTCGTCATCTTGATGACCTGCGTGCTGGGCGTGGCGCTTCCGATGACCTCGATCACCATCCCGGGCTTCACGGCCGGGTCGGTGGCCTTCTACGTGGCACTGGGCATCGGTTTCGTGCTGTTGCTGCTGCTCAACAACGTCAAGCGCAATCCGCTCATCAATGTCGGTGCCGGACTGTGGGACCTCTACAACAACATCACGGGTCTGTTGAGCGACGTGCTGTCGTACATCCGTCTGTTCGCCATCGGACTTTCGGGCGGTGTGCTGGCACTGGTCTTCAACACGCTGGCCGAGGGCTTCGTACCCGAGGGTGCAAACATCGTCGTGCGGCTGCTGGTGATGATTCCGATCCTGCTCATCGGTCACGGCATCAACCTCTTCATGTCGACCATCTCGTCGTTCGTTCACCCGATGCGACTCACCTTCGTGGAGTTCTTCAAGAACGCCGGTTTCGAGATGGCCACGCGGTCGTTCGACCCCATCCGCAAAATGGACCGGACCAACGAATAGAAATCAAATCAAATAACAATCAAAAACCTTTTCAAACACTATGGAAACAACAACTGCATTGGTAATGGCTTACGTCGGCGTAGCGTTGATGGTGGGCCTCGCGGGCATTGCCTCGTCCGTCGGTACCGCAATCGCCGGCATGGCTTCGGTAGGCGCCATGAAGAAGAACAGCGGTGCATTCGGTAGCTACATGATCCTCTCGGCCCTTCCGGGTTCGCAGGGTCTCTACGGCTTCGTCTGCTTCTTCCTTGTACAGGGTGGTCTGACGAACCCCACGATGACGCAGGGTGCGGCCATTCTGGGTGCCGGTCTGCTGGTCGGCATCGTCAACCTGGCTTCGTCGATCTTCCAGGCGAAGATCTGCGCCAACGGTATCGCTGCCATCGGCAACGGCCACGACGTGATGGGTAAGACGCTGATTCTGGCCGCCTTCCCGGAGCTCTACGCCATTCTGTCGGTCGCTGCCACGTTCCTGATCGCCACGCTCGACGGTGTAAACCTCTTCTAAAGAGTCGTTCGACGCGAAAAAAGGGAATCCCGTTTGCGGGGTTCCCTTTTTTTCGTGCTGTGTCCGGTCCGGGTGTGCGGTGCGAAGGGCAGGCGAGAGTGCAGTCCGCAATACCTCTTCCTCCGGTCGGAGCGTATGGGAAAAGGTCCCGCAACCGGATGGTTGCAGGACCTTTTGCGGTGTGTTATGGTGCGGGTGTCCGCTTGGACCCCGCCGGGGCGGGATCAGTGCCGGCGGCGCGATGCGCGGCGCCCGGCGGAGCTCTTGTGTCCGGAGGACCGCTTGCCGGCGCCGCGGGAGGTCGACTCCTTGTCGCTCCGGCGGTCGGATGTCCCCTTGCCGGCGGCCGATGCCGCGCGGCGTGCGGCCCCCTCGGGCAGCAGCAGCTCGAAGTCGAGCTGACGCTTCTGCAGGTCGGCCCGCTTGACGCGCACGCGCACGGCGTCGCCGAGCGTCATGCGGCGTCCCGTCGAGCGGCCCACGATCTCGTACTGCTCCTCGTCGAACTGGAAGAAGTCGCCCTCGATGTCGCGCAGGAACGACATGCCCTCGATGTGGGTCTCGTCCAGCTCGACGTAGACGCCCCACTCGGTCAGTCCCGAGATGTGGCCGTCGAACTCCTGCCCGATGCGCTCCTTCATGAACTCGACCATCTTGTACTTGATCGAGGCCCGTTCGGCCTCCGCGGCGACGATCTCGCGCTCGGAGGCCTGGGCGCAGAGCGCCTCGAGCGTCTCCTTGTCGGCCGACTTGCCGCCCTCGAGGTAGCGGGCCAGCAGCCGATGGACCATCATGTCGGGGTAGCGGCGGATGGGCGACGTGAAGTGTGTGTAGCTGTCGAAGGCCAGTCCGTAGTGGCCGATGTTGTCGGTCGAGTAGTAGGCCTTGGCCATCGAGCGCACGGCCATCGTCGTCACGGCGTTCTCCTCGGTCGAGCCCTTGATCTGCTTGAAGAGCTTGTTCATCTCGCGGGCCACGGCACGTCCCTTCGAGGCCTTGAAGACGTGGCCGAAGCGGAGGATGAACTGCCGGAAACGGTCGAGCTTCTCCTCGCTCGGCGAGTCGTGCACGCGGTAGACCATCGTGCGGGGGACCTTGCGCCCCTTCTCCGAGATGCGGTGTCCGCAGAACTCCGCGACGCGGCGGTTGGCCAGCAGCATGAACTCCTCGATCATCTGGTTCGACTCCTTCTGCTCCTTGAAGTAGACGCCCAGCGGCTTGCCGCTCTCGTCGAGGCGGAACTTCACCTCCTCGCGTTCGAACGAGATGGCGCCGTTCCTGAACCGCTGGCTGCGCAGCGCCTGGGCCAGGCGGTTGAGCGTCAGAATCTCCTCGGCATAGTCGCCGCGGCCGGTCTCGATCACCTCCTGCGCCTCGGCGTAGGTGAAGCGGCGGTCGGAGTGGATGACCGTGCGGCCGAACCACTCGTCGAGCAGGTCGAGGTTCTCGTTGAGCGTGAAGACCGCCGAGAAGCAGAGGCTCGTCTCGTTAGGACGCAGCGAGCAGAGCTCGTTCGAGAGGCGCTCGGGCAGCATCGGAACGGTGCGGTCCACCAGGTAGACCGACGTGCCGCGCTCGACGGCCTCGTCGTCGATCGTCGAGTGGGGATGCACGTAGTGCGTGACGTCGGCAATGTGCACGCCGACCTCCCAGACGCCGTCGCTTACGCGGCGCACCGAGAGCGCGTCGTCGAAGTCCTTGGCGTCGGCCGGGTCGACGGTGAAGGTCGTCACGGCGCGGAAGTCGCGGCGCGAGTCGATCTCCTTCTGCGTGATGCGGGCGTCGATGGCCTCGGCCGCCGCCTCGACCTCCGGCTCGAAGCGGTAGGGCAGCTCGTATTCGGCCAGAATGGCGTGCATCTCCGTGTCGTTGTTGCCCGCCATGCCGAGCCGCTCGACCAGCTCGCCCACGGGGCTCTTGCTGCCCGGTTGCCAGTCGACGATGCGCACGACGACCTTCTCGCCGTCGCGCACGTCGGGACAGTCGCGCTTCGGGAGGTAGATGTCCATCGGCATGCGGCGCGAGTCGGCCTTGACGAAGATCTGGTGGGCGCCGACCTCGGCGATGCCGACGTAGGGTTTGCGGTTGCGCTCCACGATGCGCGTGATCTCGCCCTCGAACTGCCCGTTGCGGCCGCGGTGCACGACCACGACCTCCACGCGGTCGCCGTCCAGGGCGTTGGCCGTGTTGCGCTGGTTGACGAAGATGTCGTCGTCGAGCCCCTCGACGCGCACGTAGATCGAACCCCCGGCGGTCATGTCGGCGATTCCCTCGTAGTGGGGCAGGTGCTTCTGCGTGAGGCGGTACTTTTCGCGGGCGCACTCCTCGACGATCCCCTCCTCGAAGAGGCGGCCGAGGATTTCGAGCGTCTCGCGCCGCCCCTCTTTCGAGGCGCCGCCCGAGGCCGAAGCCAGCTGCTTGAGCGAGAACTTGTTGTTCGGAAACTCGCGGAAGAGGTGGAGGATGATCTCCGCGCGGTCGGTTTTCTTCGCACCGCGGGCGGTGCGCTTGTCTTGTTGCTTTTTCATTGTTCCAGTATTTGTCGTGCGAGACGCTCCATGAAGTCGATGCCCGGGTCGATGGCCCCCTCGTCGGGCGAGAAGGTCGCCGTATGCGACCGTCCGGCCGCGTGTCCCACGCCCAGCCGGTAGAAGAGTGCCGGATAGCGCTTGCAGTAGAATCCGAAATCCTCGGCCGTGGTGCGCAGCGGCAGCATCTCCACGCCGAGCCCGAGGGCCTTGGCCAGCGCCACGGCGCGCTTGACGAGAATCGCATCGTTCACCACGCACGGGTAGCCGTGGTTGATGTCCACGTCGGTCCGCGTGCCGTGGCGCGCGTCGATGTCGGCGGCGATGTTGGCGATGCGGCGGTGGATGATCTCGCGCTCGCGTTCGTCGAAGGTGCGCAGCGTCCCCTCGAGGTAGGCCTCGTCGGGGACGATGTTCGTGGCGCCCGCGGCCTCCATGCGGCCGATCGAGAGGACGCACTCCTCGTTGTTGAGGGCCAGCAGGCGCGTCGTGCACTCGGCCGCCGCGGCGACGGGGTCCTTGAGCTGGCCGCGCAGGGCGCCGTGGCCCCCCTTGCCGTGTAGGTGCAGGCGCAGCTCGTCGCTGGCGGCCATGTACTTGCCGGCGCGGAATCCGAGGCTGCCGACCTCGATCTGCGGCTCGACGTGCTCGCCCAGAACGGCCAGGACGTCGTATCCGGCGAAGGGCTCCTCGGCAAGCACGAGCGATGCCCCGCCGGGGTTGCACTCCTCGCCCGGCTGGAAGAGCCCGAAGACCGTGCCGCGGAAGTCGGGTGCAGCGGCGAGCCGCTGCAGCACGCCGTAGAGTACGGCGGCGTGGATGTCGTGTCCGCAGGCGTGCATGACGCCCGCGTTGCACGAGCTCCACGCCAGACCGGTCTGCTCGTCGATGGGCAGGGCGTCGATGTCGGCGCGCAGCACCACGGCCCGCCGGTCGGGTGCCGCGCTTCCCGCGATGCGGGCCAGGACGCCGGTTGCGGCGACGGGGCGGTTTTCGATGCCCAGCTCCGAGAGCCGGGCGGAGATGAATGCCGCGGTCTGATGCTCCCGGAACGAGAGTTCGGGATGGGCATGCAGGTGGCGGCGAAATTCGATGGCGTTCATTGTCAGAAGACGGTTCTTGCGATTTCGATGATGTTCTCGGCCTTGCCCATGGGGTAGTAGTGCAGCACGGGCACGCCTGCGGCGATCAGCTCGCGGCTCTGCGCGATGGCCCATTCGGTGCCGATGCGGCGCACGGCGGCCTTGTCGTCGGCGTGGGCCAGGACCTCGCGTTCGAGCTCCTCGGGGATGCGGCAGCCGAAGGTCGCGGGCAGCGACTGCAGGTGGCGCACCGTCGCCAGGGGTTTGATGCCGGGGATGATCGGCACGCGGATGCCCGCCGCGCGGCACCGCGCGACGAAGTCGAAGAAGCGCGCGTTGTCGTAGAAGAGCTGCGTGACGACGTACTCGGCCCCGGCGTCGACCTTCTCCTTCAGGTG
This sequence comes from uncultured Alistipes sp., assembly GCA_900544265.1. Taxonomy (GTDB): domain Bacteria; phylum Bacteroidota; class Bacteroidia; order Bacteroidales; family Rikenellaceae; genus Alistipes; species Alistipes merdavium. Next base: position 82,072 of record UQUQ01000001.1, read on the forward strand.
GAGGATGTCGGCCTCGGGCGATGCGGCCTCCTCGTGCGTCTCGGGGTAGCCCGCCACGCCGATCGAGAATTTCGAGTGGTGGCACACCTCGACTTCGCCGTCGACGAATTCGCCGCGGTTCATCGCGGCGATCTGCCGCACGAGGTCCACGGCGTGGGCGTGGCCCTGCGGGTGGGGCATGAAGAAACGCTCGTTCTGCGACTTGTCGCCGCGCAGCGCCAGCACGTTGTGCAGCCCGAGGAAGTCCATGTCGATCAGGGCGTCCTCGATGTCGTATTTCGACAGGCCGCCGCAGATCAGGTGCGGCACGACCTCCACGCCGTAGCGCTTGCGGATGGCCGCCGAGATGCCCACCGTGCCGGGACGCCGGCGCACGACGTGCCACTCGATGCTGCCGTCGGGACGCTGCGTCTGCTTGATTCCCTCGCGGTGGAAGGTGATGTTGATGTAGGCCGGATCGAACTCCATGAGCGGGTCGATGGCCCCGAAGACCCCGCCGGTGCCGTCGCCCTTCAGGGGCGGCAGCAGCTCGAAGGCGAAGCGCGTGCGGTGCTGCGCGAGGGCTTCGTGTATGATGTCTGTTACGTTCATGCGTTGTTGGGTATGATCTTGCGCACCTCGTCGGGCTCCATGCCGCGGCGTCGGGCGTAGTCGAGCAGTTGCTTGGTGTCGATCCGCCCCACGGAGAAGTACTCCGCGTCGGCGAAGAGCAGCCCGCAGAGCGACTCGCCCGGGTCGATCATGTAGTTTTCGGTCATGCGCATGCCGGTGGTGATCTCCGCGGCCAGCAGGTCGAAGACCTCGCGCTTGAGCGAGTGGTCCGGCGAGGCGGGGTAGCCGAAGGCCATCCGCCGTCCGCGGTAGTTGCCGCGGATCACCTCTTCGGGCGAGAGCTCGCCGTCGCGCTCGTAGCCCCACATCTGGCGCCGCACGAAGGCATGCACGGCCTCGGCGAAGGCTTCGGTAAGACGGTCCGCGAGCAGCTTGGCGAGGATGGCGTTGTAGTCGTCGCCCTCGCTGCGGAAGCGTTCGGTGAGCTCCTTGAGGCCGATGCCGGCCGTCAGGGCGAAGCAGCCGATGTAGTCGCCCGACGGGGCGATGAAGTCCGCCAGCGAGCGGTTCTCCTCGCCGCGCGTCTGGTTGCGGAGCATGGCCAGCCGTACGTCGCGCCCCCGGGTGTCGGTGACGACGATGTCGTCGCCCTCGCTGCGGGCGGGGAAGATGCCGACGACGCCCTGCAGCGTGAGCAGCCGCTCGTCGCGGATGCGCTTGAGCAGCGCCTGGGCATCGGCGAGCACCTTGCGGGCCTCCTCGCCCTTCGTGGGGTCGTCGAGCAGCTCGGGGTAGTGTCCCTTGATCCCCCAGGCCGGGAAGAAGAAGGTCCAGTCGATGAAGCGCTCGGCGTCGGAGATGTCGAAGTCCGGGAAGACCATGCGCCCCGTGTGCAGCGGCACGACGGGGATGTGGTCCGCAGTGCGGGCCGCGCGGCGCTGCCGGCGCACCTCGACGATCGGGACGAGTTCGCGCGCCTGCTGCCGCTTGCGGTACTCGCGGCGCAGCTGCTCCTGCTCCTCGTGCACCTTGGCGGCGAAACGCTCGCCGTCGGGTCCCAGCAGACGGGCCAGCAGCTGGCTGTTCTGACTGGCGTTGGCCGAGTGGACGACCGTGCCGCCGTAGACCGGGGCGATCTTCAGCGCGGTGTGCAGCGCTGAGGTCGTTGCGCCGCCGACGATGACCGGGATGCGCAGGCCGCGCCGTTCGAGCTCCTCGCAGACGTGCGTCATCTCGTCGAGCGACGGCGTGATGAGTCCGCTCAGGCAGATGCACTGCGCGCCCCAGGCGACGGCTTCGTCGACGATGCGCTGCGCCTCGACCATGACGCCCAGATCGCGGATCTCGTATCCGTTGCAGGCCATTACCACCGAGACGATGTTCTTGCCGATGTCGTGGACGTCGCCCTTGACCGTGGCGATGAGCACCCGCCCGGCGTTGTGCGACGCCGTGGCGGCGCCCTGCTCGATGTAGGGGGTGAGGGCCGCCACGGCACGTTTCATCACGCGCGCCGTCTTGACGACCTGCGGCAGGAACATCTTGCCCTCGCCGAAGAGCCGGCCCACGCGCTCCATGGCGGGCATGAGCAGCGTGTCGATCACCGCCATCGGGCTGCCCAGCGTGCGGTAGCCCTCCAGCGCATCCTCCTCGATGTGCTCCGCCACGCCCTTGAGCATGGCGTGGTCGATGCGCTCGGCGAGCGTTCCCGCGCGCCAGGCATCCGCGGCCTGCGCCGCGGTGTCGGCCGTCTGCCGCACCTGCTGGGCGTATTCGGCCAGCCGTTCGGCCGCATCGGCGCGGCGGCAGAGGATCACGTCCTCGACGCGCTCGAGCAACGCGGGCTCGATCTGGTCGTAGACCTTGAGCATCTGCGGGTTGACGATGCCCATGTCCATGCCGGCGCGGATCGCGTGGTAGAGGAAGGCCGAGTGCATCGCCTCGCGCACGGCGTTGTTGCCGCGGAAGGCGAACGAGAGGTTCGAGACGCCGCCCGAGACCTTGGCGTAGGGCAGGTGCTCCTTGATCCAGCGCGTTGCGTCGATGAAGGCCTTGGCGTAGCCGTCGTGCTCGGCAATGCCTGTGGCGACGGCCAGGATGTTGGGGTCGAAGATGATGTCCTCGGCCGGGAAGCCGGCGCCGGTCAGCAGGCGGTAGGCCCGTTCGGCCACCTCGATCTTGCGCCCGAAGGTGTCGGCCTGCCCCCGCTCGTCGAAGAGCATCACCACCGCGGCGGCGCCGTAGCGGTGGATTTCGCGCGCCCGGCGCAGGAACTCCTCCTCGCCCTCCTTGAGCGAGATGGAGTTGACGACGGCCTTGCCCTGCGTCACCTCCAGCCCCGCGACGAGCGTCTCCCAGCGCGACGAGTCGATCATCGTCGGCACGCGGGCGATTTCGGGTTCGGAGGCTGTCAGGTTGAGGAACGTGCGCATGGCCGCGGGACCGTCGATCAGCCCGTCGTCCATGCAGACGTCGATGACCTGCGCCCCGGCGTCGACCTGCGCCCGGGCGACGGTGAGCGCCTCCTCGTAGTTGCCTTCGCGGATGAGCCGCGCGAAGCGGGCCGAGCCGGCGACGTTCGTACGCTCGCCGACGTTGATGAAGTTCGCCTCGGGGACGATGCGCAGCGGTTCCAGACCGCTCAATACGGTTTCGTGGCGGGGCTCCGGCAGCGGGCGCGGCGTGTAGCGGCCGACGATCTTCGACAGCTCGAAGATGTGGGCCGGGGTGGTGCCGCAGCAGCCGCCGACGATGTTCACCAGGCCGCGGCGCATGTATTCGCCCACATCCTCGGCAAACATCGCGGGCGTCTCGTCGTAGCCGCCCATGACGTTCGGCAGTCCGGCGTTGGGGTGGGCCGAGATGCGTGTCTGGGCCACGGCCGCAAGCCGCTCGAGGTAAGGCAGCAGCTGCCGCGCCCCGTAGGCGCAGTTGAGCCCCACGGAGAGCAGCCGCGCATGGGATACCGAGACGCAGAAGGCCTCGACGGTCTGTCCCGAGAGGGTGCGGCCGCTGGCGTCGGCCAGCGTGCCGGAGACCATGACGGGGATTTCGCGGCCGAGCCTCTCGGCCAGCAGGTCGATGGCGTAGAGCGCCGCCTTGGCGTTGAGCGTGTCGAAGACCGTCTCGACGAGCAGGATGTCGGCCCCGCCGTCGAGAAGTCCCCGTGCCTGTGTCGTGTAGGCGTCGACCAGCTCGCGGAAGGTGATCTCGCGCGACGCGGGGTTCGCCACGTCGGCCGACATCGAGGCCGTGCGGTTCGTCGGGCCCATCGACCCGGCGACGAAGCGCGGCTTCTGCGGGTTGCGCGCCGTCGCGGCGTCGGCCGCCGCACGGGCCACCGCAGCCGCGGCACGGGCCATCTCGCCGGCGTAGGCCTCGAGCCCGTAGTCGCGCAGCGAGACGGCGTTGGCGTTGAATGAGTCGGTCTCGATGATGTCGGCGCCGGCCTGCAGGTACTTTTCGTGGATTTCGCGCACGACCTCCGGGCGCGTGAGCGCCAGCAGGTCGTTGCACCCCTTGAGCGGGACACTCCAGTCGCGGAAGCGCTCGCCGCGGTACTCCGCCTCGCCCAGGCCGTAGCCCTGCACCATCGTGCCGAAGCCGCCGTCGAGCAGCAGGATGCGCCGCTCCAGATTGTCGTATAACGTGTTGTGCATTATTTCGGTAGGATTTCTATCTCGAAGAGTTTGGGCCAGTTCTTGCCCGTGACGAAGATGCGCCCGCCGGCCGCATCCCAGGCGATGCCGTTCAGCACGTCGGTCTGCCGCGTGCGGTCCTCCTGGGGAAGCAGCCCCGTGAGGTCGACGACCCCCTCGACCGTGCCCGTCGCCGGGTCGATGATGACGATCTGGTCCGTCGTGTAGACGTTGGCCCAGATGCGGCCGTCGATCCACTCCAGCTCGTTGAGGAAGTGCACGGGCTCACCCTCGAGGGTCACCGTGATGCGGCGCTCGCGGCGGAAGGTCTCGGGATCGAGCACGTGGATCGACTCCGTGCCGTCGGACAGGTAGAGCCGCTCGCCGTCGGTCGTGAGCCCCCACCCCTCGCCCGGGTAGCGGAAGTCGCGCAGGTGGCGTCCCGTCGCGACGTCGTAAACGTGCGCCGTGTTGGACTGCCACGTCAGGTAGTAGAGCCGCCCGTCGAGCAGCGTGATGCCCTCGCCGAACTCCGAGCGGGGCAGCCGCGCAAAGAGCTCCGTGCGGCCCGTCCCGAGGTCGGTCTTCGTGACGCGCGAGGCGCCGTGCTGGCCCGTGCCCTCCCATAGCGTGCCGTCGACGTATTGCAGCCCCTGCGTGTAGGCGTCCGTTGCATGGGGGTGGACCGCCTTCACGCGATAGGTGTATTCGCGGGGTGCCGCCGGTACGGTTATGCGGGTTGCGGCGGCGCTTTTGCGGTTGCGGGCCGCATTTCCTCCGCAGGCGCCCAGCAGCAGTGCCGCGCAGAGAAGAATCGTCGTGGTTTTCATCGTCATCGTGTGCGAACAATCATGCAAAGTTACGAAAAGCAATCCACATATCATAATTTGACCATAATATATAAGAATATCTTGCGCCGGACGGAATAATTTCGTACATTTGCCTCCCGATTCCGACGGAGAAAAACGAGAATAACAAATACAACACATTCAGTATGAAGATCGTAAGAGAACAACGTGAAGAGAACACTTCGCTCGTCAAGGTAACCGTGGGCGAGGAGGACTATGGCCAGAGCGTCGAGAAGGCGCTGCGCGAATACCGCCGCAAGGCCAACATCCCTGGCTTCCGTCCCGGCATGGTGCCGATGGGCATCATCAAGAAGATGTACGGCAAGGGCGTGCTGGCCGAGCAGTCGTACCGCACCGCCTCGAACGCCGTGTTCGAGTACCTCCAGAAGGAGAACATCGACTACCTGGGCGACGTGATCCCCTCGGAGGAGCAGGGAGCCTTCGATTTCGAGAACGGCAAGGAGTTCGAGTTCGTCTTCGAGATCGGCGAGGCTCCGGAGATCAAGCTCGACCTCTCGAAGCAGGACAAGCTGACCTACAACGCCATCGCCGTCGACAAGAAGATGCACGACGACTACCGCTCGAACTTCCTGCGTCGCTTCGGCCGTCTGGTCGACGCCGAGGAGGTGACCTCGGACGAGGCCCTTTCGGTGACGCTCGACAACGGTGAGATGAACGTTGCCGACGCCTACGTGGGGCTGATCTCGATGTCGGAGGAGGAGCGCAAGCCCTTCCTCGGCCAGAAGGTCGGCTACAAGACCGAGGTGAACATCAACGAGCTCTACAAGAACCCGTCGCAGCGTGCCGCCGTGCTCCAGGTCAAGGAGAACGAGCTGGAGGGCATCAAGCCCGAGTTCACGCTCGAGATCACGCGCATCCGCCGCTTCGCCGAGCCGGAGCTCAACGAGGAGTTCTTCAAGATGGCCTTCCCGGGCGGCAACGTCAAGACCGCGGAGGAGTTCGAGGCCTACATCGACGCGCAGATCGCATCGGAGCTGCGCCGCGAGAGCGACTACCTCTTCACGCTGCAGCTGCGTGACTACCTGATCGAAAAGGCCGGGCTGAAGATGCCCGAGGCATTCCTCAAGCGCTGGCTCTACACGATCAACGAGGGCAAGTTCACGATGGAGGAGATCGAGAAGGACTTTGCGCAGTTCCTGAAGATGTTCACCTGGAATTACATCCAGAAGCACTTCATCAAGCAGGACAACCTCACGGTCAGCAAGGAGGAGGCCGAGGCCGAGGCCAAGGCGCTGGCTGCCGCGCAGTTCGCACAGTACGGCATGCCGTCGGCTCCCGACGACATGCTCGCCGGTTACGCCGGAAAGATCCTCGCCGACAAGGAGCAGGGCCAGAAGATCTACGAGAAGCTCTACGAAATGAAGGTTGTCGAGGACGTGAAGTCGAAAATCACGGTCGAGGAGAAGTCCGTTTCGGCCGACGAGTTCGCCAAATTGGCACAGGAGCTCCGATAATTGCCGAAAAATAGCTATCTTTGGACTTTGCAGGCGTGATGTTTGCAAAGTCCTTTTTTTGAGAAAAACTACCGGATATGTCAGAATTTGAAAAGTACGCGCGCAGGCACTGCGGCATCAGCTCGCTCAAGCTGCACGACTTCCAGTCGGTCAGCGCGGCCTATGTCTCGCCGACGATTATCGAGGAGCGGCAGCTGAACGTCGCCACGATGGACGTCTTCTCGCGCCTGATGATGGACCGCATCATCTTCCTCGGGGCGCCGATCTACGACGATGCCGCCAACATCATCCAGGCGCAGCTGCTCTTCCTCGAGTCGGTCGATCCCGAGAAGGACATCCAGATCTACATCAACTCGCCGGGCGGCTCCGTCTCGGCCGGACTGGGCATCTACGACACGATGCAGCTGGTGGGTCCCGACGTGGCGACCATCTGCACGGGGCTGGCCGCCTCGATGGGCGCCGTGCTGCTCACGGCCGGCGCGAAGGGCAAGCGTTCGGCGCTGCCCCACTCGCGGGTGATGATCCACCAGCCGCTGGGCGGCGCGCAGGGCCAGGCCTCCGACATCGAGATCACGGCCCGCGAGATGATGAAGACCAAGCGCGAGCTCTACGAGATCCTCTCGCTGCACTCGGGCGTGCCGGTCCGCCGGATCGAGAAGGATGCCGACCGCGACTACTGGCTCTCGGCCGCCGAGGCCCGGGAGTACGGACTCATCGACGAAGTGCTGACCAAAAGGGAGAAGAAGTAATGGCAAAGAAAAACGACAACCCGAATCATACGGAGAACCCGACCCCCCGCCGCCGCGGCAGCGACACGCACGACGACCGCTGTTCGTTCTGCGGGGCCTCCCGCTCGGAGGTGGAGATCATGTTCCAGGGCATGGACGGAGCCAACATCTGCAACAAGTGCATCGAGAACGGCTACCGCATCCTTGCCGACAACGGCATGGCGGCCGGCGCGCCGGCCCGTCCGTCGGTGGCGCCCCTGAAGAAGGAGGAGCTGCTCAAGCCGGCGCAGATCAAGGAGTTCCTCGACCAGTACGTCATCGGACAGGATACGGCCAAGCGTTACCTGTCGGTGGCGGTCTACAACCACTACAAGCGGCTGCTCTACGCCCCGAAGGAGGACGACGTCGAGATCGACAAGTCGAACATCGTGCTGGTGGGCCCCACCGGTACGGGCAAGACGCTCATGGCGCGGACGATCGCCCGCCTGCTGAAGGTGCCCTTCACGATCGTCGACGCCACGGTGCTCACCGAGGCGGGCTACGTGGGCGAGGATGTCGAGAGCATCCTCTCGCGGCTGCTGCAGGTAGCCGACTACAACGTCGAGCAGGCCGAGCGGGGCATCGTCTTCATCGACGAGATTGACAAGATCGCCCGCAAGGGCGACAACCCCTCGATCACGCGCGACGTCTCGGGCGAGGGTGTGCAGCAGGCGCTGCTGAAGATTCTCGAGGGCACGGTGGTCAACGTGCCGCCCCAGGGCGGGCGCAAGCACCCCGAGCAGAAGTTCATCCAGGTCAACACGCGCAACATCCTCTTCATCTGCGGCGGCGCCTTCGACGGCATCGAGAAGAAGATCGCCCAGCGGCTCAACACCCGCGCGATCGGCTACGGACGGATCGACGGCGATACGATCGACCGCAACAACCTCATGCAGTACGTCTCGCCGCAGGACCTCAAGAGCTTCGGGCTGATTCCCGAGCTGGTGGGGCGCCTCCCGGTGCTGACCTACATGCAGCCGCTGGGACGCGACGCCCTGCGGCGCATCCTCACCGAGCCGAAGAACGCCATCATCAAGCAGTACCAGCGTCTGTTCGAGCTCGACGGCGTGAAGCTGACCTTCGACGACGACGTGCTGGACTACATCGTCGACAAGGCCGTGGAGTTCCGCCTCGGGGCGCGCGGCCTGCGTTCGATCTGCGAGGCGATCATGATGGACACGATGTTCGAGCTGCCCTCGACGGGCGCCCGGGAGTTCACCGTGACGCTGCCCTATGCCCGCGAAAAGCTCGGACGTGCAAATCTTCCGCAGATGCGGCAGGTCGGATGATTTTTTTTGCTATCTTTAGCAACTGAAAAATACTAAACCTTAAACTTTGATATGTCTACGAATACGAAACTAACGCGCGTTGCCGACAACATCCGCATCCTGTCGGCCGCCATGGTCGAAAAGGCGAAGTCGGGTCATCCCGGCGGAGCGATGGGCGGCGCCGATTTCGTCACGGTGCTCTACGCGGAGTTCCTGCGCTACGACCCCGACAACATGGCCTATCCCTACCGCGACCGCTTCTTCCTCGATCCGGGACACATGTCGCCGATGCTCTATTCGGTGCTGTCGCTGGCCGGATTCTATTCGACCGAGGACCTCAAGTCGCTGCGGCAGTGGGGGAGCGTGACGCCCGGCCACCCCGAGGTGGACGTGCTGCGCGGCGTGGAGAACACCTCCGGCCCGCTGGGGCAGGGACATGCCATGGCCCTCGGCGCAGCCATTGCCGAGCGCTTCCTGGCGGCGCGCTTCGGCGAGTGGATGGCGCACCGCACCTATGCCTACATCTCGGACGGTGCCGTCGAGGAGGAGATCTCGCAGGGCGTGGGCCGCATCGCCGGACACCTGGGGCTTTCCAACCTCGTGATGTACTACGATGCGAACAACATCCAGCTCTCGACGAAGGTCGACGAGGTCGATACGGAGAACGTGGCCATGAAGTACGAGGCGTGGGGCTGGAACGTGCTGAAGATCGACGGGCATAACATCAACGAGATCCGCGAGGCGCTCGTTGCCGCACAGTCCGAGATGGAGCGTCCGACGCTCATCATCGGCCGCACGGTGATGGGCAAGGGGGCCGTGGGTCCCGACGGGGCGAGCTACGAGGACCGGGTCTCAACGCACGGACAGCCGTTGTCGTCGGCCGGAGCCGACTTTGCCGCGACGGTCCGCAACCTCGGGGGCGATCCCGACGATCCGTTTGCCGTCTTCGAGCAGAGCCGCGAGGTCTTCGCCGAGCGCCGCGAGGCGCTTCGTGCCTGGGCGGCCGAGCAGGCGCGCATCGAGAAGTCGTGGCGTCAGGAGCACAAGGAGCTCGCACACAAGCTCGACCGCTTCCTCTCGGGTGAGCTGCCCGAGATCGACTACAAGACGATCGAACTGAAGCCCGACGTTGCCACGCGCGCCGCCTCGTCCACGGTGCTGGGACTCTATGCCGAGAAGGTCGAGAACATGATCGTCGCCTCGGCCGACCTCTCCAATTCGGACAAGACCGACGGTTACCTCAAGAAGACCAGGGCCTTCACGCGGGGCGACTTTTCGGGCAAGTTCTTCCAGGCGGGCGTCTCGGAGCTGACGATGGCCTGCGTGATGAACGGCATGGCGCTGCACGGCGGCGTGATCCCGGCCTGCGGCACCTTCTTCGTCTTCTCGGACTACATGAAGCCCGCGGTGCGTCTCTCGGCGCTCATGCGGCTGCACGTGATCTACGTCTGGACGCACGACTCGTTCCGCGTGGGCGAGGACGGTCCGACGCACCAGCCCGTCGAGCAGGAGGCGCAGATTCGCCTGCTGGAGCACCTGCGCAACCACGAGGGCGAGCGGTCGATGCTTGTGCTGCGTCCGGCCGACGGCGACGAGACCGTCATGGCGTGGAAGCTGGCGCTGGAGGAGCACCGGCCCGTGGCACTCGTGCTTTCGCGCCAGAATATCAAGACCCTGCCGACGCTGGGCCGGAGCCGCCGCGAGGAGGCCGCCCAGGTGGCCAAGGGGGCCTATGTCGTGGTCGACGCCGCCAAACCGGCCGCCGTGCTCGTCGCTTCGGGTTCGGAGGTCTCGACGCTGGTCGAGGGGGCAACCCTGCTGGCCGAAGAGGGAATTCCGGTGCGCATCGTCAGTGCACCGAGCGAGGGCCTCTTCCGCGATCAGCCCAAGTCGTACCAGGAGAGCGTTCTGCCGGCGGGCCTGCCGCGTTACGGCCTGACGTCGGGACTGCCTGTGACCCTGCGGGGCCTGGTGGGTGAGAAGGGGATGATCCACGGACTGGACCACTTCGGCTATTCGGCCCCCTACAAGGTGCTCGACGAGAAGTTCGGCTACAACGGTGTGACCGTCGCCGCCGAAGTAAAACAGTTGCTGGGCAAGTAATCGGCTGCGGGCGACCGTCAGCGACGTCACTCGTTTCGGCGGCAACGCCCTTTGGAAGGCCGCCGAAGTGAAGCAGCTCTTGGGCAAGTAGGCGGGCAGTCCCTGCCGAAATGAATTCCGGACGGAACGTACCATGCGGGTGCGGCCGTCCGGTTTTTTGTGCCCGGTCGGCGCCGCCTCCGCCCTTTCCGCTCTTTCCGCTCTTTCCACCCTTTCCACCCTTGCCGCTCACCGAAGCGGGTCTCTTTTTGGCCCCTTTTTGCCGCCGTGAAGCGCCTTTTCTCCGAAAAGGCCCTCCATGCGATTTACCATGAGTGTGCCTTGATGAGGGTCATTCTCTTGTGAATGAGATGGTTGTTGTGCAGCCTTGTCTACTTTCCGGTTTAATATCCCTTCGGTTTCCATATTTATGAAGTTAATTTGTAATACCGAAAACTCATTAACACCGAACCTTCATGGATATGATTTCAGACCGTTCCTGCCGGAACAGAATTTCCGTCCGGGCGATCGCTGCCGCCTTGTTGCTCATGGCCGGTTTCTCCGCATACGCGTCGCAGCCGCAGGCGTGGTTTGTCGACGGATACCACGGCGGCGTCTACGGCCACTACCCCGTCGAGTGGAAGACCCGTTTTATCGTCGACCAGCTGGAGGCTCATCCCGAATGGCGCATCGGTCTGGAGATCGAGCCCGAGACATGGGACACCGTGCAGGTGCGCACGCCGGCCGATTATGCGCGTTTCAGGCGCCTGGCGACCGGTGACCGGGTCGAGTTCACCAATCCGACCTACGCCCAGCCTTATTGTTACAATATATCGGGTGAGAGTATCATCCGGCAGTTCGCCTATGGCATGCGCAAGCTCCGCAGCCACTTTCCCGGCATCGAGTTTGTGACCTATGCCGTTGAGGAGCCCTGCTTTACAAGCTGCCTGCCGCAGCTGCTCCGCTCGTTCGGTTTCCGCTATGCCTCGCTCAAGTGCCCCAACACCTGCTGGGGCGGCTACATGGCCCCCTTCGGCGGGGAGACGGTCGACTGGACGGGTCCCGACGGCACGTCGATCCGCACCGTGCCGCGCTACGCCTCGGAGCGGCTGGAGGAGCACTCCGTCTGGCAGACCACGGCCTGGGGCAACGGAATGGAGTATCTGGAGGATTGCCGTCGGCAGGGCATCGCCCATCCCGTCGGGATGTGCTACCAGGACGCCGGCTGGAAATTCGGACCCTGGATCGGCAGCGGCGACAGCATCCGCAACGGCTCGCGCTACGTCACCTGGCGCGAATACTTCGAGCAGGTGGCCGACCCCGCCTCTGCCACCCCCTACCGCATGTCGCAGGAGGATGTACGCGTGAGCCTCGTCTGGGGCAGTCAGGTGCTGCAGCGCATCGCCCGGCAGGTGCGGCATGCCGAAAATGCCCTCGTGCAGGCCGAGAAGGCCTCCGTGCTGGGCGTGCTGCTCGGTGACGGGCGCTACGATGTGGCCGCGCTCGACGAGGCGTGGCGCACGCTGATGCTGGCGCAGCACCACGATTCGTGGATCGTTCCCTACAACGGGCTGCATGGCCGCGGCACGTGGGCCGACCATATCGCCCGCTGGACCGCCGCGACCGATTCGATCTGCGGCGGCGTCACGGCCGCCGCACTGCGCAGCCTCGGTCCCGATGCCGTGATGCAGGGGCCGCTTCGCGTGCGGGCGGTCAATACGCTGGGCACGGCGCGGCGCGAGGTGCTTGCGGTTGTCGTGCCCCGGTCGTTCGGCCCGACGGCGCCCCGGATTACGGATGCCGCCGGACGACGCATCGACGCCGCGCGCTACGAACGCACGGAGCAGGGGTATGCCCTCACCTTCGAGGCCGGGGTCCCGGCCTTCGGGTATGCCGATTTCCGGCTGGAACCCGGATGCGGCACGGCGATGCCCGAACCCGCGGTGCATTCCGCTGCTGCGGGATCGGAAAAATACCTGCTTGAAAACGACATGTACCGCATCGTGCTCGACCTTTCGCGCGGCGGCGTGATCGAAAGCCTGGTCGCCAAACGGTGCGGCGGCCGGGAGGTGGTCGATCCGCAGAGCGACTTTTCGATGGGCGAGCTGTGCGGCTGCTTCCCGGACGAGGGCGGCTTCCGCTCCTCGACCGAAACCCCTGCGACGCTGACCGTCCTGCAGGATGATGCGCTGGAACGGAGCGTGCGCATCGAGGGACGGATCGCGTCGCACCCCTTCGTGCAGACGCTCACGCTGCGCCGCGGCGAGCGCCGCATCGACTTCGATCTGCGGATCGACTGGCAGCATCCGACCGCGATCGGCTCCTATAAGCAAAACGACGCCTATGCCAGCAACCGCCGGGCCTTCTACGACGAGCGGGGCAAACTGCGCGTCTGCTTCCCCGTGGCCTCCGGCGAGGCCCGCATCAGCAAGGACGCCCCCTTCGATGTCTGCGAGAGCACGCTCCGCGACACCTACTTCTCGACCTGGGACTCGATCAAGCACAACGTCCTGCTGCACTGGGTCGACCTGGCCGGAGAGAAGGGCCGCTGCGGCCTGGCTCTCCTCTCGGACCATACGACCTCCTACGCTTACGGACCCGGCAACCCGCTGTCGCTGACGGTGCAGTTCGCCGGCAACGGCCTCTGGGGACGCGACTACGCGCTCGACGGACAGACGCACCTGCGCTACGCCCTGGTGCCGCACCGCGGCCGCTGGGACGAGGCGGGCGTCGACCGTGAAAGCCAGCGCTGGAACGAACCGCTGCTCTGCGGCCTGCTTGCCGACGGACGCCCGCAACGGGTCTCGCTGCTCGATCTCGGCAGCAGCGGCTACGAACTCTCGGCCGTCTGCATGGAGGGCGGCGACATCCTCCTGCGCCTCTACAACGCTTCGGGATCGGAGCGCCCCTGCCGGCTCCGCTTCGGCGTGCCCCTCGCACGCATCGAGGAGGTCTCGCTCGACGGACAGACGCTTGCCCCGGTGCCGTGCCGAGTCCGTGGCGGACAAACGCAATTCGAGGTCGCCATGCCGCGCTTCGGCATCCGGACCTTCCGACTGACAAAATAATCTCCGCAACATGTATACCTTACGCAGTATCCTTCCCTTTGCCGCATCCCTGCTGTCGGCCCTTGCCGTCTGCTGCACGTCCGCACCGCAGCCCGGGACCTTCTCTCCGGCCGACTATGTGAATCCTTTTATCGGCGCCAGCACGAGCACCACGGCTGCGGGCGTCTACCACGGGCTGGGCAAGACCTTCCCCGGGGCGACGACCCCCTACGGCATGGTGCAGGTCAGCCCCAACACCATCACCGGCGGTGACAACAGCCCCGGCTACAGCTACGAGCACACCACGATCGAGGGCTTTGCCTTCACACAGATGAGCGGCGTGGGGTGGTTCGGCGATCTGGGCAACCTGCTCGTCATGCCGACGACCGGTCCGCTGTGCAAGATCGCGGGCCGCGAGGACGGCTCGATCGCGGGCTACCGCTCGCACTACGACAAGCAGAGCGAACACGCCGAGGCGGGCTACTACCGCGTCCTTCTGACCGATTACGACATCCTGGCCGAGTGCTCGGCCACGCCGCATGCCGGCATCCTGCGCTTCACCTTCCCCGAGAGCGACACTTCGCGCATCCAGATTGACCTGGCGCGCCGCGTCGGCGGTACGGCCGAGCGGCAGTATGTCCGTGTCGAGGATGACCATACGCTCTCCGGTTGGATCCACTGCACGCCCGCCACGGGCGGCTGGGGCAACGGCGAGGGGCAGGTGGACTATACGCTCTACTTTTATGCCCGCCTGAGCGAGCCGATCACCCGCTACGGCTTCTGGAGTGCCGATATTCCCGATTCGTGGAGCCGCAAGCGCGATGACGTGGTGAGTGCGGCCTATCAGCAGCGGGTCGCCGAGGCGCCCGTCGTGACGGACGTCGGCGAGATCGAGGGCAAGCACCTCGGCTTCTTTACCGAATTTGCTACCGAAGCGGGTCATGAGGTCGAGCTGCGCGTCGGCATCTCGTTCGTCGACGCCGAGGGGGCCCGCCGCAACTTCGGGGCGGAGATCGCCGACCGCTCCTTCGACGAGGTGCGCACCGCGGCCCGTGCGCAGTGGAACGACGAGCTGGGCCGCATCCGCATCGAGGGGGGCAGCGACGACGAGAAGACCGTCTTCTATACGGCGCTCTACCACACGATGATCGACCCCCGCACGCTGACCGACGTCGACGGACGCTATCCCGGGGCCGACGGGCAGATACACTCGACCGAAGGGCGTTTCACCAAGCGCACGATCTTCAGCGGCTGGGACGTATTCCGCAGCCAGATGCCCCTGCAGACGATCATCAACCCGCAGCTGGTCGACGACCTGCTCAACTCGCTGGTGACGATGGCCGCGGAGAGCGGCCGCGAATACTTCGAGCGCTGGGAGATCATGAACGCCTATTCGGGTTGCATGCTGGGCAACCCGGCGCTGTCGGTGCTGGCGGACGCCTACGCCAAGGGCATCCGGGGCTACGATGCGGAGCTGGCCTACCGCTATGCGGTCAACACTTCGCGCCGCTTCGGCAACGACCCGCTCGGATATACCCCCTCGGCGCTCTGCATCTCGCACACGCTCGAATACGCCTATACGGACTGGTGCCTCTCGCGCCTGGCCTCGATGCTCGGCAAGGAGGCCGATGCCGCCGACTTCGCCCGCAAGGGGCAGGCCTACCGCAACATCTTCGATACGGAGAAGGGGTGGTTCCGGCCCCGGCGTGCCGACGGCAGCTGGGCGCCGTGGCCCGAGCGTGCCCGCACGACGGAGTGGTACGGCTGCATCGAGTCGAACCCCTATCAGCAGGGGTGGTTCGTGCCGCACGACGTCGAGGGGATGGTCTCGCTGATGGGCGGCCGCGACGCCGTGCTGAAGGACCTTGCGGCCTTCTTCGGGCAGACGCCCGACGACATGCTCTGGAACGACTACTACAACCACGCCAACGAGCCGGTCCATCTCGTGCCCTTCCTCTTCAACCGCCTCGGCGAGCCGTGGATGACGCAGCGCTGGACGCGCCGCATCTGCGAGCGGGCCTACGGCAACCGCGTCGAGGGCATCGTCGGCAACGAGGATGCCGGGCAGATGTCGGCCTGGTACGTGCTGGCCGCGGCGGGCCTCCATCCCGCCTGCCCGGGCGACACGCGCATGGAGATCACCAGTCCGGTTTTCGACCGCATCGAATTCCGGCTCGATCCCCGCTATGCCGCGGGCCGGAGCTTCACCGTCGTGGCGCACGACAACGCCCCGGGCAACGTCTACATCCGCCGCGCACTGCTCAACGGCCGCGAGTACGACGCTTCGCATCTGGACTTCGCACAGATCGCCGCCGGCGGGACGCTCGAGCTCTTCCTTGCCCCCGAGCCGAATCCCGACTGGGGCCTTACGGGGACAATGGCCCCGGCGCCGCTGCAGTGATCGCGTGCGGGCTGCCCGATTGAGACAACTCCCTGAAATCTCCCAATATAACCGCTTCATCATGAAGACCCTTTTTACAAAGGCCGGCCGATGCCTGCTCCCGCTTGCGGGGCTTCTGCTGGCCGCATCGGCCGCGGCCCGGACGACGGACTACGCCCGGCTGGTCGACACGCGCATCGGCACCCGGGGCGTCGGCCTCGCCTCGGGGTATCTCTACCCGGGCGCCACCTCGCCCTTCGGGATGGTGCAGTTCACACCCTCCTACTTCTCGCCGCGCAGCGGCTTTGTCATCAATCAGTTGAGTGGCGCCGGGTGCCGCCACATGGGCAACTTCCCGACGCTCCCGCTGCGGGGCGAGCTGGCGGTCTCGCCCGGCCGCATGTTCGACTGCCGCGTCGACGTCGCCCCCGGCCGGGGACATGCCGGCTGGTACGAGACCCACGTGCAGGACTCCGTCCGCGCGCAGCTCACCGTGACGTGCCGCACGGGCATGGCCCGTTACGACTTTCCGGTGTCGGATTCGCTCGGCACGGTCATTATCGGCACGGGGGTCGCCGCCACGGCGATCACGCAGGCGGCCGTCAGCGTCACCGGGCCCCGCAGCTGCGAGGGCTATGCCGAGGGTGGCGAGTTCTGCGGCATCCGCACCCCCTACAAGGTCTATTTCGTCGCCGAGTTCGACACGGACGCCCTCCGCTCGGGCATCTGGGAGCGCGAGCGCCTCACGCCCGGGGGCCGTTTCGCCGAGGGCGGCGAGTCGGGCGTCTACTTCGTCTTCGACCTGCGGCACGGCCGCACCGTGCACTACCGGATCGGCATCTCGTATGTCTCGGTGGAGAACGCCCGTGCGAACCTGCGCGCCGAGAACCCCGGCTGGGACTTCGACGCCGTGCGCCGCGCCGCCGAGGCACGGTGGAACGACGTGCTGGGCCGCATCGAGGTCGAAGGCTCCGATCCGGACCGCACGGTGCAGTTCTACACGCACCTCTACCGGGCACTGATCCATCCGAACGTCTGCAGCGACGTCAACGGCGAGTACATGGGGGCCGACTTCCGCATCCACCGCAGCCGCTCGACGCAGTATACGTCGTTCAGCAACTGGGATACCTACCGCACGCAGATCCAACTGCTGTCGATGCTGGCGCCCGACGTCGCCTCGGAGGTTGTGCTCTCGCACCTCGACTTCGCCGAACAGTCGGGCGGCGCCTTCCCGCGCTGGGTGATGGCCAACATCGAGACGGGCGTCATGCAGGGCGACCCGACGTCGGCGCTCGTTGCCAACGCCTGGGCTTTCGGCGCCCGCGACTACGACCCCTATCCGCTCTTCTGCGTGATGCGCCGCACGGCCGAGGTGCCCGGTGCCCGCTCGCAGCAGGTCGAGGCGCGGCCGGGCCTCGGGCAGTACCTCGAAAAGGGCTACTGGGACGCTTCGCAGATGCTCGAATATACCTCGGCCGATTTCGCCATCGGGCAGTTCGCCCTGCATGCCGTGGGCGACGAGTTCGCCAGCTGGCGCTACTTCGACGTGGCGCGGCGCTGGCGCAACCTCTACGACGCCGAAAGCGGCTGGCTCCGCTCGCGCCGTGCCGACGGCAGCTGGAAACCCCTCACAGAGGACTGGCGCGAGGCGACCTACAAGGACTACTTCTGGATGGTGCCCTACGACCTCGGGGGGCTCATCGAACTGATCGGCGGACGGACGGAGGCCGAGCGGCGGCTGGACGAATACTTCGTGCGGCTCGATGCCGGTTACAACGACGAGTGGTTCGCCTCGGGCAACGAGCCGAGTTTCCACATCCCGTGGGTCTACAACTGGGTCGGACGCCCCGACAAGACCTCGGAGGTGATCCGCCGCACGCTCCGCGAGCAGTACTCCTCCGCCGCGGACGGCCTGCCGGGCAACGACGACCTGGGGACGATGGGCGCGTGGTACGTCTTCGCCTGCACGGGGCTCTATCCGATGATCCCGGGCGTTGGGGGCTTCACGCTCAGCACGCCGCTCTTCGAGCGGATCACGATCCACCTGCGGCGCGGCGACGTGACGATCCTCGGCGGATCGGAGAAGCACGCCTACACCCGCTCGCTGCGCATCGACGGCCGGCCGTGCGACCGCGCATGGGTCGACTGGGAGACCCTCGCGCAGGGCGCGGTGCTCGAATACGAAACCGCGGCGCGTCCCGGCCGCTGGGCGACCCGGGAGCTGCCGCCCTCCTATGATTGATACGGCCATGAAGACGATCGTTTCCCGCCGGTGTGCCCGGCTGCTGATCCTTGCCGCGGCGTTTGCCGCCTCGGCCTGCGCGGAGCCGGCCGCCACGGCGCCCGAATGGGCATGGACCGGGTTCCGGCGCCCCGAAGGGGCCAATCCGGTCATTGCCCCCGACACGGCGACCCGCTTCTTCTGTCCCCTGCGGCGCGAATGGGTCGCCTGGCAGGAGGGCGACACGTTCAATCCCGCGGCTGCGGTGCGCGACGGCCGGGTGGTGCTGCTCTACCGCGCCGAGGACCGCTCGGGCGAGGGGATCGGACAGCGCACCTCCCGGCTGGGCTGCGCCTTCTCGGACGACGGCGTGCATTTCAGACGGCTGTCCGAGCCGGTCTTTTATCCCGACGTCGATTCGCAGACCGTGCTGGAGTGGCCGGGCGGCGTCGAGGACCCGCGCATCGTGCAGACCGACGAGGGGCTCTACGTGATGTTCTACACGCAGTGGAACCGCCGTCAGGCGCGGCTGGCCGTCGCCACGTCGCGCGACCTGCTGACCTGGCACAAGCACGGGCCCGCCTTCGCGAAGGCCCATGGCGGCCGTTTCCGCGACGCCTTCTCGAAATCGGCCTCGCCCGTGACGCGCGTCGACGGCGGACGGCAGACGGTCGCCCGCATCGACGGGCGCTACTGGATGTATTGGGGCGAGCAGTTCGTCAACGTGGCCGTGTCGGACAACCTGACCGACTGGACGCCGCTGCTTGGCCCCGACGGCGGGCTGCTCCGGGTGCTCGAGCCGCGCGACGGGTATTTCGACAGTGAACTGACCGAGTGCGGCCCGCCGGCCGTCGTGACCGATGCGGGCATCCTGCTCCTCTACAACGGCAAGAACGCCGCCGGGAAGCGCGGCGACGGCGCGTATACCCCCGGGGCCTACTGCGCCGGGCAGGCGCTCTTCGACGCGGCCGATCCCACGCGGCTGAAGGGGCGGCTCGATAAGCCCTTCTTCGTCCCCGAGGCCGATTTCGAGCGCAGCGGGCAGTATCCCGCCGGAACGGTCTTCATCGAGGGGCTGGTGCTGCACGACGGGCGGTGGTTCCTCTACTACGGCTGTGCCGATTCGCGCGTGGGCGTCGCCGTGCGCGAGGCCGGTGCGGAGTGTGCCGCGCGGCGATGATCCGACAATGACAACCTGAAACAATACGGCTTATGAAAAAACTGATTTTCTGTGCAGCGCTTGCCTGCATCCTTACGACGGGTGCGAAGGCGCAGACCGTCGCGCCCTTCCGCGACGGCGACCGGGTGGTCTTCCTCGGCAACAGCATCACCGACGGAGGACACTACCACTCCTACATCTGGCTCTACTACATGACGCGCTTCCCTTACATGGACGTGCAGGTGATGAACGCCGGCATCGGTGGCGAGACGGCGGGCGACATGTACCGGCGGCTCGACGGCGACGTCTTCTCGAAGCGCCCGACGGTGCTCAACGTGACCTTCGGCATGAACGATACGGGCTATGCCGAGTACAACCAGCCCGGTGCCGGGGAGTTCGGCGAACGGCGCTACCGCGAGTGCTACGAGAACTACGGCCGGATGGAGCAGCGCCTGCAGGGCCTTGACGGCGTGCGCGTCGTGCTGCTGGGCGGCGCCCCCTACGACGAGACCGCGCAGATCGAGAAGAATGCGCCCCTGCGCGGCAAGAACGCCGTGCTGCAGCGCGTGGTCGACTTCCAGCGCGCCTCTGCCGGGAAGAACGGCTGGGAGTTTCTGGACTTCAATACGCCGCTGACCGAGCTTTCGCAGCGCGTGCAGGCCGACGATCCGTCCTTCACGCTGACGATGGGCGACCGCATCCATCCCGACAACGACGGCCACATGGTCATGGCCTACCTCTACCTCAAGGCGCAGGGCATGGCCGGGAAGAAGGTGGCCGACGTGCGCATCGACGCCTCCCGGCGCCGAGTGCTCACGGCCGAAAACTGCCTCGTCGACAACCTGCACGGCAACAGCCGCGAGGTGTCGTTCGACTATCTGGCCGAGGCGCTGCCCTATCCGCTCGACACGGTGGCACACGGCTGGGAGGCGCGCCGCAGCCAGGCCGAGGCCGTGCGGCTGGTTCCCTTTATCGAGGAGATGAACCGCGAGATGCTCGCCGTTGAGGGGCTTCCGAAGGGTGACTACGCCCTCTATATCGACGGGCAGCGGATCGGCAGCTGGAGTGCCGCGGCGCTGGCCGGAGGTATCAACCTCGCCGTCGAGAACACGCCCCAGTACCGGCAGGCGCAGCAGGTGATGTACCTGAACGAGTTCCGCTGGGAGATCGAGCGCACGTTCCGCGACTATGCGTGGGTGGAGTATGACTTCCTCCAGCAGAAGGGGCTGCTGGGCGCCGACGACGAGCGGGCCGTGCAGGCGCTCGACCGCGAGAAGTCGAAGAACGTCTGGCTGCAGATCCACCGCGAGAACTTCGCGCGGATGATGCACGCACCGGTGCGCGAAGCCCGCGAGGAGGAGATGGCGCTGCTCGTGCGCAAGATCTACGAGATCAACAAGCCGCAGACGCGCCGCGTCGTCCTGCGCAGGGAGTAGCAGCGGAGGGCGGACGCCTGAAATCGGGGGCGCGGCGGGCGATGTTCCGCCGTGCCCCCGTTATGTGGCGGAACATCAGCGCAATGCCTTTCTGGTGGCGGTGGCGGGCGATAAAAAAACGCGAAATTTGCCGGTTTTTCGACAAAAATGCCTACTTTTGATATGTTTCTGATCGAATAAAGGAGGACCGAGTGACGATTCGACGCACCATAGGGATGTTTTCTGTCATCCTGCTGCTTGTATGCCGGCCGCTGCCCCTTCGTGCGGCGGAGACCGACATGCGCCATCTGCAGCGGGCTCTCCACGAGGCGATTGCCCGGGCCGGCGAATATACCGCTGCCAAGGAGCGGCAGATCGACTCGCTGCGGCTTCTGGCCGCCGGGGCCCCGACGCTTGAGGAGCGCTATGCCCTTCAGTCACAGATCGTGGACAATTACGCCTCCTTCATCTGCGATTCGGCCGAACACTACGTCCTGGAGAACGTGCGCATCGCCCGGAGCCTCGGCAATGCGGACTACCTGACCGACTGCCGGCTGCGACTGGCCTTCCTTCACTCGCTCTCGGGGCTGTTTCTTCAGGCCGACAGCCTCTTCCGGTCGATCGACTACCCGCGGCTGCGCACCGACCAGAAGTGCCAGTACCACTGGAACCGTATCCGCTATTACGAGAACCTGATCCACTATTCCAACGACGAGCGCTTCACGGCGGGCTATGAACGGCAGATCGACCGCTGCCGCGATTCGCTGCTGTCGCTGCTGCCCGAAGGGTCGAAGGAGTGGCTCACCGAGCGGGCCTTTCTGGCGCAGCGGGCCGGTGACTCGGCTATGGCCGTGCGGATCTTCGGTGACATCTTCCGCGATCAGCAACCCGACACGCACGCCTACGCCATGGCTGCCATGTGTCTGGCCAAGGCCTATCGGCAGGCGGGCGACACGGTGCGGCAGGAGCGTTATCTGATGGAGGCCGCCACGACCGACATCCGCCTGGCGGTGAAGGAGAACGAGGCGCTGTTGGCTCTGGCGATGCGGCTTTTCGAGGCGGGTGACATCGACCGCGCCTACTCCTACATCTCCTTCGCGTTGAGCGATGCGAACTTCTACAACTCGCGCTTCAAGAACACGATGATCGCCCGGCTCTATCCGATCATCGAGAGCTGCTACCTCGACAAACTTGCCACGCAGCGCCGCAACCTGCGTCTTTTCGGTATCGTGTCGAGTCTGCTTGCGCTGGGCTGCGCCATTGCGCTCTTCTTCTATTTCCGGCAGACACGCATCGTCTCGCAGGCCCGCTCGCGGCTGAAGCGGCTTACCGAGGAGCTGCTCCACCTCAACAAGAGCCTCGACGAGGCCAATGTGGTCAAGGAGCGCTACCTGGGTTATTTCATGAATCAGTGTGCGATCTACGTCAACAAGCTCGACCGGTTGCGCCGCGACGTGAGCCTGAAGATCCGCAACCGGCAGTACGACCGCATGCAGGAACTCGCACCGGCCCGCGGCCGCGAGGAAGAGGAGGAGTTGTGCGCCAACTTCGACCAGGCGTTTCTGGAGCTCTATCCCGACTTCGTCGAGAAGTTCAACATGCTGCTCGTGCCGCAAAGCCGCTACGTGCTCGAGGAGGGACACCTCAATACCGAGCTGCGCATCTTCGCGCTGATCCGGCTGGGCATCGCCGACGTGACGCAGATCGCCAATTTCCTGCACTGCTCGCCCCAGACGATCTACAACTACAAGAGCAAGATCAAGAAGGCGGCAATCGAAGGCGGCGAAAAGTTCGAGCAGACGGTCCGCACGCTCGGGAAACTGTCGTTCAATCCGTCTCATTCCGATTTACCAAACGAAATGTAATCCTTCGTGCAACCGGTTGTAAACCATCGCGTTGCATCTGGGTGCCTTCTCCCGGGCCTACTTTGAGCCCTAACATCCTTCCGTTTGCTGGATTTTAAGGTGAAATTTGTATTGGACAAGATTTCCGTGTCCGGACAGAGATTCACGCTTATGGAAGAAAGCCGCCGTTTCATCGTGTCGCCGCGTGCCGCATCGTGCGGTGCCTCTTCCGGTGTGCGTCTTTGCAGAGTGTCTGCCTGCCCGGGCGGAATCGGCCATCCGTGAATCATCAACACATTGTCTAACCTGATCCGCAAACCTATGAAACCCGAACCGCTTCGCTCCGCGCCCGGATAAGGATCGAGCGATCCTCCGCCCGACGCTCCGTATTGAACCCAGACTTACACCTAAAACACTCCAACATGAAAAAATTTACACACATATTAGTCAGTCTGCTGCTTGCGGCGGCCCTGCTGCTGTTGTCGGCGCCGGCGCTGCATGCCCAGCAGAAGAAGGTCGTGACGGGAACGGTGACCGACAAGGAGGGTGCGCCGCTTGTCGGCGTGACCGTCCTGGTCAAGGGCACCTCGGTCGGCACCACGACCCAGGGCGACGGTCGCTACGAGCTCGAAATTCCGGCCGGCGGCGAGGTGCTCCAGTTCTCGTTCCTCGGCATGGATACGCAGGAGGCCGCCATCGGTTCGCGCACGGCGATCGACGTCTCGCTGGCCTCGAGCACTACGGGTATCGACGAAGTTGTCGTGGTCGGTTACGGTACGCTCACCAAGCGCGAGCTCTCGTCGTCGGTGGGCTCGCTGCGCAGCGACGATCTGGACAACCGCACTTCGGCCTTCAACATCATGCAGGACATGGCCGGCAAGATCGCCGGTGTGAAGAACGTCTCCTTCTCCGGAAAGCCCGGCGGCGCCTCGGCGCTGCGAATCCGCGGCATGGGCTCGATCAATGCCGGCAGCGACCCGATCTATGTGCTCGACGGCGTGGTGGGCGTCAACCCGCAGCTGATCAACCCCGCCAATGTCGAGAGCATCGACGTGCTGAAGGATGCCGCCGCCACCTCAATGTACGGTGCACAGGGCGCCAACGGTGTCGTCATCATCACGACCAAGTCCGGCAAGAAGGGCGAGGGTACGGTGACCTACAACGGCAAGGTCGGCGTGAGCTTTCTCAACCGCAAGGTCGACCTGCTCAACGCCGACGAATTCATGGAGGTGCAGCGTCGCGCCTACGCCTACAGCGGCAAGGTCATGCCGCATCTCGAAACGCCGATGGAGAACCTCTTCTGGTATGCCAAGGACGCCTCGGGCAACTACAAGCGCGACGAGCGGGGGTATCTGATCGCCTCGCCGCGCTACGATACCGACTGGCAGGAGGCCCTGACGCAGAATGCCCTGACGAACGACCATACGGTGTCGTTCTCGTCGGCCGGTGAGAAGACGTCGGTCTATTCGAGCATCGCCTACCAGGATTTCCAGGGTCTGGTCCGCTATACCTATTCCAACCGCCTGTCGGGTACGGTCAACGTCCGCACGGACGTCAACCGCTGGCTCAACGTGCAGACCGTCGTGACGGCCGCCACCGACAAGAGCAACGACATGGAGGGCGGCTTCGGTCAGGGCCCGATCCGCAACATGCTCGAGATGCCGCCGATCGTCCCGGTGAAGTACGATGACGGCACGTGGGGCCGCAAGAACGACTACCCGCTGGGCGAGGTGGCCGAGAACCCGATCCGCCTGCTCCGCGACCAGAAGAAGATCGCCGAGAACGACTATGCCATCTTCAACATGATCGCCAACCTCAAGCTGACGAAGAAGCTCACGCTGACGGTCAAGGGCGACTACTCGATGACCAACCACCGCGACCTGAGCTATGCCAAGGCCGGACTGCTCGACGTGAGCGAGAACAACGGCGGCTTTGCCGACATCTCGAACTCCAAGTCGCGCCGCTGGTCGAACGAGGATTACCTGACCTACACCGACAAATACTTCGGCGGACGGCTCAGCTCGACGTTCGTGCTGGGTGCCAGCTGGTACTACAACCATTCGGAGAGCTCGTCGTCGGGCTCGGAAAACTTCTTCGACGACTCGTTCGGCTACCATAACCTCGGCGCCGGCACGACCTACCATCAGCCGACCTCGGGCATGGAGCAGAACACGATGAACTCCTACTACTTCCGCATGAACCACAGCTTCCTGGACCGCTATCTGCTGGGCTTCACGTTCCGTGCCGACGGCGCCTCGAACTTCGGTGCCAACAACAAGTACGGCTACTTCCCCTCGGCCTCGGCTGCCTGGGTGATCTCCGAGGAGCCCTTCTTTGCCGGCGCCCGCAAGGTGCTCAACAACATGAAGCTGCGCGTGAGCTACGGTGCCGTGGGCAACGCCTCGATCCCCAACTACCGGACCATCTCGCAGTATGCCAACGGCTCGGTGATTCTCAACGGGGAGCTCAACCCCTACGTCGTGCTCTCGAACCTCGGCAACGAGGACCTGAAGTGGGAGACCTCCAAGCAGTTCAACGTCGGTCTCGACCTGGGTCTGTATGACAACCGCCTCCAGCTGATTCTGGAGTACTACAACAAGACCACGACCGACCTGCTCTTCCAGAAACAGGTGCCCTATACGACCGGATACGCCACGACGTGGACCAATCTGGGCAAGATCCGCAACCGCGGCTTCGAGGTGACCCTCTCGTCGCGCAACATCGAGCACAAGGATTTCAGCTGGAGCACCGACATCGTCTTTTCGACGAACAAGCTGCTGGTGCTCGACGTCGGCGGTGAGACCATCGACACGGGTAACAACACCATCGCCCGCGCCGGCGAGGAGTGGGCCTCCTATTTCGTGCTGAACCGCATCGGCACGTGGGGGCTGGACGAGGTCGACGAGGCGCGCCGCTACGGCAAGAAGCCCGGTGACATCAAGTACGAGGACGTGGACCACAACTACAAGATCGACGATGCCGACCGCAAGATCATGGGCAACGGAACGCCCAAGGGCGACATCACGATGGTCAATACCTTCCGCTGGAGGGGGCTTTCGCTGATGATCGACCTGAATGCCAGCTACGGATTCAAGATCATGGGTATCGCCCCGACGATGATGGAGAACCGCCAGCTTTACGGCAACTCGCTCAAATCGGTGCTCAACGCCTGGACGCCCGAGAATCCCAATTCGATGATCGCGGCGCTGCGTCTGCCGTCGGACACGAACTTCGGCGAGAACGAGAAGGACTCGCGCATGCTCTACAAGGGCGACTTCCTGCGTATCCGCAACATCTCGCTCACGTATGAATTCAATCCCGAGCTGCTGCGCAAGTCGCGTGTAATCAAGGGACTGAGCATCGGCATCAACGTGGAGAACCTCCATGTCTTCACCTCCTACCCGGGCTTCGACCCCGAAGTGGGCGCCTTCAACACGGATACGGGCCAGAGCATCGACTTCTACTCCTATCCGCGTCCGACGACCGTCTCCGCAAACCTCAAGATTACCTTCTAAATGTTGAAAACAATGAAAAGACTCATCATAACCGTCGCCTCGTCGCTGGCCGTCGCGCTGATCGCGGGATCGTGCAACGCCTTCCTCGAGGAGAACTTCAAGACCGCGCTTTCGCCCAAGTCCTATTTCAAGACCGAGGAGCAGATCGTCGCCGGCGTGAACGGGCTCTATACCTTTGTGGACGATCTGTTCGACGGAGACATCGAGGTCGGCACGCAGAACTTCATCTTCCTGGACTACCTGCCCGGCTATGCCGTGCGTCCGCGTTCGGCCGGCAGCATCTACCTCTCGCAGGCGATGAGCCTTACGGTCAGCGAGGAGAATACCTTTATCGAGAAGCTGTGGAAGAGCGCCTACACGGCTATCGAAAACTGCAACAGCGTCATCGCGGGCATCGAAGCGTCGGCGGTGACGATGGATGCCGTGACGAAGGACAAGCTGCTGGGCGAGGCCTACTTCATGCGGGCCTACCACTACTTCAACCTCGTGCGGCTGTGGGGCGAGGTGCCGCTCAAGACCTCGGTAACGAGCGATCTGTCGGACGTGAAGCTGCCGCTTGCGACGCAGGAGGCCGTCTACGAGCGCATCGAGCGGGACCTGACCCGGGCCTCCGAGCTGATGGCGGCATCGCCCTGGACGAGCACCGACGGCCGCGTCACGCGCGGTGCCGTGTACACGCTGCTGGCGAAGGTCTATCTGACGATGGCCGGCTATCCCCTCCAGAAGGGGACCGAGTACTACGCGAAGGCCTACGAGACGGCCCACGAGGTCTATACGAGCGGACAGTTCTACCTTTTCTCCAACTACGCCGCCCTGCGTGACCCGGCGAATGCCAATGCCGGTGAGCACATCTGGATGATTCAGTGCGAGCAGCAGTATGCCGGCTCGCCCGTGCACAACGACATGCTGCCCTATCCCGAACCCGAGAAGCCCATCTCGGCCAACTCGGCCTTCGGCGGCGCCCTGGCTCCGGCCCAGGCCTTCTACGACTCCTACACCGAAGGCGACCTGCGCACGGCCGAGAAGGGGTACTACTACACGGAGCACGAGGCGACCGACGGTTCGGGTGTCGTGCAGCTCGACCGTCCCTACATCTACAAGTATTGGGACAGCAACTGCGCCTCGACGGGCAAGTCGGGCATGAACTATCCGCTGCTGCGCTATGCCGACCTGCTGCTTGTGATGGCCGAGGCGAAGGCCCAGGCCGACGGCGGTTCGACGACCGACCGCGATGCCGTCGACGCCTACTGGATGGTCCGCGGCCGCGCGCTGCCCGAGGCATCCAAGCCCGGATCGGTAACCTTCGAGGAGGTCTACCGCGAGCGGCTGTGGGAGCTCTGCTTCGAGTCGCAGACGTGGTTCGACCTGCTGCGCACGCGCAAGATTCTCAACGTCACGACGGGCGAGGTGGTCAATCTGATCGGCTACGAGGCGCCGGGCCACAACGAAGGCTGCCGCTTCGAGGAGGAGGACCTGCTCTTCCCCTATCCGCTGCGCGAGAAGCGTCTGAATCCCAATCTTACCCGCTAACCGCATCATGAAAACTCATTTCGGAATCATGTTCGCGCTTGGCGTGCTGTGCACCCTGCTCGTATCGTGCGGGGACGACGGCGAGGGCCGCAAGCCCAACATCTTCGACGACGAGGAGTCCTTCGTGAAGGTCGAGTACACGTCGAATGCCGATACGGTCTACCTGCGCTGGACGCTCACCGACAAGGATACGCGCTTCGACTCCTACGAGGTGACGGACAATCGCACGGGCCGCGTCGTGACGGCCGGCCGCGAGGCGACGTCGTGCTTCCTCACGCACATCCCCTATGCCGAACCGGTGTCGGTCTACCTCTCGCTCGTGCAGGACGGAAAGACCGTGAAGACGAACAGGACGGACCTGGTGATCGACGGGCTGGACCGCGTGACGGCCGGGATCATCATCCCGGACCGCGGCAGCGTCACGGGCGGCGACGGCATGTACTCCGTCGCCCTGCCCGACGGGAGGAGCATCTTCCTGATGGGCGACTCCTATACGGGCACCGTGACGGGCGGGCGCCGTTCGACTTCGGACCACATGTACCGCAACTCCTACATCGTCTATGACGACGGCCAGGTCAGCGCCATCACCGACGCCAACGGCCCCGGCACGTCGGGCGCCGTGCCTCCCGGCGTTACGAACGAGGGGCAGAAGTGGTACTGGCCCGGACACGGGTTCGTGGCCGACAACACGCTCTACATCTTCCAGACGGTCATGTACCAGGGCGAAGAGGGCATGTGGGGCTTCCGCTACGAGACGACCGACATCCTCGAGTACGAGCTGCCGGAGATCCGCCTGAAGCGCACCACGCGCATCCCCTTCACCGGCTCGGCGGACATCCACTACGGCATGGCGGCGCTCAACGACGGCGACTACATCTACATCTATGCGCAGGTCGACGTCGACAACAGTGCGAACCCCGTTTCGGAGGTGCTGGCGGCCCGCACGACGCTCGATCGGCTCTACGACCGCTGGGAGTACTACACCGGTACGGGCTGGAGTGTCAACTCGTCGGATGCCGTGAAGCTCGAAGGGCTGGCGAGCGTGCCGGTCTCCTCGCAGTTCAACGTCTTCCGGCTGCGGGACAAGTATGTGCTGCTGACGCAGAACAAGCGCTTCAACAGCGGCGAGATCTATACGTTCGTCTCCGATACGCCCTGCGGGCCGTGGCGGAACAAGCAGCTCATCTTCGAGACCTACGAGCAGGATGTTCCCGATCTGTTCACCTACAATGCCATGGCGCATCCGCAGTTCGAGAAGGACGGGATGATCCTGGTGAGCTACAACGTCAATACGGGCGACTTCGCCCAGCAGTTCAGCGATGTGACGACCTATCGTCCCCGCTTCTTCTGGGTCGAGATCGACCGCATACTCGAGGGAAAATAATTCATCGACCTGAAAACACGCTAATCATGAAAAAATACGCATTCATTTCGATCCTCGCGGCCGCATGTGCCTTTGTCTCCTGCGAGGAGGTCTCGGACAAGATGTCGTCAGACTTCCCGAGCGACTATACGATCAACTACGGACTGCGGCAGGTGCTGCAGTACGACCCGATGAACATCAACGGCATCGACGTCGTGGACAAGTTCGACTTCTTCTCGACGCTGCGCTTCAGGATCGAGGTGCACGACGGCAAGATGACGCACCTGGAGTTCTCGAACGGCGAGGTGCCCTTCTCTCCCTTCGCATTCGAGGTGCCCGACGGGGTGGTCGAGTGCGAGTTCGACACCGATGCGCTGCCCAACGAGCTGCGCATCAAGGGTACGGGCAACGTGATCGCCTACTTCCAGAACGGCGAGTTCAGCATTCCGTTCCAACTGGACAGCAAGCAGCTCAGTTACAAGTATACCTTCAAGGAGATCAAATAAATACGCCGAGACCATGAAACTTCTGAAAAACTGCAAATATTGGCTGGCGCTCGTCGCCCTGCCGCTCATGGTGGCCGCCTGCATGACCATCGAAGAGATCATCCACCCGGACGATGCCCAGGTGAACAGCGAAATCGACATCACCGTGCGCATCAAGCTCGTGACCGAGACCGACGAGACGACACAGCTCGTCTTCGCCGTGCTGGCGCCCAAGAGCTGGAACATCGCGCAGAGCGCCCAGCTGTCGCTCACGACCTCGGGCTACGCGAGCCAGGGGTATGCCGACGTGACGGACGAACAGATGGAGCTGATGCCCGACAGCGAGGTCGAGCCGACGACGGCCCTGAAGTGGTCGGAGGCCTACCAGAGCAAGATCGGCCTGATGGGCAACCTCGGCCCGATGGAGTGGGTCGTCTTCCGCTCGAAGACCACCTTCATCATCAACGACAAGGTGAGCACCGACCCGATCGAGGGGACGGTCAAGATCCGCCTCACGACGGGCAGCCAGAGTATCAAGTGCTTCATGGGCTACGGCTTCTGCGGCATGAAGAGCGGCTTCAACGGCGAGCGCTACAAGGCCAACGAGATGTCGAAGGTGCTCACCGTGACGGGCGGTTCGGGCGCGATGCTCGACTACACGACCGTGAGCCTCGTCTCGACCGTGCCGTCGGTCTTCCGCTACGGCGACATCTTCTCGGTGAAGTTCGAGTCGGTGGCCGGGTCGACCGAGACAGCGCTCAAGGGGGCCGAGAAGGTCTACCTCTGCGGCCGTGCCCTCTGTGAGGACGGCTCGGAGGTGACGGTCTCGACGACCGGCGACGCCAACCTGATGGAGAAGCTCGGCGAGACCTCCTACCAGAAGTACATCTATCCGCGTCACTTCTTCTCGCTGCCCGAGGGGACGCGCATCGAGGCGCTCTACTTCTACTTCACGAACGAGGACGGCAGCATTGTCGTGCGTGACACGTCGGGCGAGGATTTTCTCGTCTCGCAGTCCGAGGAGTAGGCCCGTGCGGCCGCCTGTGAACAGGGACGGGGAGGTGTCGGGGCATCTCCCCGTTTTTTCTTCGGACAGGTATTTTTTTCGGGAAGGGGTTGCTTTTCCGGATTTTTTCGTATCTTTGCCGTCCCGTCTGTCACGCGGGAAAATGTGGAAAGATTTGACTGATTGCAAACCACAATAAAAAATCGCTAAAACAGCTCTTTTTTATTCCAACAGCCAATTTTTCCCATTTTATACGTTTAACCATTAAAAAATGTATCAAAATGGGCTTTTTGTTTACGTCGGAGTCTGTCTCTGAAGGACATCCCGACAAAGTTTCGGATCAGATTTCCGACGCCATCCTGGATGAGTTCCTGCGTCACGACCCTTCGTCGAAGGTAGCGTGCGAGACGCTCTGCACCACGGGCCTCGTGGTCATTGCGGGCGAGGTGCGCTCGGAGGCGTATGTCGACGTGCAGGGCGTGGCGCGCCGCGTCATCGAGCGCATTGGCTACACGAAGAGCGAGTATCAGTTCGACTGCAACTCGTGCGGCATCCTTTCGGCCATCCACGAGCAGTCGCCCGACATCAACCAGGGTGTCGTGCGCGACGAGGAGGAGGAGCAGGGTGCCGGCGACCAGGGCATCATGTTCGGCTACGCCTGCAACGAGACGCGCGAGATGATGCCCGCGACGCTGATCCTTTCGCACGTGATTCTCAAGGAGCTGGCCGTCATCCGCCGCGAAGGCGAGGTGATGCGCTACCTGCGTCCCGACGCCAAGTCGCAGGTGACGATCGAGTACGACGAGCGGACGAACCGCCCGTTGCGCGTCCATACGATCGTCGTCTCGACGCAGCACGACGAGTTCATCCGCCCGGCCGACGGCCTGACGGAGAAGGAGGCCGAGCGCCAGATGCAGGAGCGCATCCGCGAGGATGTGCGCACGATTCTCATCCCGCGCGTCAAGGCGCGGCTGGAGCGTGCCGGCGACAAGCTCGCCGAGCTGATCGGCGACGACTACATCCTGCACGTGAACCCCACGGGCAAGTTCGTCATCGGCGGCCCTCACGGCGATACGGGCCTCACGGGCCGCAAGATCATCGTCGACACCTACGGAGGGCGCGGCGCCCACGGCGGCGGCGCCTTCTCGGGCAAGGACTCCTCGAAGGTCGACCGTTCGGCCGCCTATGCCGCACGCCACATCGCCAAGAACCTCGTGGCGGCGGGTGTCGCCGACGAGGTGCTTGTCGAGCTTTCGTATGCCATCGGCATCGCCGAGCCGCTGTCGATCTATGTCGACACCTACCGCTCGCCGCGCCCCGCGGCCCTCGAGGGAATGACCGACGGCGAGATCGCCCGCCGCATCGGCAAGCTCTTCGACCTGCGCCCCGCGGCCATCGTCAAGCGCTTCGGGCTGAAGAACCCGATTTTCGAGGCCACGGCCTCCTACGGACACTTCGGTAACCGCCCCTTCAAGCGTGTCGAGAAGGTCTGGGAGAACGGCCGCGAGGTCGAGCGCGAGATCGAGTATTTCGGCTGGGAGAAGCTCGATGCCGTCGAGATGATCCGCCGCGAGTTCGGTCTCTGACCGCCGCGCGCCACACGTAAATCGGAGCATCGGATGCGGTGCTCCGATTTTTGTTGTTTTTTCGCATACTAACGGACCGATTCCGTGCGTTTGTCCATCGACCGTAAATGGAAAAAGAGCCTATGATAAAATGATTGCCTCCGATTAATCGATTGAAACTAACACATTTGAATTATGAAAAAGGCATTTTTGATTTTGGGACTTGTGGCCGTATCGGCCGCCGCGGGCGGTGCGACGGCGTGGACGCTCGCTGCCGGGCAGGAGCCGTCCGTCGAATATATCGAACGCGAGGTGGAGCGCACCCCGGCGCTGGGGACACACTTCACCTCCTACGAGGCGGGGCAGTATCCCGACCTGACCTATGCGGCCGAGAACGCCGTGAAGGCCGTGGTGAACATCGAGGCCGTGCAGCAGATCGAGATGCCGCGCCGCGGCGCCTACGGCTACGACTATGACCCCTTCCTGGAGTTCTTCGGCATTCCGCAGGAGTACGGACGGCGCGGCGGCAGCGGCGAGCCCGAATACCAGGAGCGCCGCGCGGGCGGCTCGGGCGTCATCATCTCGGCCGACGGCTACATCGTGACGAACAACCACGTCGTCGACGGCGCCACGAAACTCAAGGTGAAGCTCAACGACGGGCGGACCTTCGACGCGAAGCTCGTGGGCAAGGATTCGGCCACGGACATCGCGCTGCTGAAGATCGAGGCGAAGGAGCTGCCGACGCTCGCCTTCGGGTCGTCGGACGCCCTGCGCCTGGGCGAGTGGGTGCTGGCCATCGGGTCGCCCTTTGACCTGCCGTCGACCATCACGGCCGGCATCGTCAGCGCCAAGGCCCGCAACCTCGGGGCCATTCCCAACGACTTCTCAATCGAGTCGTTCATCCAGACCGACGCGGCCGTCAACCCCGGCAACTCGGGCGGTGCGCTGGTCAATACGCACGGTGAGCTGGTGGGCATCAACACGCTCATCAAGTCGCAGACGGGCAGCTATGTCGGTTATTCGTTCGCCGTGCCCGAGTCGATTGTCCGCAAGGTCGTTGTCGACCTGAAGGAGTACGGCGTCGTGCAGCGCGCCATGCTGGGCATCCTGTTCCGCCCGGTCGATCAGGACTTCATCGACACGGAGGGCAAGGAGCTGGGAATCACCGAGATCGGCGGCGTCTACGTGGCCGGCATCACCGAGGGCGGTGCGGCTTCGGAGGCCGGTGTCCGCAAGGGCGACGTCATTGTTGCAATCGACGGCGTGAAACTCGACGGTTCGGTCTCGCTGCAGGAGCAGGTAGCCCGTCACCGACCCAACGACAAGGTCAGATTGTCGGTAAAAAGAGACGGCAGCGTGAAACAAATTGACGTCACTTTGCGTAATAAGGCAGGCAAAGCGGAATTGCTGACCCGTGAGGACGTCGACGTGGTCGAGGCTCTGGGCGGCCGGTTCGCCGATGCGGGCTCGAAGCTTTGCCGTGAACTCGACATCCGGGGCGGTGTGCAGGTGGTCGGCCTCAAGGCGGACGGACTGCTCTCCCGGGCGCGCGTAAAGCAGGGTTTTGTCATCACCCACATCAACGACAAGCCGGTCTATTCGGTGTCGGAGATGCAGCGCCTGACCGAGAAGATCCGTTCGATTGACGGCATCTACCCCAACGGCCGCTCCGCAAGCTACATGTTTGTGGAGTAGGCACGGCCGGTCCGGGCGGGTTTTTGCAACGGCTAATGTTTATTGAGAGGTAATAGTAAGTTATGCGTCAGTTAAAGATTACGAAGTCCATCACCAACCGCGAGAGCGCCTCGCTGGACAAGTACCTGCAGGAGATCGGCAAGGAGGAGCTCATCACGGTCGAGGAGGAGGTGGAACTCGCCCAACGGATCAAGAAAGGGGATCAGGAAGCACTCGAGAAGCTCACGAAAGCCAACCTGCGTTTCGTGGTCTCCGTTGCCAAACAGTATCAGAACCAGGGTTTGAGCCTGCCGGACCTGATCAACGAGGGTAACCTCGGCCTGATCAAGGCCGCCGAGAAGTTCGACGAAACGCGCGGTTTCAAGTTCATCTCCTATGCCGTGTGGTGGATCCGCCAGTCGATCCTCCAGGCGCTGGCCGAGCAGTCGCGTATCGTGCGTCTGCCGCTCAACCAGGTCGGATCGCTCAACAAGATCAACAAGGCCTTCGCCCGCTTCGAGCAGGAGCACGAGCGCACGCCGTCGCCCGAGGAGCTGGCCACGGAACTCGAACTCCCGAAGGAGAAGGTGACCGACACGCTGCGTGTGGCCGGACGCCATGTCTCGGTCGATGCGCCCTTCGCCGACGGCGAGGACAACTCGCTGCTCGACGTGCTGGTGAACCCCGATTCGCCCAACGCCGACCGGGGGCTGATCAACGAGTCGCTCTCGACGGAGGTCGACCGCGCGCTGGAGACGCTGACCGAGCGTGAGCGCGACATCATCAAGTATTTCTTCGGCATCGGCTGCTCGGAGATGACCCTCGAGGAGATCGGCGAGAAGTTCGACCTCACGCGCGAGCGTGTGCGCCAGATCAAGGAGAAGGCGATCCGCCGCCTGCGCCACTCGTCGCGCTCGAAGCTGCTGAAGTCCTACCTGGGCTGATCGCCCGCGCGGATACGGATAAAGCCCGCTCTTTCGCATGGAAAGGGCGGGCTTTTCGTGTCTGTGCCTGGTTTGCCTGCGGCATCGCCGCGTGCGGAGCGTGCGGGCGGCCGCCGGGGTCCGGTGTTGCATGAAAGCGAAATTTTCGCTATCTTCGGAATATGCTTTCAACCATCTTTTATATCCTGGTCGGCTGGTTTCTTGCCGGGCTCTTTCTCAGAAAGGACCGGGACGGAAAGTCGTAGCCGGTTGTCGGCGGTTGTCGGCGGGGCGGGTTACCAGACGATCGGCTCCTTGCCCACGGAGCGGAGGTAGTCGTTGGCGCGCGAGAAGTGGCGGCAGCCGAAGAAGCCGCGGTAGACCGACAGCGGCGAGGGGTGCACGGCCTTGAGGATGCAGTTGCGTGCGGGGTCGGCGATGGCGCCCTTCTTCTGGGCGTAGCTGCCCCAGAGCATGTAGACGATGTGCTCCTTGCGCTCGGCGACGGCCCGCACCACGGCGTCGGTGAAGGTTTCCCAGCCGTGCCCGGCGTGCGAGGCGGCCTGGTGCTCGCGTACCGTCAGCACGGCGTTGAGCAGCAGCACGCCCTGCTCGGCCCAGCGGTCGAGGTTGCCCGTCGTCGGAACGGGGGCGCCGGTATCATCGGCCACCTCCTTGAAGATGTTCTGCAGCGACGGCGGGAAGGGCACGCCGTCGCCGACCGAGAAGCAGAGCCCGTTGGCCTGCCCGGGTCCGTGGTAGGGGTCCTGCCCGATGATGACGACCTTGAGCCGGTCGAACGGACACTTGTCGAAGGCACGGAAGATGTTGCTGCCGCGCGGGTAGATGCGGTGCGAGGCGTACTCCCCGCGCACGAAGCGGGTCAGCTCCCCGAAGTAGGGCTTTTCGAATTCGGGGGCGAGTATCTCTTTCCAGTCGGGGGCGATCTTTACGTCCATGATGCAAATCGGATAAAGTTCGGTAAATGTAGCAAAAAGTTGCAAAAATCCCGTACATTTGTTGCGGAAACAAAACTACGACCATGAAAAGATTCTGGATGGGCCTGTTGGCGGTGGTGCTGTCGACGGGCATGTTGCGGGCTGCGGAGCCCGCGTGCAGCGGCGCGGAACCGGTCCGCAACGTGATTCTGCTGATCGGCGACGGCATGGGCCTCGCGCAGGTCTCGATGCTGCAGATCGAGCAGCAGTATGCCCCCACGGCCTTCGACCGGGCCGAGGGCGTGGCGCTCATCACGACGCGCTCGGCCAACAACCGCGTGACGGACTCCGCGGCGGCCGGCACGGCGCTCGCCACGGGACACAAGACCAACAACGGCATGCTCGGGCAGACGCCCGACGGCGAACCCGTGCAGTCGATGATCGCCCGGGCCCATGCCGAGGGGCGCCCGACGGGCCTTGCCGTCTGCTGCTACCTGCAGCACGCCACGCCGGCGGCCTTCTATGCCCATGTGGCCGACCGCGACGACAATCCGGCCATCACGCGCGACCTGGCCGCGAGCGGCATCGACGTGCTCTTCGGCGGCGGTCGCAAGTGGCTCGGCGAGGCGTCGCCCGAGGGCGGCAGCTGGCTGGATGCGATGCGCCGCGACGGCTATGCCGTGGCCGAAACGATGGACGAGGCCGAGCGTGCCGACGCGCTGCCCCTGCTGGCCGTTGTGGCCGAGGAGAGTGTGCTGGACGACGACATGGAGGCGGGCTACCTGACGCGTGCCACGCGCAAGTCGCTTGAACTGCTCTCTGCCGAGGCCGAGCGCCGCGACAAGGGCTTCGTGCTGATGGTCGAGGGTTCGTTCATCGACTGGGCCTGCCACGGCAACGACGCCGACGAGCTGCTCTTTCTGATGCGCGACTTCGACAGCACGGTGGCTGCGGCGATGGACTTTGCCGACCGCACGCCCGGTACGCTGGTGGTCGTCACGGCCGACCACGAGACGGGCGGTCTGACGATCCCGAGCAACGAGGAGGACTTCAAACAGTCGGAGAGCGGTCTGGACTACTCCTTCTCGACGGGCGGCCATACGGGTTCGATGGTGCCGGTCTACCTCTACGGTGCGGGAGCCGACCGCATCACGGGCGTGATGGACAATACGCAGCTCTCGCAGCGGATCATGCAGCTGCTCGGGCTCGAATAACGCGCGCAGCCCCTGCGCCGGGCTCTCCGGCCGGAAAAAAGGCGGCGTCCACCGAACTTCGGAGTGGACGCCGCCTTCCGCGTTATGGTAAGATTGGTTGCGGTGGTCAGCGGGTGGCGGAAGCCGTGTCGGGAGCCGTTTCGCGGGCTGGGGTCGGGAACGCCGTGACGACGATCCGCTCCACGGTCGTTGCCGAGGCGGCGGGCACCTCCTCCAGCGGATGCCCCGAGCCCTGAATCCGGAACGAGACGGGCAGCGTGACGGTCACGGTCGTCGCCTCGCCGTTGCGCGTAGCGGGACTCCAGGCGGGCGAGGCCTTCACGACGCGGCGCACCTCT
The DNA here is from genome assembly GCA_900544265.1 of uncultured Alistipes sp. Taxonomy (GTDB): domain Bacteria; phylum Bacteroidota; class Bacteroidia; order Bacteroidales; family Rikenellaceae; genus Alistipes; species Alistipes merdavium. Next base: position 119,316 of record UQUQ01000001.1, read on the forward strand.
TCGGCAAGCTGCGGGTCGGGCTTACCGGCGATGCGGATGTCGTCCACCCGGCCATCCCGACCTAAGGTGAAGGTGGCCAGAACGCTCCCTTCCGTCTGCTGCTCCCTCGCTTTGGCGGGATAGCGCAGGTGCTGCATCGCCCAGCTGCGGAAGGCGTTGAGGTTCCCGATTTCAAACTGCATCGACGCCACCCCCGGCTTCTGTGCGGCGGTCGACTGTGCAGCGGTTTCCTTCTTCGGGATGCTGAAGTCTACGGGCAGCATATAGCGGACGCGCACGAGGTGCCCATTTTGCCGACCGGGGGTCCATTTCGGCGAGGAGGAGACGACGCGCCGGGCCTCCTCCGAGAGGATCCGGTCGGGGGATTGCAGCAGCTCGATGGTGCTCACCGAGCCGTCGCGCTCGACGATGAACGACAGGACGACACGTCCCTCGATGCCGCGCTTGAGCGCCTCGGCCGGGTAGCGGATCTGCGACTGCACCCATGTGCGGAAGGTGTTGAGGTCCTTGCCCTGGAAGAGCGGCATCTCGTCGGCGACGAGGAACGGCGTGTCGTCTTCCGAAGCGGATGGCGTCGGCTGCTGCCCGGCGGGCGCTTCCTCCGCGGCGGCGGTCTTTGGACGCTTCATGTTTTCGACGGCGGTGGTGGTGATCTCCACGGCTCCGTATTTTCCGCGCTCGCCGTATTTGGCCGTGGCCTCCTCGGGCTTGAGCAGCTGGATCGACTCGACGGAGTTTGTCGTCAGCCCCGTGTTGGTGGGGTATTCCATGCCGTCGATGATGTAGAGCGGGCGCTGCTGGACGCCGTATTCATCGACCGTCGGGATCGGGCCGACCGACTGCTTCGTGCTCTCGGACCGCAGGGTGACGGTGATCTCGCGTCGCGCGGTTTCCGCCACGACGGAGACGGCGTAGTATTCCGGGTAATTGATCTCCACGACCTGCCCTTCGGTTACCGTGAGCGTGGCCTCGCCCTTGCTGTCGGACTGCGTCGTGACGTCCGTGCCGATGATCCGCAGCGTGGCGCCCGCGGCGTAGTTGTCGGTCGAGAAGCCGCGGTTGTCCTTGTTCCACAACCTGATGTAGAACTTGAGATCGAACGGCTGACTGGCTGCTGCCGATGCGGGCCGGGCAGTTGCATCCGTCGGATGCTCCACGGCGGTGCGTTCTGCGGCATCGACGTCCGTTTGCGGGGTTGCCGCATCGGGATCGGCGATTTCCAGCTGCATCCGGTAGGGGTCGGCCCCCTCGCTGTCGTAGGTGGTCACACGGGTGAAGGAGTTTTCTGCGGTATTGGAGGCGTAGGTCAGCGATCCGCGGGCCGGACCCGTGAGCGAGAAGCGCCCCTCGGCGTCCGTGCGGGCGGGGTAGGCCTCCGCGTCGAGCGGGTGCGTACCCATGGCGCCGGCGTAGAGCAGGATGTCGGCGGCCGGCGAGCCGTCGGGATTGGTCACCGTGCCCTCGATGCGGATCGGGGTGTAGTGACGGAGCGGCTCCTCGGCCGTGAAGGCGACGACGAGCTCGGGATGGCGGTCGCGGTATTCGGCCGGAAGGTTCTCCGACGAGTAGAACCTGTCGACGGTGAGCGCTTCGGGTTCGGCGGCGCGGATCTCCGCGGCGGGAACCTCGCGGCCGTTGAGCAGGTAGATGACCCGCTCATGACTTGCTCCGGACTCGGTTTCGATGCGGGCTGCCTGCGCCGTGAACGAGAAGGCGCACAGCAACCCCGCGAGGACGGGCACCGTGCCCGCCACTCGCAGCAGGGCGTGCCTGCTTGTGTGGTTGGTTGTCATCATCTGGAATCTTTTTTTGGTCAGTGAGTCCCGCAGCCCGTTGGCTATGTCCGGACTATAGCCGAAGAGCTGGCGGAATATCGTGTGCATGTAGCGTTCGCGGTCGAAGCCCTGCGTCAGCACGTCGCGGTCGGCCTCGAACTCCTGTACTTCGGTCAGGCGGCGCGCGGCGATCCACGCCACGGGGTTCCACCACTGAAGGGCCTTGAAGGTCTCCATCAGGAGGCGTTCGGCCGTGTGGCGGTGGGCGATGTGGCTCGCCTCGTGCATCAGCACGGCCCGCATCTCCTCGCCCGACGTGCCCTCCCAGACGTAGACCGAGCGGAAGAACGAGAACGAGGCGATGCGCTCCCGTGTCCGCACGAGCTGCAGGTGTCCGTCACCCGTGACGGTGGCGCGGCGGCGCAGGCGGCGGATGCGCAGTGCCTCGCGGAGCATCGCCCCGGCAAGCGTCGCGGTCCCGAGCAGGCAGACGGCGATCAGCAGCGTGCGGGGCGTTATGAGGGGCTCGGCCGCGGGAAGCACCTCCGGCACGGGGGCCCATGCCGTGGCGGGGATGGGTGCGGTCGGCGCTGCGGTTGCGGTGATGACCTCGCCCGGCCAGACGGGGATGCGCAGCAGCGGAATGAGCGCGGCGAGCGGCAGCAGTGCCGTGAGGTAGCGCCGGCACCAGCCGAAGCGCACACGGCGTTCGAGCAGCAGGGCGTAGGCCGCCAGGAGCGCGGCGCTGCAGGCGATGACCTCGGCAAGGTATGTCAGGAGCTCTTTCATGGTGCTGCGGGGTTATTTGCCGGCCTGGCGCATGATCTCGAGAATCTCGTCCATCTCGCGGGCCGAGAGCTGCTCGTGGCGCGAGAAGAACGACACGAGCTGGACGAGCGAGCCGTCGAAGTAGGAGTCGAGCATCGTCGACATGACGCTGCGGGCGTACTCCTCCTTGCTTACGGCGGGCCAGTAGCGGTGGCTCTTGCCCTCGCTCGTGTGGCGGACGAAGCCCTTGTTCTCGAGAATCTTCAGGAAGGTGGCCACCGTCGTGTATTTCGGGTGCGGTTCCTCCGTCGAGGCGATGATGTCGTTGACGACGGCGTTGCCGAGCCGCCAGAGTATCTGCATGATCTCCTCCTCGCCGCGTGTCAGGGCCGTGGGTTGCTTTTCGTTCATGGTCGTATCTGTGCTTTTTTGTTTGTTGCGTGTTTTCGTGTCCGGGATGCCGCCCGCGCAGCCGGACCGGCGTATGCCGGCTCCCGCAATGCAAGTATACTACTAATTTTTTAGTAAAACAAATTTTCTTCGAAAAAAATAGTAGAAAATAATCCGAAGGTTGCGATCGGGCGGAAGGGGAGGGTGACGGGCGCTTTGCCGCGCCGGTTTTTTACCCCGAAGGGGCGTGCGCGGTTGCAGGGGAAGAAAAAAATCGCTAAATTCGTCATGAAATGGCCCGCCGGGCTGCGTGCGGCGGGTATTTTGATGCCTTACAGCTTGTAAAACAGACAGATAAAACAGTTACCGATGAAGAAAACGATCCTACTTCTGCTCGCGGCGCTGACGGCTGCCGGAGCTTTTGCGGCCGCACCGCCGGCCCTTGTGCCGCAGCCGCGGCTTGCCGTCTGTGACGGGGGCGAAGGCCTGCAGTTGGCCGACGGCGTGCGAATCTCCGTCCCGGCGGACAACGTCGTGCTGTTCCGTGTGGCGGAGCAGTTTGCACAGTGGATGGAGCGCGAGGCGGGGCTGCGGCTCGCCGTGGCGGAGAGCGACGGCCCGCTGCGCCTGACGCTCGATCCGACACTCGGCGCCGAGGCCTACCGGCTTACGGTCGCTCACGACGGCCTTCTGGTCGAGGGCGGCACGGAGGCCGGGGTCTTCTACGGCCTGCAGAGCCTGCGGCAGCTTGTCTCCCAGTACGGCGCGGCGCTTCCGGCGCTGCACATCGAGGACGAACCGACGTTCGCCTACCGCGGCACGATGCTCGACTGTTGCCGCCACTTCTTCACGGTCGACGAGGTCAAGACCTTCATCGACATCCTCGCCCTGCACAAGATCAATCGCTTCCACTGGCACCTGACCGACGACCAGGGGTGGCGCATCGAGATCCTCCGCTACCCCGAGCTGACGCGCGTCGGCGCGCGCCGCGCGGAGACGGTGCTCGGCAACAACTCGGCGGCCTACGACGGCAAGCCCTATGGCGGCTACTACACGCAGAGGCAGGTGCGCGACGTGGTGGCCTACGCCGCCGAGCGCTTCATCACCGTGGTGCCCGAGATCGAGATGCCGGGCCACGCCTCCGCGGCGCTGGCGTCGTATCCCTGGCTCGGGTGTGCCGGTGAGGGATACAAGGTGCAGACGCTGTGGGGTGTCTTCCCCGAGGTCTTCTGCGCCGGGCGCGACACGACCTTCGAGTTCATGGAGGAGGTGCTGGACGAGGTGATCGCGCTCTTCCCGTCGGAGTACATCCATGTCGGCGGCGACGAGTGCCCGAAGGAGAGCTGGAAGCACTGTCCGGAGTGCCAGCGCCGCATCCGCGAGGAGGGACTGCGCGACGAAAACGAGCTGCAGAGCTACTTCATCCACCGCATCGAGCGGTGGCTCAACGCCCACGGACGCAAACTGATCGGCTGGGACGAGATTCTCGAAGGGGGCATCTCGCAGAGTGCGACGATCATGTCGTGGCGCGGCGCTGCGGGCGGCATCGCCGCCGCCAAGGCCGGGAACCACGCCATCATGACCCCCAACACGCACTGCTATTTCGACTACTACCAGACGAAGAACCCGCGGCGGGAGCCGTGGGGCATCGGCGGCTACGTCTCCGTCGGGAAGGTCTATGCGCTGGACCCCTACGACCAGCTGACCGAGGCCGAGCGCCCCTTCATCCTCGGCGTGCAGGCCAACCTCTGGACCGAATACGTCGCCGGCATGGCGCACCTGCAGCACATGCTGCTGCCGCGCCTGGCCGCCCTCGCCGAGGTGGGCTGGGCCTGCGACCGGCGCGACATGGAGAGCTTCCGCGTGCGGCTCGGGGAGCTGCGCCGGCTCTATGAGCGGTGCGGCTATCGCCATGCGCCCTACTTCTTCGACCGCACGGACGAATAGCCTGGACAAATCATGAAAAAAACGCAAATCCGACCATCCGTATGAAACGTATCCCTCTCTTCGCTTTGCTGGCGTCCCTGTGCGCCCTCTTGTTCTGCTCCGCGTGCGGTGAGCGGCCCGTGGTGACCTCGCCCGACGGGCGCATCACCCTGAGTGTCGCCGCCGATGCCGACGGCCCGACCTGGTCCGTCGAGGTCGACGGCGAGCCGCTGCTGCTCCCCTCGCGGCTGGGGGTTGAGACGCGTGAGGCGCTCATCGCCGGCACGCAGATCGCCTCCGTGCGCCACAGCTCCTTCGACGAGGAGTGGACGCAGCCCTGGGGCGAGAACAAACTCGTGCGCAACCACTGCAACGAGATGACCGTCACGCTGCGCGGCGCCGGCGACGTGGCCCTCACGCTCCGTGCCCGAGCCTTTGACGACGGCGTGGCGTTCCGCTACGAGTGGAGCGTCGCGGGGTGCGACACCCTCGCGGTGACGGACGAGCTGACCGAGTTCCGCTTCGCCGACGAGCCCGGCACGCTGTCGTGGTCCATCCCGGGCAACTTCGAGACCTACGAGCTTCAGTACCGCGAGCTGCCCGTCGCGGAGGTTGCCGACGCCAACACCCCCTTCACGTTTCGCACGGCGGCGGGTCTCTACGGCTCGGTGCACGAGGCGGCTCTGTACGACTATCCCGAGATGGTGTTGCGGCGCGACTCGGCCGGGGTGCTGAAGGCCGACCTGGCGCCGCTGCCCGACGGCGTGAAGGCTTACGTCCCGGCGACGTTCACCACGCCGTGGCGCACGGTGCAGATCGGCCGCCGGGCCGTCGACCTCATCAATTCGGCGCTGATTCTCAACCTGAACGAACCCTCGAAGATCGCCGACACGTCGTGGATCACCCCGCAGAAGTACGTCGGCGTCTGGTGGGGCATGCACCTCGGCACGCAGGTTTGGACGATGGGGCCGCGCCACGGCGCCACGACGGCCAATGCCCTGCGGCACATCGACTTCGCCGCCGACAACAACATCCAGGGCGTGCTGTTCGAGGGGTGGAACCAGGGCTGGGAGAACTGGGGCGGCAACCAGCACTTTGACTACGTGGAGCCCTATGCCGACTTCGACCTGGAGCGCATCGCCGCCTATGCCCGCGAGCGGGGTGTCGAGCTGTGGATGCACGCCGAGACGGGCGGCAACATCCCCGAATTCGAGCGGCAGCTGGAGGCTGCCATGCAGCGCTACGCCGAGTTGGGCATCCGCACCCTCAAGACGGGTTACGCCGGAGGCTTCAAGGGGGGCTACCTCCACCATTCGCAGTACGGCGTGCAGCACTACCAGCGCGTCGTCGAGACGGCGGCCCGCTACGGCATCATGCTCGACGTGCACGAGCCGATCAAGGAGACCGGCATCCGCCGCACGTGGCCCAACATGATGACGCGCGAAGGGGCCCGCGGCATGGAGTGGAACGCCTGGTCGGAGGGCAACTCGGCCGAGTACCTCTGCATGCTGCCCTTCGTGCGGCTGTTGAGCGGCCCGATGGACTACACGCCGGGCATCTTCGACATCGACTACTCGCGCGCGAAGGCCGACAAGGGGCGCATCGAGTGGAACGGCCCCAACGGCGACTGCTGCATCAAGACGACGCTCGCGCGCCAGATCGCCAACTGGGTCATCATCTACTCGCCGCTGCAGATGGCCGCCGACCTGATCGAGAACTACGAGGGGCACCCGGCCTTCCGCTTCTTCCGCGACTTCGACGCCGACTGCGACTGGTCCGAGGCGCTGCAGGGCGAGATCGGCGACTATATCGTCGTGGCGCGCCGTGCGGGCGAGCGCTTCTTCCTCGGCGCCGGCACGAACGGCGAGGCACGCACGCTGACGCAGCCGCTCGGCTTCCTGCAGCCCGGCGTGCGCTATACGGCGACGATCTATGCCGATGCCGCCGACTCGGCCGCGAATCCCGAGGCCTACCGCATCGAGGAGCGCACGGTGACGGCGGCCGACACGCTCGAAATCGTCATGTCGGCGCGCGGCGGGCAGGCCGTGACCTTCCTCCCGCAACACGAATAACGGCATGATACGGCACGGAATCATCCTCTGGCTGGCAGTTCTCGCTTCCGCCGTGGCGGCGGTGCAGGCCGGGCCCCGAACTCCCGCGACGCACGGCCGCGAGCGGGTATCCGTGACGGCGGGCCGGGAGCGGTTCGCTGCGGCGAGTGACGGGACCCCGATCGCTGCGGCGGAAGAGCGGGTGCAGTCCCCTGCGGCCTGCGACGAGGGGTGGGTCCTTCTGTCGCGCGACACCGCGGCGGCCTACTACCCGGTGGCGGTGGCCAACGGCGAGATGGGCATGACCGTCGGGCGCGACCCCTTTGCATTCGGTCCCGTCGTGCTGGGTGCCGCCTACGAGGCGGGTTCGCACGGTTCGGTGTGCCGCGTGCTGGAGGGGATCAATCCGCTCGGGCTGGAGCTCGAGGTCGACGGCCGCCGCGTGAAGGCGGCTGATGTCCGGCGCCGTGCGCAGTGGATCGACCTGCGGCGCGCCGTTCACACGACGCGCTTCGAGACGGAGCAGGTCACGGTGCAGTACGCCGTCCGGGCCCTGCGCAACATGCCCTGCGCCCTGATGGCGGAGGTCGAGGTGACGGTCGCGCGCGACGTCGAACTGCGCCTGCTGAACCGCCACATGATCCCAGCGGACTTTGCCGATACGACGCACTCTGCGCGCACGGTCTTCTGTGACGACGGCCGCCGGATCGTTGCCACGGGCTCGTCGGGCAGCTACAACGGCGGGCGCGACCACGTGGCCGCCTCGTCGACCTTTCTCTGCGAGACCCCCTGCGTGCAGGAGCGACCCGGCGAGGTGCGCATCGCGTTGCGGCGCGGCGAGCGGGTGACGCTGGCCCTCGTGGGGACGGTCTGCACGACGGCGTCGTTCGCCGATCCGTGGAACGAGGCGGAGCGGCAGGCGATCTACGCCGCCCGCGAGGGGCGTGCGGCACTCGTTGCGGCGCACGAGCGCCTCTGGGCGGAGCTGTGGCGTGGCGACATTGTGATCGGGGGCGATCCCGGGGCGCAGCTGGACGTGCGCTTCGCCCTCTACAACCTCTACGGCTCGATCCGCGAGGGGAGCCGCCGCAGCATCCCGCCGATGGGCCTTTCGGCCCGCGGCGTCTACAACGGCCATATCTTCTGGGATGCCGAGCTGTGGATGTATCCGCCGCTGCTGGTGCTGCATCCCGAGCTGGCGCGCGGTATGCTCGACTACCGCGTCGACGGGCTGCCGGCCGCGCGACGCCGGGCCTATGTCCACGGCTACCGGGGTGCGATGTTCCCCTGGGAGGGGGACGACCGCGGCGAGGAGTGCACGCCGACCTTCGCGCTGACGGGCCCGCTCGAGCACCACGTGACGGCCGACGTGGCCATCGCCTGCTGGAACTACTACTGCGTGACGCGCGATCGGGCGTGGCTGCGCCGCGAGGGGTGGCCGCTGCTGCACGAAGTGGCCCGTTTCTGGTGCGACCGCGTGACGCCGAACGACGACGGCAGCTACTCGATCCGCAACGTCATCGGTGCCAACGAATACGCCGTGGGCGTAACGGACAACGCCTTTACGAACGGGGCCGTGCGCCGGGCGCTGGAGTATGCCGCCGCCGCGGCCGAACTGTGTGGTGAGGAGCCCGATCCCCTGTGGCGTCGGATTGCCGCCGGGCTGCGCATCCTGCGCTTTGACGACGGGGTGACGCGCGAGCATGCCGCCTACGCGGGCGAGCAGATCAAGCAGGCGGACGCCAACCTGCTGGGCTATCCGCTCGGGATCGTCACCGACCGCGAAACGCTGCTGCGCGATCTGGCCTACTACGAGCACCGCATCGACCCGCAGAACGGCCCCGCGATGAGCTATTCGGTCTTTGCCGTGCAGTATGCGCGGCTGGGGATGGCCGAGCGGGCCGCCGAGATGTTCCGCCGCGCCTACCGGCCCAACCTCCGGCCGCCCTTCGGGGCCTTTGCCGAGACGGCCACGAGCGGCAATCCCTACTTCATGACCGGGGCGGGCGGCCTGCTGCAGGCCGTGATGTTCGGCTTCGGCGGGCTGGAGATCACCCCCGACGGGGTGGTGCAGCTCGAGGAGGCCGTGCTGCCGCCCGGCTGGACGCGCCTCGAAATCCGCACGCCGCGCGGAACCTTTATTAAAAAGTAAAGAGTAGAAGATACGGTCGGGTCGGTAGGGATTCCGGACCCCGATGCCGGAAAACGGAAAGAGCAGGCTTCAGGACCTGCTCTTTCGTGCTTCTTCGTTGTCCTTTTCGAGTTTCTCGTCCTCCTCCCACTCGAACCACGGGAAGTCGCGCTGCCCGCCGAGCGCGAAGCGCGTGTAGGTGATCGGCAGCCCCATGCGCAGGAACTGCTGTTCGTAGGCGGTCTTGACCGAGAGCACCTCGTCGGCGTAGCCCGAGCCGTAGATGTCGGGATTCGAAACCTCGCACGGCAGGCCGAAGTGGCGGATCACTTCGTTCGTGTAGCCGTAGAGGTGCTGTGAATCGGTCTTGAGGTTGATCCAGCCGTCCGGTTGCAGCAGTTGTGCGTAGTACTCCAGAAAGAGCGGCGAGGTGAGGCGCTTCTTGGCCCGGCGGCTCTTGAGCTGCGGGTCGGGAAAGGTGATCCACAGCTCGGCGACCTCGCCCTCGGCGAAGAGCGACGTGATGAACTCGATGCGCGTGCGCAGGAAGCCGACGTTCCGCATGCCGCGCTCGGTGGCGGTCTTCGCCCCGCGCCACATCCGCGCCCCCTTGATGTCGACGCCGATGTAGTTGCGCGACGGGTCGCGCTCGGCCAGCGCCACGGTATACTCGCCCTTGCCACAGCCGAGCTCCAGCACGATGGGGTGGTCGTTGTGGAAGAAGTCGCGCCCCCAGTGCCCCTTCAGGGGATGGTCGTGGCGGAACACCTCGTCGAAGTCGGGTTGCACGAAGCATGCGAAGGTCAGGTTCTCGCGGAATTTGCGGAGCTTGTCTTTGCCCATGTCAGTTCTGTTCGCTTGTTTTGATGTGGATGCCGACGGACTCGACCCCGCGGACGGGACGTGCCGGCGTGATGCGGATGCGGTAGTCGCCCGTGCGGCCGAAGCGCACGCGGCGGCGGTAGGGGATGACGGCCTCGGAGGCGAGGGCCGCCGTCCGGCGGTCGTGCCGCAGGGTCAGCAGGAAGGGCTCCCCGAAGCGCAGCGAGTCGGGCGTCAGGAGGGTGATGTGCACCGTCAGCGTATCCTCCCCGAAGCGGTCGTTGCAGCGCAGGAAGAGGTCGAGGTCGCGTCGTGCCAGCGTGTCGTCGTTTGCGATCGTGACCTCGGCCGCCTGCTGCCACGCCGCCGGGTCCGTATCCGCGGCAACCGACAGCCGCGGCGTGATGCAGCTGCCGCAGCATACGGCGGCAAGCAGCGGGAGAAGCAGCGCCGCCATGCGGCCGGTATGCCGCTGCCCATCTGGCTGCTGCCGCTTTTCGGCCGTTTCCGCCGCGGGGGTGCCCTCCGACATGGACTGCTTCATCACCGAGCGTCAGTTTTCGCCGTGCGAAGCCCCCGGATTGCCCCCTTCGCTGCGGTTACCTTCGCCGCGGTTGCTTTCGGGTCGGGGCCCTTCGCTCCGGCTGCCTTCGCGGTTGTTTTCATCCCGGGGGCCGCCTTCGGCCGGGGTGTTGCCGTTGCCGCCGTTGCCCCGGCGGTTGCGGTTGTTGCGGCCGTGGCGGTTGCGGCCGCCCTCGCGGCTGGCATTTTCATGCCCGTCGCCGTTGTGCTCGCCGCTGCCCTGCTCCGCCTCGCTGCGGGGCCGGTTGCCGGCGTTGCGGTTGTTGCGGCCGCGGTGGTTGTTGCGCTCCTCCGCGCGGGGACTCTCCGCAGCGGCGTTTGCCGTACCCTCCGGCTGCCCGTTGCGGGGCTGTTCGCCGCGGGACTGCTCGCTGCGAGGCTGTTCGTTGCGTTCGTTGCGGCGCTGCCGCTGCTCGGCGCGGGCTCGGCGCGGCTGCCCTTCGCGGCCGCCGTTTTCACCCTGCCGGCGTCGGCCGTTCTCTCTTCCGGTCTCGTCCGAAGCGTTGCCGTTCGGCTGTGCTGCCTGCGTTCCGGCCCACTGCTGCGGGGCCCGTTCGCCGCGGTTGCGGTTGCGGCCGCCGCGCTTGCGGCGCTTGGCCTGGTCGAAGCGCGTGATGCTGTCCTCTTCGGAACGGTAGGTCGGCTCGTCGGCCGCCGGGCGGATGTCGTCGGCCTGTTGCAGCCGTTCGACGCGCACGCCCTGCCGGTTCTGCGCCAGAATCTCCTTCACGCGCCCGACGGGCAGCGTCGTGAGGTTCGCCATCGTCTCCTTCGACGAGGAGAAGGTCATCGTGCCGGCGAGAATGTCGCTCTTGACGAGGAACCACTCGCCGTCGACCGTCTGCAGCGGTTCGCGCAGCCGCGGGAACTCCTTGCGGGCGTCGACGTAGGCGTCGTATTCGTACATCATGCAGCACTTGAGCTTCGAGCACTGCCCGGCGAGCTTCTGCGGGTTGAGCGAGATGTCCTGCACGCGGGCGGCACTCGTCGTGACGCTCGAGAAGCTCGACATCCACGACGCGCAGCACAGCTCGCGGCCGCAGGCGCCCAGTCCGCCGATGCGTCCGGCCTCCTGGCGGGCGCCGATCTGCTTCATCTCGATGCGGATGTGGAAGCGCTCGGCGAAGACCTTGATCAGCTCGCGGAAGTCGACGCGCTCGTCGGCGATGTAGTAGAAGATCGCCTTGATCTTGTCGCCCTGGTACTCGACGTCGCCGATCTTCATGTTGAGCCCCATGTCGGCAGCGATCTGCCGTGAGGCGATCATCGTCTCGTGCTCGAGGGCGATGGCCTCCTGCCAGCGTTCGATGTCGTAGGGCTTGGCCTTGCGGTAGATCTTCCTGTACTCGCCGTTGTAGGGGTTGAAGCCTGTGCGGCGCATCTGCCGCGCCACCAGGTCGCCCGTCATCGAGACGATGCCGATGTCGTGCCCGGGCGACGCCTCCACGGCGACGATGTCGCCGACCTTGAGCGGCAGGTTGTTGACGTTCTGGTAGAACGAGCGCCGCGTGTTCTTGAAGCGCACCTCCACGATGTCGGTGGGCTCGTTGACGGGGTAGCCCTCGAGCCACGGCGTCTCGTGGAGCTTGAAGCAGCCGTCGCAGGGGCGTGCCTCTATCTCGTCGCCGCAGTCGCAGAAGGCGCAGCCGCGGCCGATTTCGGGTTTGCAGCAGGTATGGTTGTATTGTTTTTCGTTATCCATCGGGGTATAATTTGCGTAAAGATACGAAAAAAAATTCAATTCGTGGCGTACAACCGCCGCACGCTGCGCCGGATGCGCAGAATCAGCAGCAGCGCCGCCATCGAGAGGCCGAACGAGAAGCCGAGGAAGAGCCCCGCGGGTCCCATGCCGAGCGTGAAGCCGAACAGATACCCCACGGGCAGGTTCAGCAGCCAGTAGGAGATGAAGGCGATCGGCATGATGACCTTGACGTCCTGGATGCCGCGCAGGATGCCGATCGAGACGTTCTGCAGGCCGTCGGAGAGCTGGTAGAGCGCCGCGAAGACGAGCAGCTGCGAGGTGATGGCGATCACCTCGGCGTTCGAGGTGAAGAGCGTCGGGATGAAGTGCCGCAGCGAGATGAAGACCAGCGCCGCAAAGGCGTTCCATGCCAGGACGAGGTGGATCGAGGCCCTGGCCGCGAGCGACAGCTCGCCGATGTTGCGCGCGCCGTAGCAGTGCGATACGCGGATCGTCGTGGCGGCGCCGATCGACATGACGATCATGAAGGCGCAGTTGCCCAGCGTCGTGGCGATCTGGTTGGCGCTCATGGCCACCTTTCCGAGCCATCCCATCATGATGCCCGTGCCGACGAAGGCCGACGACTCGAGAAACATCTGCAGCGAGATCGGCAGCCCCATGCGCAGCAGGTCGCGGACCGCCCGCCACGAGTAGTTGCGCGGCGAGAAGCCCGTCAGGTAGATGCGGTAGCGGTGCTGGCGGTAGAAGTAGGCGATCATGAGCACGGGGGCCAGGATGCGCGAGAGCAGCGTGCCGAGCCCGGCGCCCTCGGCACCCATCTCCGCAAAGCCGAGGTTGCCGTAGATGAAGAGCCAGTTGAAGAAGATGTTGGCCAGGTTGGCGATGATCGTGACGACCATCTCGACCTTCGTGTTGCCCACCCCTTCGAGGAACTGCTTGAAGGCGAAGAAGAGCATGATGAAGGGCATGCTCACGACCAGCATCCGGTAGTAGGGGATGGCCATGTCGACAACATCGACCGGCTGGCCCATGCGGTAGAGCAGCGGGATGGCGGCGTATTGCAGCGCGCCGATGGCGAGTCCCAGCACCGTGAAGAAGAGGATGCCGTTCTGCAGCAGCGTGGCCGAGCGGCGCCGGTCCCCCTGCGCATAGAGCTCCCCGACGAGGGGCGTGAGACCGAGGGCCACGCCGATTGCGGCGATGAAGAGGATGAAGAAGACCGAGCCGCCGAACGAGACGGCGGCCAGCGGCGTGGGGTCGTCTCCGCCGTAGCGGCCGACCATCAGGTTGTCGGCGAACTGCGTGAGGATCTGCCCCAGCTGCGTGAGCACGACGGGCAGGGCCAGCTTCAGGTTGGCCCGGTATTGCTCCTTGTATGTCGAAAATCTGTACATGGGAGCGCAAAGGTAAGAAATAATCTCTGAAAAGGGGCGCCGGCCGCCGTTTTGTGTCTCTTTTTCGGTCGGGGCCGCCGCAACGTGTCCGCAAACGAAGACGGGAAGAGTGCCTTTTCGCCTCTTCCCGTCCCTTTCCCTGCTTGTCGGCGGTCAGGCCACGCGCAGCCGGATGCCGCTGCCGCGGTCCGATTCGACGACGATTGTGTCGCCCTCGTGCAGCCGGCCGTCGACGATGAGCTTCGAGAGCGGCTCCTCGACCTGCTCGGTGAGGGTGCGCTTGAGCGCCCGCACGCCGTAGCGGGCCTCGAAGCCCATCGAGGCGAGGCGCCGGCGGGCCGTTCGGGTCACCCGGAGCCGGTAGCCCAGACGGAGCGTGCGCTCGAGCAGCGCGGCGAGCTCCAGGTCGACGATCCGTTCCGCGTCGCCGAGCGCCAGCGGCCGGAAAAGCACGATGTCGTCGATGCGGTTCAGAAACTCCGGGGAGAAGGTCCGCTCCAGCGCCCGGCGGTACTCCGCCGTCGGGGCCGTCGCGGCAGCCGTCTCTTTCGACGCCGTGTCGTAGCCGACCCGCACGGCGCGCTGTGCGGCGTCGCGCGACCCGACGTTCGAGGTCATGATGACGATCGTGTTGCGGAAGTCGACGCGGCGTCCCGTGCCGTCGGTCAGGTGCCCCTCGTCGAAGAGTTGCAGCAGCGTGTTGAAGACCTCGGGGTGGGCCTTCTCGATCTCGTCCAGAAGCACCACGGCATAGGGCTGCCGCCGCACGGCCTCGGTCAGCTGCCCGCCCTCGCCGTAGCCGACGTATCCCGGCGGCGAGCCGATTAGGCGGGCGACGTTGTGCTTTTCGGCGTATTCGCTCATGTCGAGGCGGATGAGTCCGCGCTCTCCGTCGAAGAGCCACTTCGACACCTCCTTCGCAAGCAGCGTCTTGCCCACGCCCGTGGGGCCGACGAAGAGGAAGACGCCGATCGGGCGGCCCTCCTCGCGCAGCCCGGCGCGGGCGCGGCGGATCGTGCCGGCGATGCGCTCGACGGCCTCGGACTGGCCCACGATGCGCCGGGCAAGGTGGTCGCGCAGCGTGCGCAGCCGGGCGCTCTCGCTCTCCGAGATGCGCTCGGCCGGGATGCCCGTCATGGCCGTGACGACGGCGCGGATGTCCGCTGCGGTGATCTGCGCCGGATGCTCCTCGCTCTGCCGCCGCCACGCCGTGCGGCGTTCGTCGAGCACCGCACGCAGGGCGCTTTCGCGCAGCCGCGCCGCGGCCGCCTGCTCGTAGACCAGCGCTTCGACGGCCTCGCGTCCGGCCTGTCGCGTCTGCGCCAGCTCCTGCTCGAGGCGGCGCAGCTCCTCCGGCTCGCGGGCCGTTGCGAGGTGCGCGCGGGCGCCTGCTTCGTCGAGCACGTCGATCGCCTTGTCGGGGAAGTGGCGGTCGGTGACGTAGCGTGCGGTGAGCTCCACGCAGGCGCTGAGCGCGTCGTCCGTGTAGCGGACCCGGTGGTGCGCCTCGTAGCGGGGGGCGATGTTGCGCAGGATGCGCAGCGTCTGCTCGGGGCTTGTCGGCTCGACCAGCACGCGCTGGAAGCGGCGCTCGAGGGCCGTGTCGCTCTCGATGTTGGCCCGGTATTCGGCGAACGTCGTGGCGCCGATGGTCTGCAGCTCGCCGCGTGCGAGGACCGGCTTGAGGATGTTGGCCGTGTCGAGGCTCCCCTGCGTGGCGCCGGCGCCGACGATCGTGTGGATTTCGTCGATGAAGAGAATCGTCTCGCGCGAGCGCCGCAACTCGTCGAGCAGCTGCTGCATGCGCTCCTCGAACTCGCCCCGGAATTTCGTCCCGGCGACGAGCGACGAGACGTCGAGCGAGAAGATCCGTTTGTCGGCGATCGTGCAGGGCACTTCGCCGCGGGCGATGCGCAGGGCCAGCCCTTCGACCACGGCGCTCTTGCCCACGCCGGCCTCGCCGATCAGGATCGGGTTGTTCTTCCGGCGGCGCGAGAGGATCTGCACCACGCGTTCGATCTCCGCATCGCGCCCCACGACCGGGTCGATGCGCCCCTCGCGGGCCAGCTGCGTGAGGTCCGTGCCGAAGCGGTCGAGCAGCTGCTCCGCGGGCGCCGCCCCGGCCTCCCGGTCGTTGTCGGGTCCCGCCATGCCGGTCCGCAGCACGGGCCGGAACTCCTCCTCGGTGGCGAGCCGGCGCAGCTCGCCCGCGAGCGAGTCGGCCGTGATGCCGTACATCTCGAGCACGCGGGCCGTGGCGGTTGTGCGGTCGCGCACGATGGCCAGCAGCGCATGGGCGGTCGAGATGCTGCGCGTCGTCCCCTCGACCGAGGAGCGCAGTTCGTCGGTGAATGCCCGGTAGAAGGCGTCGGGCGCGGGTCCCTGCCCGTCGGCGGCGAGGATGTCGCGCTCGATGCGCAGGCGTATCTGGTAGAGCTCCCAGTCCTTGAGCCGGGAGGAGAGCAGCTGATAGGCGAGAGACCCCTCTTCGCGGAGCAGCTCCAGCGTGAGGATGTCCTTGAGCGAGTGAGTCATGCCCGCTTTCGTCGTGTTGAATGCCGCCCGGGCGATGATGCCTTCGAGCGTCTTCGAGATTTTCAGTTGCATGTGCGTCGTCGTTTGGTTTTCGTCCCGATAACGGCACGACGCAACCGTGTATTGTGCGGGCGGATTTGTTTACATATTTGAAACGATTGCTGATTGTCAGCGTATTACCCTTGTGCCGGGGCGCGGCCCGACGGTGTGGCGGTCGTCCTAAACCGTTTCGGATCAGCGTGTTCCGGCACCCGCCGGCGGTGTGGCGGAGGCGATTGCCTCTCCGGTCCCGTTTCTTGTGCCGCGGGACCTTTTCCGGGATTTTATCGTATTGATTCGCAGAACGATCCGTTCGTATGCCGCATTCGGTCGCATCTGTCGCGCATTCGGTCGCGGGACCTGCGGACGGTTACTGCTCCTGCCCGCGGCGCGGCCATTCGCCGACCTCCATGTCGCGCATTTGGGCGCCGTCGATGACCAGCCGCACGGCCGTGCGCGTGCGGTGGAAGCCGTATTCGCCCGCGGCGCCGGGATTCACGGCCAGCAGGTCGTAGACCTCGTCGTACATCACGCGCAGGATATGCGAGTGCCCGCAGACGAACAGGCGCGGCCGCACGGCCCGGATGCGGTCGACGATGTGCGGGGCGTAGTGGCGCGGGTAGCCGCCGATGTGGGTCATCAGCACGGGGACCTCCTCGCACGTGAAGGTCAGAAACTGCGGGTAGACGCGGCGCGTGAGGCCGCCGTCGATGTTGCCCGAGACGGCGCGCAGGGGCTTGAAGGCGGCGATGCGGTCGGCCAGCTCGAGCGAGCCGATGTCGCCCGCGTGCCAGATTTCGTCGACGTCGCGGAAAAACTCCCGCAGCCGCTCGTCGAACGTGCCGTGCGTGTCCGAAAGGATGCCTATGCGTTTCATAGGGATCAGTATTTGCCTTTCCAGAGCGTGCGGATGCGCTCGGCGATCTTCGCCTCGGCGGCATTCTGCTCGTCGGGTTCGTAGAAGCGTGTTCCGGCGAGCGACTCGGGCAGGAACTCCTGCTCGGCGAAGTGTCCGGCGTAGTCGTGGGCGTACTTGTACCCCTTGCCGTAGCCGGCCTTCTCCATCAGTTTCGTCGGGGCGTTGCGCAGGTGCAGCGGCACGGGGCGGTTCGTTGTGTCGTGCTCGACCATCGCCAGGGCGCGGTTGATGGCCATGTAGGCCGAGTTGCTCTTGGGGCTTGTGGCCAGGTAGATCGTCGTCTCGGCCAGCGTGATGCGTGCCTCGGGCATGCCGATCTTGTGCACCGTGTCGAAGCAGGCGTTGGCCAGCAGCAGCGCGTTGGGGTTGGCCAGCCCGATGTCCTCCGAGGCGAGGATCACCAGCCGCCGGGCGATGAAGCGCGGCTCCTCGCCCCCGGCCAGCATGCGCGCCAGGTAGTAGATCGCCGCATTGGGGTCGCTGCCCCGCACCGACTTGATGAAGGCCGAGATGACGTCGTAGTGCTGCTCGCCCTGCTTGTCGTAGAGGGCGATGTTCTGCTGGAGGCAGTCGGTGACGTACCGGTCCGTGATGGTCAGCTTGCCGTCGGTGGCTCCGGCGAGGATGTCCAGGATGTTGAGCAGCTTGCGGGCGTCGCCCCCGGCGAAGCGCAGCAGCGCACCGGTCTCCACGACCTCGATCTCGCGTTCGCGCAGCTCCGTGTCGGTGGTCAGGGCCCGGTGGAGCAGCACCTCGAGGTCCTTGTCCTCGAGCGGCTTGAGAATGTAGACCTGACAGCGGCTCAACAGCGGCGAGATCACCTCGAACGAGGGGTTCTCGGTCGTGGCGCCGATCAGGGTGACGACCCCCTGCTCGACGGCGCCGAGCAGCGAGTCCTGCTGCGACTTGTTGAAGCGGTGAATCTCGTCGATGAACAGGAAGGGCGCCCGCTGGTCGAAGAAGCGCTGCTTGCGCGCCGACTCGATCACCTCGCGCACCTCCTTGACGCCCGACGTCACGGCCGAGAGGGTGAAGAAGGGGCGCTCGAGCTGCGAGGCGACGATCCTGGCCAGCGTCGTCTTGCCCACGCCCGGGGGACCCCAGAGGATGAACGAGGGGACGTTTCCCGTCTCGAAAAACTTGCGGAAGACGCCGTTTTTGCCCACGAGGTGCTCCTGCCCGACGTAGTCGTCGAGCGTATGGGGACGCAGGCGTTCGGCCAATGGAATGTTCGACATGGCGGTGTGGTTTGTCGTTCAAAAGTACGGATTTTTTCCCGTCCGGCAAACTCCCGACATGCGAAAAGCCCGAATCCGATTCGGGCTTTTCGCGTATGCGGGCGTGCGGTGCGGCTATGCCTCGGGCTTGCGCAGTTCGAGGTAGAGTTCGTCGAGCTGCGCCTGGTCGAGCCGCGACGGGGCGTCGAGCATCACGTCGCGACCGGCGTTGTTCTTCGGGAAGGCGATGTAGTCGCGGATCGAGTCCGAGCCGCCGAAGAGCGAGCAGAGCCGGTCGAAACCGAAGGCCAGACCTCCGTGAGGGGGCGCGCCGAACTTGAAGGCGTTCATCAGGAAGCCGAACTGCTCCTGCGCCCGCTCGGGCGTGAAGCCCAGGCACTTGAAGATCTGCGCCTGCAATTTGGCGTCGTGGATACGGATCGAGCCGCCGCCGATCTCCGTGCCGTTGCAGACGAAGTCGTAGGCGTTGGCGCGCACGCGGCCCGGATCGCTTTCGAGGTACTGCACGTCCTCGGGTTTGGGCGAGGTGAAGGGGTGGTGCATGGCGTAGAAGCGCTGCGTCTCCTCGTCCCACTCGAACATCGGGAAGTCGACGACCCACAGCGGCGCAAACTTCTTCGGGTCGCGCAGCCCCAGCTGCTGGGCCACCTCCAGACGCAGGGCGCAGAGCTGCGTGAGCGCCTTGAATTTTTTGCCGCAGAGGATGAAGACCATGTCACCGGCCTTCGCACCGCAGCGGTCGGCCATCGCGCGCACCTCGTCCGGAGTGTAGAACTTGTCGATCGAGGACTTGGTGCCGTTCTCTTCGACGCGGATCCAGATGAGCCCCTTGGCACCCACCTGCGGGCGCTTGACGTATTCGGTCAGCGCGTCGATCTGCTTGCGCGTGTAGGTCGCGCAGCCCGTCGCGGCGAAGCCCGTGACGTACTCGGCCTCGTCGAAGACGCTGAAGCCGTGGCCCTTGGCCAGCTCCGTCAGGTCGGAGAACTCCATGCCGAAGCGCAGGTCGGGCTTGTCCGAACCGTACTTCTCCATCGCCTCGATCCACGGCATGCGGCGCAGCGGCTCGCGGAAGTCGAGGCCCAGCACCTCGTGAAACATGTGCTTGGCCCACCGCTCGAAGACCTCCAGCACGTCCTCCTGCTCGACGAACGACATCTCGCAGTCGATCTGCGTGAATTCGGGCTGGCGGTCGGCGCGCAGGTCCTCGTCGCGGAAGCAGCGCACGATCTGGAAATACTTGTCGTAGCCGGCGACCATGAGCAGCTGCTTGAGCGTCTGCGGCGACTGCGGCAGGGCGTAGAACTGGTTGGGGTTCATGCGGCTCGGTACGACGAAGTCGCGTGCCCCCTCGGGCGTCGAGCCCACCAGGTAGGGGGTTTCGATCTCGAGGAATCCCTCCGAGTCGAGGAAGCGGCGGATCTCCTGGGCCATCTTGTGGCGCAGGATCAGGTTGCGCTGCAGGGGCGGGCGCCGCAGGTCGAGGTAGCGGTACTTCATGCGCAGGTCGTCGCCGCCGTCCGACACCTCCTCGATCGTGAAGGGGGGCAGCAGCGCCTCGTTGAGGACGGTGATCCGCTCGGCGGCCACCTCGATGTCGCCCGTGGCCATCTTCGGGTTCTTCGACTCGCGCTCGAGCACGCGCCCCGTGACCTGGATGACCCACTCGCGGCCGATGCGGGCCGCCGCGTCGCGCACCTCCTGTGCCGAGTGCTCCTCGACGACGATCTGCGTGATGCCGTAACGGTCGCGCAGGTCGATGAAGGTCATGGCGCCGAGGTTCCGCACTTTCTGGACCCACCCCGCGAGGGTGACGGTTTCGTTGACGTTTTCGGCTCTCAGACAGCCGCACGTATGGGTTCTGTACATAATATGGTGTGTTTTTTGTTCGTTAGTTCCCAAGTAACGGGCAAAGTTAGCAAAAAGGTTTCGGAATCGGAAAGGAAAACGGGGCAAATCTGCAAATCGGGAACGACGAGCCCCGCGCGATCCGAAAAACCGCTGCCGGAGCGGGCTTTTTTTCGTGAAAACGCTATTTTTGCAAAAAAAACGGACACGATGGAACCACAGCGGAGCGAAGACGAAAAGTTCATGCGCCTGGCACTGGCCGAGGCGCGCAAGGCGCTGCAGCAGCACGAGGTGCCGATCGGGGCGGTCGTCGTTGCCGGCGGCGCCGTCGTGGGGCGGGGCCACAACCTTGTCGAGACGCTTGCCGACCCCACGGCCCACGCCGAGATGCAGGCGCTGACGGCCGCCGCGACGACGCTCGGCGGCAAGTACCTGCAGGGGTGTACGCTCTACGTGACGGTCGAGCCCTGCATCATGTGCGCCGGGGCCATCGGCTGGGCGCAGGTGAGCCGCGTGGTGTGGGGTGCCGACGACCCCAAGCGGGGTTACCGCCGCTACTCGGAGACGGTCTTCCATCCGAAGACCACGCTGACGCGCGGGGTGCTCGCCGGGGAGTGCGAGGCACTGATGAGCTCATTTTTTGCCTCTCTGCGTATTTAGCATTTGAAAAAAGGAAAATTATTACTAAATTTGCATCCAACGTGCCTACCAGGCAGGGCGCGGAGATGAAAAACTTATAAAAAACGCATAGGAGAGAATGAAAAAGTTATTGTTTTCGGTATTTGCGCTGCTGGCGTCCGTATCGCTGTCGGCGCAGGATGTAACGGCCATCTTCAACGAGGGTGCCGCAGCTTACGGCGCCAAGGATTTTGCCGGCGCGGCCGCGAAGTTCGAGCAGGTCATCGAGCAGGGAATCGACAACCCCGATGCCGCATCGCTGGTGGCTACGGCCAAGGCGTCGCTGCCGCGCTGTTACTTCATGCAGGGTGGCAACAACGTCCGCACGAAGCAGTATGACGAGGCGCTGGCCAACTTCGAGAAGTCGGCCGAGCTGGCCGAACTCTACGGCGACATGAACCAGGCATCCAAGTCGAAGTCCTGGGTGGCCAAAATCTATCAGATCAAGGGTGGCGACGCCTTCAACAGCAAGGACTATCTGACCGCCGTCTCGATCTTCGAGAAGGGTTACGCGGCCGATCCCGACAATACGACGATGGCGCTGAACCTGGCCATGAGCTACTGCGAGCTGTTCATGTCGAGCGGCAACATGGAGGAGTACGAGAAGGGTATGGAGGTCTACGAAGCCGTGGCCTCGAAGACCCATCCCAAGTATGCCGAGGATGCTGCCAAGGCCAAGGAGATGATCCAGCTCTATACGAACAACATGGTTGCCAAGCTGCAGGCTGCCAACGACAACGACGCCATCATCGCCGCAGCCGACAAGATGCTCGAGAAGAACCCCGAGAATGCGCTGGCGCAGAACATCCGTCTGCAGGCCTATGCCGGCAAGAAGGACTATGCCAAGGTGATCGAGCTGGGTGAGGCTGCCGCCGCCGCCCAGACCGACGAGGCCGACAAGTCGCTGATGTACCACCTGCTGGGTGTTGCCTACAACGCCCGCGAGATGAAGCCGCAGGCAATCGAGGCTTTCCAGAAGGTGACCGCCGGCGGGGCCGTCGAGTCGGCCAAGGCTGCCCTGGCCGAGCTCCAGAAGTAAGGCAGACACCATCCGCCGCATCACAACCGATACGGGTTCCCGGGTTTCCGGGGACCCGCTTTTTTTTGCCGTGTGTCCGAACGGACTCTCCTTCCGACCGCACGGCGCATGACGTTGGTACGGTATGTGCGCAGGTTGCCGGAGTTTATTCAGAAACCGACAACTATGGAACGTACAACGTATGTAAAACCGGCGATCGAACTGGTGGAGGTCGCCGTCGAGAGCGGTTTTGCCGCCTCGGTGGACGCCGGGGTCGAGGGATTCGACCGGGAGGAGTGGCAATGAGACGGATCGTATGGGCGGTTGTGGGGTGTGGCCTGCTGTGGGCCTGCACCCGTGAGGAGCCCGGTGACGGGGCTTCACGGCCGCAGACGGTGACGCGCCGGCTCTGTATCGAGGCTTCGGTGCCCGCAACGCGCACACAGCTGGCCGATGACGGCTACAGCGTGCTGTGGTCTCCCGGTGACACGATCGGTGTCTATGTCATGAGCGGCGATGTCTTCACGACGGTCAATGCGCCGCTGGTCTTCGCGGGCTCGGACCCTGCGGCGAGCGGTCTTTTTACGGGCGATATTGCGCTGGCGGCCGATTCGGCCTCCTATACGCTCTATGCCTATTTCCCTTATTCGTCGACACAGAGTTCGGCGGATGCCACGGGTGTAGCCTGCACGCTCGCGTCGCAGCAGTCGCAACTTGCCGCGGGCGACTCGTCACATCTCGGGGAGTGGGATTTTCTCGTTTCCGGAGCGCTCCGGAGCTCGACGGGGAATTTCGGACCGCTCTCCTTCCGGCATGCCTTTGCCGTGGTGGAGGTCGATTTGACGGGATCGGGCGCCATGGCCGGCAAGAGCGTGGCTTCGGTGACGCTCTATTCGACGGATGCCGCCACGGTGCAGTCGGACGGGTCGCTGGTCGGGACGTCGAACATGGCGGGCGATTTCACCTTCGACCTGACGGCGGCAACGGCCAACAATACGGCAACCTACGCCTCGGGATCGGCGCAGATCAACTCCTGCGGCGTGGATTTCACGAATCAGCCCGTGCTGGGGGCCGATACGCTCCGTACCTATGTGGTGGTCAATCCGGCCGATTATTCGCAGGGCAACGGCGAGGTGTATGTCGTCGTGGAGACGGCCGACGGCTATACGTCGACGACGTCGCTGCCGGGGATCGTTATTTCGGCCGGGCAGATGAAGGTCATCCGGCAGAATCTCTCCTCGGGGACGGCGCCGCAGCCGACGATCGACCTCTCGGCCGGAGGGACGGCCAACTGCTATGTCGTCAACCTGCCGTCGCAGAGCTATTCGTTCGATGCGTCGACGGCCGGCAACGGCGTCATCACGCCCGGGCTGCAGCAGGCCGTGCAGCAGTTCGAGGGGCGCACGCTGTCGGCGGATCTGCCCTCGTCGGGCGTCGCCCGGCTCATCTGGCAGAGCGCTCCCGGACTGATCGAACCGGGCAGCATTTCATACGCCGACTCGCGGATCACCTTCTCGCTTACGGGGCGTCCCACGTCGTTGGGCGGCAATGCCGTGATCGGGCTCTATCCCGATGCGACGTCGTCCGAGGCGCTGTGGAGCTGGCACATCTGGGTCTCGGACCAGGATGCCGCGGGACTGGAGTCGCTGGCCGAGACCTATGTGATGTATTCGACCTACGAGACGGCTTACGGCGCGGGCTCGGCCGTGATGATGGATCGCAACCTCGGGGCGATCTACAAGGAGGACGGACCCTACGCCCGTTCGTTCCGGGCGTCGCTCTTCCAGTGGGGGCGCAAGGATCCGTTCCCGTGGGGAACGGTGATCTTCGACCAGGAGAGCGTGCCCCACACCTATCTGTCGAGTGCTACGGTCGTGCAGACAACCGGCAGTCCCGGGCAGTATGCGGGTTATACGGGCAACACCTACTATGCGACGGCGCATCCCGAAGTATTCATCGCCACCACCTCGGGCAGCTCCTACGACTGGTATTGGGGCGGCGGCCGCGGCAACGGCCCTTCCTACCGCAACAACGAACTGTGGGGCAATCCTACGGGCTATACCGTCGGACAGACCACAACCAAGACGCTCTTCGATCCCTGCCCTCCGGGCTGGAAGGTCCCCCATCCCTATGTCTTCAGCGCCTTTACCGAAACGGGCGGTACGGTCGACATATCAAGCGGCGAGGCCCACGTTACGGGCTCGTTTCTCCAGGGGTGGAATTTCCTCTACGACGGGACCAATTCGACCTTCTATCCCGGGGTGGGATACCGCTATGACGAATTCGGCACCTTCTCCTTCGTCTCCTCGGGATTCTACTGGACGAGTTCGCCCTCGACGGCCGATCTGGCCGGAGGCTACTGCTTCGGCCTGTCGAGCGTGCGCATCAACGAGAACATGACCGATCCGCGCGGATTCGGCCTTCCGGTGCGCTGCATGCGCGACGAGTGACGGGCCGCTATTTTTCGTGGAGGAAGTTTCGCCGCACGTTTTCGCGGATGCGTTCCGCGCCGCTGCGCACGAGGGGCGTGCGGCCGCAGCGGGCCTCGAACGCCGCGTCGTCCATTGCGAGCCAGTCGCCGGGCGTCATGGCCGCCGGGTCGAAGAGCGGGTCGAAGGCCGGGTTACGGTGCTGCGGCGACAGCCGGTTGTAGGGGCAGCAGCTCTGGCAGGCGTCGCAGCCGAAGATCCAGCCGTCGAGCGTCACCTCGGCGGCCGGCTGCCGTTCGATGGTGTGGCAGGCGATGCAGCGGTTCGTGTCGACGACGCGGTCGGAGACGATGGCTCCCGTGGGGCAGTGTTCGACGCAGCGGCGGCACGCGCCGCAGCCGCTGCCCGCATAGGGGGTGTCGTAGCGGTCGGTCTGGTCGGTGAGCAGCAGCTCGCCCAGCACGACGTAGCTGCCCAGGTCGGGCATAACGAGCAGCGACTGCCGTCCGATCCACCCCAGTCCGGCCTCTACGGCAAGCTGCTTCTCGGCCAGCGGCGCCGTGTCGACGAAGGCGCGGCCCCGTAGGGCGGGGTATTCGGCGCACAGCGTGCGGAGCATCTGTCCGAGCATCGCGCGCAGGGTTGTGTGGTAGTCCGTCGTGCAGGCATACGAGGCGACCTTCGCGCGGTGTCCGGCCGGGTATCCCGCCCCGATGCGGTTCTTGTACCCCACGGCGCAGACGATGGCCGTGCGCGCCCCCTCGACCAGCTGCGCCGGATCGAAGCGCTTGTCGGCATTGCGCTCCATGTAGGCCAGCGACGACTGGTATCCGTGCCCGAGCCATCGGTCGAACCAGGCCCTGTTGCGCGGCATGGGACGGCACGGCGCAATGCCGCAGCGGTCGAATCCCGTGTCGGCGGCAATCCTTTTGATGTTCAGATAGTCGAGCATGTTCACATTTTGCTCCAAAAATAGTGATTTTTAGTCGGAAATCCGTATCTTTGCTCCGTACTTTTGCTTCATTGGAACATACCAAAACGAGAATACGGACATGTCGATGAATACCCTATGCGAACTGGCCCGCAACAGCGTGGAGAAGTTCCCGTCGAAGATTGCCTTTTCGATGTTCGAGGGGGAGGAGATGACCTATGCCGAGGTGGGACGCCGCATGGCCCGCGTGCAGGAGATTCTCACCGGCGCGGGACTCCGTCCGGGTGACAAGGTGGCCCTGTTGAGCAGCAACATGCCCAACTGGGGCGTCTGCTACTTCGCCGTGACCTCGGCCGGCATGATCGTCGTGCCGATCCTGCCCGACTTCTCGGGCGAGGAGCTGGACATGATTATCGAGCACTCCGAGGCCAAGGCGCTGCTGGTCTCCGACAAACTCTTCACGAAACTTTCGCGTGCGACCATTACGCGGCTCAACGTGGTGGTGCGCACGAAGAATCTCGGCGTCATCGCGCAGCGCGTGCGCGGCGAAGGGGCCACGGCCGAGCCGAAACCCGACGACCTGGCCGTCATCATCTACACCTCGGGCACGACCTCGAAACCCAAGGGCGTCATGCTGACGCACCGCGCCCTGTGCGGGCAGGTCGACATGTCGGCGGGGATCTTCCCGGTCAGCGGCGACGACACGTTCCTCTCGGTGCTGCCCCTGTCGCACACCTACGAGTGCTCGATCGGCATGATCTACCCCTTCTCGATGGGGGCGCGGGTCGTCTACCTCGACCGGCCGCCCACGGCTTCGGCCCTGATGCCGGCGCTGCGTGCCGTGCGGCCGACGGTGATGCTGATCGTGCCGCTCATCATCGAGAAGATCTACCGTTACCAGGTGCTCGCCAAGTTCAACTCCACGGCCTTCTGGCGCACGCTCTGCAAGGTGGGATTCACGCGCCGCTACCTCCATCGCGTGGCGGGCAAGAAGCTCATGAAGCTCTTCGGGCGGCGCCTGCGCTTCCTCGGCATCGGCGGCGCGAAGCTCGACAGCGGGGCCGAGCGCTTCCTCATGGAGGCCCGCATCCCCTATGCCATCGGCTACGGCCTGACGGAGACCGCGCCGCTGCTGGCCGGAGCGGCTCCCGCGCAGGTGCGCCTCGGTTCGACGGGTCCGGCGGCTCCCGGGGTGAAGCTGCGGCTGGAAAACATCAATCCCGAGACCCGGCAGGGGGAGATCGTGGCCCTCTCGCCGAGTGTCATGGTGGGCTACTACAAGAATCCCGAGGCGACGAAGGAGGCCTTTACGGCCGACGGCTGGTTCCGCACGGGCGACCTGGGCGAGTTCGACAAGGACGGCTGGCTCTACATCAAGGGGCGCCTGAAGAACATGATCGTGGGTCCGGGCGGCGAGAACATCTATCCCGAGGATATCGAGAGTGTGCTCAACTCGCACGTCTGCATCGCCGATTCGATCGTCACCGAGCACGAGGGGCGTCTGGTGGCGCTCGTGCACTTCAACCGCGCCGAGATCGAGGCGATGATCGACGACTGGCGCGAGGAGTGGGCCTCGAAAAAGGAGGCGCTGGAGGCCAAGACCGAGCAGCTCAAGAAGGAGATCATGGAGTTCGTGAACGCCAAGGTCAACCGTTTCTCGCGCATCTCGGAGGTGGTCGAGGAGAAGGAGGACTTCGTCAAGACCCCGACGCACAAGATCAAACGCTTCCTCTACAACCGCAAGAATGTGTCCGACGTTCCGGCGCCGGAGGGCAAGACCGAAACGAAAAAGACCTCGCTCCGATAGAGCGGGGTCTTTTTTTGCGGGGAGGGAGGGGCGAACTATGTCGATTCCCTGCTTCGGCGCTTCGGCACCGGTTTCGGGCCGCCGTCCGCAGCTTCCGGACGCTTACCGCCCTTCGCGGATCCGTTCGCACCAGGCCGCCGTCCGGGCCTCGCTTCGGTCGGGATCGCTCTCGTCGACGGCCAGCCCGACGAAACGCCCCTCGCGGCAGAGACGCGAGGCGGTGGCGTCGCATCCGTCGGGGTCGCAGGCTCCGATGAAGGTGCAGCCGGTCGGCAGCAGCGCCTCGTAGATCAGTCCGAGGGCGTCGCAGAAGGTGTCGGGGTAGGAGGCACTGTCGCCGCAGCCGAAGAGCGCCACGCGCTTGCCCTGAAGGTTCCGCCCCTTCAGCGCCTCGAGAAATCCGTACCAGTCGTCCTGCAGCTCGCCGCATCCCCACGTCGGGGAGCCGAGCAGCAGCAGATCGTAGCGTTCCGTCTCGTCGGCCGGGGTGTCGGCGACGTTGTGGAGGTCGGCGTCGGGAATGCCCAGCGCCCGGGCGATGTTCCGGGCCACGAGCTCGGTCGTTCCGGTCGTGCTCCCGTAGAAAATTCCGGTCATGACTTTTTCGGTGTTGGTTCGCTGCAAAGAAAGGGGTTTGCCGGCGGCGGAGCAATACCTGCTTTTCGGGGTTTTGCCGGAGGACCGATCCCCATTTTCGGGGATCGGCCGCCGCTGCGGGGGCGGACCGGAACGAAAAACGGGCGGCGCAGGAGTGCGGGCTTACCCCTCCCTGCGCCGCCCGTTGCGGATTGCGACTGACCGGCTACTTGACAGCCGTCGTGTCGAGCGGTTCGAGCCCGTCGCCGAGGTTCACGAGGTGCTCCTCGGGAATGCCCAGCGAGCGGTAGAAGTCGTTGATCTCGTCGACCACGTCGCGGCGTCCGGCATAGACGGCCAGGTAGTAGGCGTCGCCCAGCTGGTCGAGCTTCTCGTCGAAGAGCGGCGTCACCATGTCTCCCAGCACGCCGTCGAAGCGCAGGTAGTAGTCGATGTATTCGATGAGCGTCTGCGTGTACTCCCGCATCAGGGCGTCGCCCTTCTCGGCCGCCCCCTCGATGCCGAGCGCCGAGGCGGCGTAGTAGGCCTCGAGGAAGGGGAAGGTGTTGCCGTCGGTGAAGCGGATCTGGCTCGACGGCAGCCGCTCCAGCCCGAGGTCGAGCAGCTCGACGGCCTCCTCGCCGCGGTTCTGCCGCAGCAGCTCCTTCGCCACGCGGGCAAAGGCTTCGCGGGCGTGCGAGGCGCTCAGGTTGTACTGGATGAAGTAGTCGGCGTAGACGCGCGGGTCGGCCAGGTTGCCGTAGCGGAAGGTATCCCTGAGCAGCGGCGCCGCATAGTCCGGGTCGATGCGGCCGATCTCCCACGGGTTGGTCGCCGGGGTGCGGATCGGCACGAAGCGGTAGGCGTAGCCGTCGAACTGGAGGTAGTCGAGCAGCCCGAGGTCCTGCATGATGTAGACCTGCGTGAGGTAGATCGGGCGCTTCCAGTCGAAGTTGGCCAGCATGTCGAGAATCATCAGCTGGCTCTTGTCCAGCGAGTTGCGCTTGAGCTCGAGGTAGACCGTATCGACGATCAGGTCGCGGTCCTTCTCGGCCACGATGCCCGAGGCGATGGCGTTCTCCTTGTTCACGGGCAGGGCGATGCGCTTGGTCGGGATGAAGTCGGCCAGCTCACCCTCGGGCGTGCCGTTGTCGAGGCGCACCTTCGAGCGGGGATCTTCGCTGCGCACGAAGTCGATCACCTCTTTGATATCAAGCGTGCGGTCCGTGCGCTCGTAGATCGGCACGAGGTCGTTGACGAAGGTGTACTTGCTTTTGGGCAGCGAGAAGGGGACGCCGGCGGCCTCGTTGGCCCGGGTCTTCATCTCGTCGATGTACCACTCGCCGCCGAGGTACGAAGTGTTCATGATGCGCACGTCGGGCCGCACGTTGTAGACCTCCTGGTTGTTCCACAGCGGGAAGGTGTCGTTGTCGCCGTAGTTGAGGATGATCGAGTTCGGAAGCGTCGACATGAGGTAGTTCCAGCCGATGTCGCGCGCCATGTAGCGGTGCGAGCGGTCGTGGTCGTCCCAGTTCTGGGCGGCGAGGATCGTCGGGACGCCCAGGCCGACGAGCGTGGCGACGGCCGCCGTGGCGACGGTGTTGCGGCGCGTGAGCCACGCGAACAGGTCGCGCAGGGCCAGCACGCCGAAGCCGATCCAGATGGCGAAGGCGTAGAACGATCCGGCGTAGACGTAGTCGCGTTCGCGCGGCTCGCCCGGCGAGGTGTTGAAGTAGACCACCAGCGCGATGCCCGTCATGATGAAGAGCCACATGACGATCGAGAAGTTGCGCTGGTCGCGGTTGAGTTGGTAGACGAGGCCGATCAGACCCAGCAGGAAGGGGAGGAAGTAGTAGGTGTTGCGCCCCTTGTTCTCGGCGATCTCGCGCGGCAGGTCCTCCTGCGGGCCGAGGGCCCGCTCGTCGATCCACTTGATGCCCGAGAGCCAGTTGCCGTCCGAAATCTTCACGCGCGAGGGCTGGATGTCGCTTTGGCGCCCCACGAAGTTCCACAGGAAGTAGCGCCAGTACATGTACGAGAGCTGGTAGTTGAGGAAGAAGTTGAGGTTCTCGGCGAAGGTCGGTTCAACGACCGTGCGCATCTCGCCGTAGCCCGTGTCGTAGACCCGCTTGCGGCCGAAGTCGAGCACCTCGGCGCGTACCGGGCGACCCGCCTCGTCGCGGATGATCTCGCCGTTCTCGTCACGCTGCACCTCGGTCTTGGTGCGGTAGGCGGCCCACTGCATGTATTCGTTCTCGCTCTTGGCGTGGTTCCACATGCGCGGGAAGAGGTGCATGAACTCCGGCGAGTAGGTGTATCCCGAGATGGTCGAAACCGACTTGTA
This sequence comes from uncultured Alistipes sp., assembly GCA_900544265.1. Taxonomy (GTDB): domain Bacteria; phylum Bacteroidota; class Bacteroidia; order Bacteroidales; family Rikenellaceae; genus Alistipes; species Alistipes merdavium. Next base: position 149,219 of record UQUQ01000001.1, read on the forward strand.
GCGGCCGTCCTCGTCGAGGTAGTAGGACTGCTTCTGTCGGAAGCCGTCGATCGGCGCCGAGTAGTAGGGTCCGTAGAGCAGCGGGCGGTCGCCGTACTGGTCGCGGTTGAGCAGCGACAGCAGCGCGAAGGGGTTGTCGGGGTTGTTGGAGTTCATCGGCGGGTTGGCCGCGGCGCGGATCGTCACCGAGGCGTAGGAGGAGTAGCCGACGAGCACCATGGTCGTCGACAGCAGGATGAGGTTCAGCACGACGCGCCCCCTGCGGTGGAAGTACCAGGCGCCCCAGCCCAGCCCGAGGATCAGCGCCAGCGAGAAGACGACCATACCCGAGTTGACGGGCAGTCCGAGCGTGTTGACGAAGAAGAGGTCGACCATCGCCCCGGCGTAGACCGTGTAGGGGATGATGATGTTGTTGACGAAGACGAGGATCGCCCCGGCGGCGAGTGTGGCCAGGATAACCCCTTTGGCGGTTACCTGCTGTGTCTTGCGGAAGTAGTAGATGAAGACGAGCGCCGGGATGGTCAGCAGGTTGAGGATGTGGACGCCGATCGAGAGGCCCATCAGGTAGGCGATCAGCACGATCCAGCGCGACGCATGGGGCTCGTCGGCCTGCTCCTCCCACTTGAGCATGAGCCATACGACCAGCGCCGTGAACATCGACGAGAGGGCGTAGACCTCGCCCTCGATGGCCGAGAACCAGAAGGTGTCGGTGAAGGTGTAGGCCAGGGCGCCGACGGCTCCTGCGCCGAGGATCGCCCAGGTGTTGGCCCGGGTCAGTTCGGCGCCGTTGCGCGTGACGAGCCGGCGTGCCAGGTGGGTGATCGTCCAGAAGAGGAAGAGGATGCAGAAGGCGCTGGCCAGCGAGTTCATCGCGTTGACGGCGATGCCCACGTAGTCGGGGTTGCCGAAGGCGAAAAGGGTGGCCAGGCGTGCCAGCATCATGAAGAGCGGAGCTCCGGGCGGGTGTCCGACCTCGAGCTTGTAGGAGGTGGCGATGAATTCCGAGCAGTCCCAGAGGCTCGAAACCGGCTCCATGGTCATCAGATAGACGATCGCCGCCACGGCGAAGACGGCCCATCCGACGAGGTTGTTCCAGCGTTTGAAAAATGTCATGTTTTTCGGTGTATTCGCGGTTTGTCGTGCAAAATTAATCATTTAACGGGGAAATGCAATCCTTATTATCCGTTAATGACGCGAAGAGAGCCGTTTCGTTCATTGCCTTGCGCCGCGTTGGGCACGGCGGCGGTGCGGGGCCTGCGCCGGCGATTCGGCGGCAGCCGGTTCCACGACGCGGTCCGGACGCCTTGCGGCGGCGGTTTCGGGGCGGTTGGGCTGCCTTGCGGCGGTGGGGGCGGGACGGTTGCCTTTCGCGGCGGCGGGCTGCCTGTCGGTGTCTGCGGGGTGCCTGCCGGCGGAGCGTTTCTGCGTTTTTCCGGCGGCGGGGTCCGGACGGTTGGCGTCGGCGGCCGTGCCGGCTGCCGGAGCCTTTGCTGTCCGCACGGCGGCGGGGCGGATAGTGTGCGGGTGTGCGGCCGGGGCCGCAGTCTTTCCGCCGCGGCCGTTTTTCGCCGCTTTGGCCGGGCCGGAGGCCTTTGCCGCTTTGGCCGGTGCGGCGGGCTGCGCTTCGAGCAGGAAGGTGCCGTCGGACTGTTCGGCGAGCATGAGGCCTGTGAGCTTCAGGATGGCGTCGAGCAGCTCGCGTTCCTCCGGAGCGCAGAACGAGAGGGCCTGGCCGGCCGATCCGGCGCGGCCCGTGCGGCCGATGCGGTGGACGTAGGTCTCGGCCACCTCCGGCAGGTCGAAGTTCACCACGAGCGGCAGCTCGCGGATGTCGATGCCGCGCGCCGCAATGTCGGTGGCGATCAGCACGCGGCAGGCCCCCGTGCGGAAGTCGCCCAGGGCCCGTTCGCGCGCTCCCTGCGACTTGTCGCCGTGGATCGCCCGCGCCTCGATGCCCGCCCGTGTGAGTTGGCGGGCGATGCGGTCGGCACCGTGTTTCGTGCGCGAGAAGACCAGCACGGACTCCTCGCCGCGCTCGTGCAGCAGCTCGGTGAGCCGCTCGCGCTTGTCGGCCTTCTCGACGAAGAGAACCTGCTGGCGGATGGTCTCGACGACCGAGGCCGGGGGCGTGACGGTGATGTGCACGGGATCGTGCAGAATTGTCGCGGCCAGCCGCTCGATCTCCGGAGGCATCGTCGCCGAGAAGAGGAGCGTCTGCCGCCGGGCGGGCAGCAGGGGCAGGATGCGGCGGATGTCGTGGATGAAGCCCATGTCGAGCATGCGGTCGGCCTCGTCGAGGACGAAGTGGCGCACGGCGTCGAGCGAGATGAAGCCCTGCCCGATCAGGTCGAGCAGGCGTCCCGGTGTGGCGATGAGCAGGTCGACGCCGCGGGCGAGCTCCTCGACCTGCGGGCGCTGGCTCACGCCTCCGAAGATGACGGCGTGGCGCACGGCCGTGTGGCGTGCATAGTCGCGGCAGCAGTCGTCGATCTGGATGGCCAGCTCGCGCGTCGGCGTAAGCACCAGCGCCCGGACGGGCCGTCGGCCGCGGACCGGCTCGGCGGCCAGATGCTGGAGGATCGGCAGCGTGAAGGCCGCCGTCTTGCCCGTGCCGGTCTGGGCACAGCCCAGGAGGTCGCGCCCCGCCAGGGCGGGCGGTATGGCCTGCTGCTGGATCGGCGTGGGGGTCCGGTAACCCTTCTCCGTGACGGCCCGCAGCAGGGGTTCCGTCAGATTCAGTTCCTGAAATGTCATCGTTGCAAGTGTCGTGTTTGGTTCGGGACCGGACGGTCGGCATCCGGTTCGTGCGGCCTGCGGGCCGTGCCTCGGGGCGGGGTGCGCGGCAGCCGCCGCGCTTCGTTCTCCCCCGCTGCGGGTGTGGACCGAAGCCCGGGCGGGCTCCGCCGCAGCGGTTTTGTGCGCGGCAAAGGTAGGATTATTTCCCGAAATGGGACGCATGTCGATGAAATTTGTTAATTTTGCAGGAAAAACCATCATGACTATGGAGACGAAACTCGTGCTTTACAATACGCTCACCCGCCGCAAGGAGGAGTTCGAGCCCCTGACCCCCGGGCGCGTGGGGATGTACGTCTGCGGCCCGACGGTCTACGGCGACCCCCATCTGGGCCATGCGCGCCCGGCCGTGACCTTCGACCTGCTGTTCCGCTACCTCAAGTCGCTGGGCTACAAGGTGCGCTACGTGCGCAACATCACCGACGTGGGACACCTCGAGCACGACGCCGACGAGGGCGAGGACAAGATTGCCAAGAAGGCGCGCCTCGAGCAGCTCGAACCCATGGAGGTGGCGCACTACTACACGGAGCGCTACCACCGGGCGATGGATGCGCTCAACGTCGAGTCGCCCTCGATCGAGCCGTGCGCCTCGGGCCACATCATCGAGCAGATCGCCTTCGTGCAGCATATTCTTGACCACGGCTTCGCCTACGTCTCGAACGGTTCGGTCTACTTCGACGTCGAGAAGTACAACGCGAAGTACAACTACGGCTGCCTCTCGGGCCGCAACCTCGACGACATCATCGCCAATACGCGCGAGCTGGATGGCCAGGGCGACAAGCGCCACTCCTACGACTTCGCCCTCTGGAAGAAGGCCTCGCCCGAGCACATCATGCGCTGGCCCTCGCCCTGGAGCGACGGCTTCCCCGGCTGGCACATGGAGTGCTCGGCCATGTCGACGCGCTACCTGGGCGAACGGTTCGACATCCACGGCGGCGGCATGGACCTCATGTTCCCGCACCACGAGTGCGAGATCGCGCAGTCGACGGCGGCCCTCGGCCACGACTCGGCACGCTACTGGGTGCACAACAACATGATTACGATCAACGGCCAGAAGATGGGCAAGTCGCTCGGCAACTTCATCACGCTCGAGGAGCTCTTCACCGGCAGCCACAAGCTGCTGGCGCAGGCCTACTCGCCGATGACGATCCGCTTCTTCGTCCTGCAGGCCCACTACCGCTCGACGCTCGACTTCTCGAACGAGGCCCTGCAGGCCGCCGAGAAGGGGCTCGACCGCTTGATGAAGGGCATCGAGACGCTCGGGCGCATCAAGCCCTCCGACAAGTCGACGGTCGATCCCGCCGAGCTGGAGCACCGCTGCGCCGAGGCAATGGCCGACGACCTGAATTCGCCGATGGTCATCTCGGCGCTCTTCGACTGGGTGCGCCACATCAACCAGCTGGCCGACGGCACGCAGACGATCACCGCGGCCGACCTCGAGACGCTGCGTGCGATTGTGCATCGCTACGCCTTCGACATCCTCGGCCTGAAGGACGAGAAGGCCGCCGGAACGGCCGCCGGGCGCGACTACGTGACGCCGCTCGTGGAGATGCTTCTGGCCGAGCGCCTCAAGGCCCGCGCCGCGAAGGACTGGGCCGCGTCGGACCGCATCCGCGACGGGCTCTCCGCCGCAGGCATCCGCGTCAAGGACCGCAAGGACGGATCGGACTGGGAACTCGAATAATGGGGCGTTAGGATGATCTGGACAGCTCTTTTCCGCAGATGCGTCTGCCCGGGCATGCTGTTTGTCGCAACGGCGCTGGTCGGGTGTACACCCATGACGGCCCTGCAGGTGCGTGAGCATACATCGGTCGTGGAGGGGACTCCCGATCCGCAGCAAATTGCTTCGCTGACACGGCACCCGATGACGGTCGGTGCGGAGGAGTGTTATGCGCTGCTGGTCGATCTGCTCCTTGCTGAGGGGTGCCTGATCGAGAGTGCGGACAGGGCTTCGGGAATCGTCGTGGCCCGGCAGGTGCTGCCTGTCGAGATCGCTTCGATGATTCCGGTTGCCGGGGAGATCCGCCGGATGAGTTTCCGGGTCGCACCGGCCGGACTGACCTCGGAGGTGACTCTCATTATCTACGTTTTGCGACAGTGGTACTCGGACGAAACCTCCTCGTTCAGTACCGAGGAGTTGGGTATTTCCACCGATCCGGAACTTTACCGGGAGTGGTTTGGAAAGCTCGACCGCGCAGTGCCGCGGTAAAGAAAAAACAGAACATTTATGTCGACTACACAACCCAAATCGGCGGCAATGGAGCTCGGGACCGAGCGTATCCGCAAGTTGCTCATGCAGTATGCCGTGCCGGCGGTGGTCGCCATGACGGCCTCGTCGCTCTACAACATGGTCGACAGCATCTTCATCGGCCACGGTGTGGGTCCGCTGGCCATCTCGGGCCTGGCGCTGACCTTCCCGATGATGAACCTCGCCGCGGCGTTCGGCTCGCTCGTGGGCGTGGGCGCCGCGACGCTCATCTCCATGCGGCTCGGGCAGCGCGACTACGCCACGGCGCAGCGCGTGCTGGGCAACGTCGTGATGCTCAACCTGCTGCTGGGCGTGGGCTTCGGACTGGTGGCGCTGCTTTTCCTCGACCCGATCCTCTACTTCTTCGGGGCGAGCGATGCCACGATCGGCTATGCCCGCGAATACATGACCGTCATCCTGCTGGGCAACGTCATCACGCACATGTACCTCGGTCTGAACTCCGTGCTGCGCGCCTCGGGCCATCCGCGCAAGGCGATGTACGCGACGATCAACACCGTGGTCATCAATACGGTCCTCGACCCGATCTTCATCTACGGCTTCGGCTGGGGCATCCGCGGCGCGGCCATCGCCACGGTGCTGGCGCAGATCATCTCGCTCGTCTGGCAGTTCCGCCTGCTTTCGGACCGTTCGGAGCTGATCCACTTCCGGCGCGGCATCTACCGCCTGCGCCGCCGCATCGTGCGCGACGTGCTGGCCATCGGCATGTCGCCCTTCCTGATGAACCTCACGGCCTGCTTCATCGTCATCCTCATCAACAAGGGGCTGAAGACCTACGGCGGCGACCTGATGATCGGCGCCTACGGCATCGTGAACCGCCTGGCCTTCGTCTTCGTGATGATCGTCATGGGCGTCAACCAGGGCATGCAGCCCATTGCGGGCTACAACTTCGGTGCGCGGCAGTACGACCGCGTGCTGCGGGTGCTCAAACTGACGATCGTCTGCGCGGTGGGCATCACGACGGCGGGATTCCTCGTCGGGGAGTTTGCGCCGCGGCTGGCCGTCTCGCTCTTCACTTCGGACGAGGAGCTGATCCGCCTCTCGGTCGAGGGCATGCGCATCGTCTTCATCTTCTTCCCGATCATCGGATTCCAGATGGTGGCGACCAACTTCTTCCAGAGCATCGGCATGGCCGGCAAGGCGATCTTCATGTCGCTCTCGCGCCAGCTGCTCTTCCTCATGCCGGGGCTGCTCTTCCTGCCCCGCTTCTTCGAGGTCTCGACGCCGTGGGACGGCAGCTGGGGCGTCTGGTGCGCCATGCCGCTCTCGGACTTCCTCGCTACGGTCGTGGCCTTCTTCATGCTGACACACCAGCTGCGGAAATTCCGGGCCGAACTCTCGGCCCGCTCCGCGGCCGACAAACCTGCTGTGTTATGAAAGAGCTGTTCGTGATAAACATCGGCCGCCAGCTGGGCAGCGGCGGCCGCGCCGTCGGCGAGATCATCTCCCGCCGGCTGGGCATCCGCCTCTACGACAAGGAGCTGCTGACGCTGGCCGCCAAGCAGAGCGGCCTCTGCCCCGCGTGCTTCGAGAAGGTCGACGAGAAGCAGGGGCGCGGCGTCTTCGCGACGATGATCGCCTACCTGCGCTCGCCCTTCGGCGCCGACATGAGCAGCGTGAACAACGTGCTGTCGAACGACGCCCTCTTCAAGGTGCAGAGCGACGTGATCCGCGACCTCGCCTCGCGCGAGTCGTGCATCTTCGTGGGGCGCTGTGCGGACTACATCCTGCGCGACCATCCGCGGGCGGTCAACGTCTTCATCACGGCCGATGACGACGACCGCGTGCGGCGCATCTGCACGCGGACGGGCTGCACGGAGGAGGAGGCCCGCACGATGATGGAGCGGGGCGACGCCAGCCGCGCCGACTACTACAACTACTACAGCCTGCGGACCTGGGGCGCCGCGGCGACCTACCATCTGTGCGTGAACACCTCGGCGCTGGGCGACGAGGCGACGGCGGACTTCATCCTCCAGTTCGCGGCACGGAAACTGAAGATGACATTCTGACGACGACGAGAATATATATGGTACTTACGGAACAGATCAAGGAGATGGAGACGCGCCGCGAGGCGCTGGAGCGCTGCCTGAACATCGAGCAGAAGCGCATCGACCTGCGCAACGAGGAGGAGAAGACCCAGGAGCCGAACTTCTGGGACGATCCGGCCGCGGCGCGCGAGCAGCTGCGCAAGGTGGCCGCGATCAAGGCGTGGGTTGAGGATTACGACGCCGTGCGCCGCGAGGTCGAGGACCTGCAGCTGATGCCCGACTTCGTGAAGGAGGGCGTGGTGAGCGAGGCCGAGCTGGACGAGCAGTATGCCCGGACGCTGGAGCGCATCGAGAAGCTCGAGATGCGCAACATGCTGCGGCGCGACGAGGACAAGCTGGGCGCCATCATGGACATCAACGCCGGAGCCGGCGGCACCGAGGCGCTCGACTGGGCGTCGATGCTGCTGCGCATGTATACGCGCTGGGGCGAGGCCCACGGCTACAAGGTCAAGACGCTCGACTACCAGGCGGGCGACGAGGTGGGCGTGAAGTCCTGCACGATCGAGTTCGAGGGCGACTACGCCTACGGGTACCTCAAGAGCGAAAACGGCGTGCACCGCATGGTGCGCCTGTCGCCCTTCAACGCCAACAACAAGCGGCAGACGACCTTCGCGTCGGTTTTCGTCTCGCCGGCCGTGGACGACACGATCGAGATCACGATCAACCCGGCGGACATCGAGTGGGACACCTTCCGTTCGTCGGGTGCCGGCGGCCAGAACGTCAACAAGGTCGAGACGGCCGTGCGGCTGCGCTACCACGGCAAGGACCCCGACACGGGCGAACCCGTGGAGTTCCTGATCGAGAACATGGAGACGCGCTCGCAGCTGATGAACCGCGAGAATGCGATGCGCATCCTGCGCTCGAAGCTCTACCAGCGCGAGCTGGACAAGCGCATGGCGACGCAGCAGGCGCTCGAAGCCTCGAAGAAGAAGATCGAGTGGGGCTCGCAGATCCGCTCCTACGTCTTCGATGACCGCCGCGTGAAGGACCACCGCACGGGCGTGCAGACCTCGAATGTCGAGGCGGTGATGGACGGCGATCTGGATGCCTTCATCAAGGCCTACCTGATGGAGTTCGGCGGGCAGGCGTAGCGGCCTGACTGCCCGGGGTGCTTCGCGGAACTTTTTTGTCGGAGCGCAGGCTCCCCGAAACGGTCCTTTGCGGTGCGTTGCCGTGATATCGTGTATGGGATTGGGCCCTTCTCCGGTTGCTCCGGAAGAAGGGCCTTCTCATGCGGTGGCCGGACGGGTGCGGTCGGTGCGGCGGGTGCGGGCCGGTCAGAAAAAGTCGATGTGTATGTAGAGCTCGCCCGTGAAGACCAGCCGCACGGCGTGCCACGCTCCGTTGCCGTCGGGCGCAAGGTCCACCCGGAAGGTCTTGTAGCGGCCGCTGTATATCGTGCTTTGCAGGATGATTCCCGCGGCGGCCCTGCTGCGGCTTTCGTTCACGGCGATATACTGGACGCAGGCCTCCGGATAGTATTCGAGATACCAGTTGTATGAATCGTATGGAATCAGCCCGGAGATCCGCTCGTCCAACCGACGCAGCAGCTCCTCACCTTTTCCCCCTGTCACCCCGCTGTAGGCTTTCTGACAGGTCAGGGCCCACACCGAGTCGATCGCATCCATGACGGCGTGTTGGTAGACCCGTGTCAGGTAGCGTGTCCGCTCCGGATGCCGGGAACGCGGGAAAAAGGCGATTCCGGATACCGGGTATTGTCTGCTGTTGATGCACACCATCCGCCCGTCGGGCAGGGTGTCGAGCCGGTCGGCAAGGGTCATCCGGTCCTGGTCGATCCTGTGGATGTCGGTCAGTTGCAGCGTATCGGGAAGGATGCAGTATTTCGTCTGTGGCAGGATGTCGTAGCGGGACCGGGGCCGCGGGATGATTTTCCCGATCCCGAGCCGCTTCAGGGTGACGGTGTCGGTGGCCAGCCGGTAGAGGGTGTCGATGAGCGGCTCCCCGGCACCGATTGTCAGCTCCTGCTGCTGCCAGCGCTCGAAGAAGGCGTCGAGCAGGCGTTCGTCCGGCGTCTGAAGCGCCTCGGCAAATCGGGCCGTTAACTCCCCGATACGGCGCTTTTCCTCCTCCGGGAGCTGGCCGTGGGCTCCGGTTGCGGTGAGCAGCAGGCAGAGTGCCGGCAGACTCTTTCTGATGAGTGATAGCATGGCGGTGGGTTTTTCCTTAAGATGCGGATTTCGCCCGAAATACATAACTGCCTGCCCGAATCCGGCGGAAAATCCTATCTTTGTATCATTATCCCTGCCTTATGAAACGACTGCTTCTGATCTGTTGCGTGCTGGCGGCGCTCGATGTCGCGGCCCGCACCCCCGTGCTGGTCGGCATGACCGACACGGCCCGCTATTTCCCGCTGCTGGCCGGGCGGCGCGTCGCCGTGCTGGCCAACCACACCTCCGTGGCGGAGCTGCCCGGCGTCGTGGACCGTGCGGGTCGGCCCGTCGCGACCGATGCCGCGGGGCGGGTCCACCTGGTCGACCTGCTCCACGCGCGGGGCTTCGACGTCGGGGCGATCTTCTCGCCCGAGCACGGATTCCGCGGCACGGCCGATGCCGGCGAGCATGTCTCCAGTTCGGTCGATGCACGCACGGGCATTCCGATCCGTTCGCTTTACGACGGCAACACGCGCCGCCCCTCGGATGAGGCGATGCGGTCGTTCGACGTGCTGGTGGTCGACATGCAGGATGTCGGGCTGCGCTTCTACACCTACTATATCGCCATGCTGCGCATGATGGAGGCCTGCGCCGACTACGGCCACGAGGTCATCGTGCTGGACCGCCCGAACCCCCACGGCGAGAAGATCGACGGCCCGCTGCTCGACATGCGCTACGCCTCGGGTGTCGGGGCGCTGCCGATCCCCGTGCTGCACGGGCTGACGATGGGCGAGATCGCCCGCATGGCCGTCGGTGAGGGGTGGTGCGCCCCGTGCCGGCTGACGGTCGTCGCGTGCCGCAACTATGCCCATGCCGACGAATACCTGCTGCCCGTGGCGCCGTCGCCCAACCTGCCGACGCAGCGCGCCGTCTACCTCTACCCGTCGCTCTGCCTCTTCGAGGGGACGCCCGTGAGCGTGGGGCGCGGCACGGACCGCCCGTTCGAGTGTTACGGCCATCCGGCGCTCCGCGGCGCGGCCTGGACAGCCCGTTTCACGCCCCGCCCGACGGCCGGGGCCAAGCATCCGCCGCTCGAGGGCGAGGAGTGCCGCGGCGAGGATCTGAGCACGATGCCGCTGGAGGAGGCGCGCGGCATGGGGCTGTCGCTTGGGTGGCTGATCGCCGCCTGCCGCAACCTGGGGATGGGCGAGCGCTTCTTCACGCCGATGTTCGAGAAGCTGATCGGCGTGGGCTACGTGCGGGAGATGATTCTCGCGGGGGCTTCGGAGGAGGAAATTCGTGCCCGCTGGACCGATGACCTTGTGCGCTACCGCACGCTGCGGACGCGCTACCTGCTTTACGAATAGCGGCTGCGGCGGAGTGCCGCGGCGGATGTAGCGGTTGGATGCCGCGTCGGGATGCCGCGGACGTGTGGCTGCGGTGAGAACTGTGGGCGGATGTATGGTAACGATGCCAAAAATGGTTGGTGATATAAAATGTAACCTACCTAATATTTGGCAGTTATAAGGATAAAACAGAGATTAGTAGAAACCGGTTTCTACTAATCTCTATTTTTATGTCAAAAAAACGAAAAATACGATGTCCTCATTGCGGCTTTTTTGAGACAATAAAATGGGGTACTCGAAGCGGATACACCCGCTATTATTGTAAGAATTGTGGCAGCTCTTTTACGGATCGTCGAGTTTGGATTTCCGATAAAAACAAGTTTATATGGTTCGCGCGTTGGGTTCGCGGCAAACAGCGTATATGTGACCTTGCGAGTGAGAGCGGATACAGCGAACGCAGCCTAAAAAGATACTTCTATCGGCTCTTGCCCCAGTGTCCTTTATGGCAGATACAGCGACGCGAGAAGGTCAATCTTCTGATCGACGGCACCTACTTCTCAAATAAGATTTGTCTGGTTGTATATCGGGATCACAACATCAAGATGACCCTCCTCTATCGCATAACCAGGAGTGAAACACTGCGGGATCTGAAAGCAGACCTAAAGGCTATCCACGATGTCGGCATTCAAATTGAGAGTGTCACATGTGATGGAGCTCCGAACATCATAAAAGCCGTGCGGGAAGTGTGTCCGGAGGCGATTCTACAGCGTTGTACGGTACATGTGGCGCGAGAGATAGAGACGTGGATTACACGCAAACCACAGACCGTAGCGGCACAGGAACTGCTCGAACTGGTGCACTTGTTAAATGGAGTACAAACACATGATGAGGCACAGCTATGGATACGCGCTTTTGTTGACTGGCATCGGCAACACGAGCCATTTATCAATGAAAAAACAGTAGATGAAGAGTCGGGAAGATGGTGGTTTACGCATAAGAGGTGTCCGGCTACCATTTTTTTGAAGGGACTGATCTGCTCCAATGGTAGAATATCCTGTTTAGCTGAAATTCATCCACAAATTCATCGGCAGCCTCAATCATTTGAGGTTGCGCAGGAGTTGTTCGGCACGTTGCAAATCCTCGAACAACACGTTGCAAGTCCTCGAACAATACGACATAAAATATTCAACTGATAACGGAGAACAAAGGGCATCATATTAGCAGATTCTTTCTTTTTGATGCAGATATACGGGAAGGCCGCGGAAGGATCGGCAACAAGCCTCCCCTTCCAGCGGCCAACCATAACTGTCTCCACATGCATCGCGGCCCGACCGGTCGGGATGCGCGGTTCATGCCTTCGGGCTATTTCCGCCCTCTATCAAATATCCTATCCCTGCATGAAGATCCGCGAAACCGAGACAACCCATGCGCGGTGCGGATGGGCATCCGCCGCACTTGGAATTGCTACCGACTATTCCGGTGCGTTATCATACACGGTTTCCAGCGTGTATGACTCGTCGTCGGTGCAATAGCCCTTTACCATCGTGTCGACAATCTCCTCTCCGTTGTTGAGGAACTCGCCGGTCGAATGGTTAAACAGGCCAAAGCACTCCTCTCCCGTGCCCGCATTGCCGTTGTCCCAGTAGAACACCGCAATGCCATATGTGCGGGCCGCCTTGCAGAAATATTCGAGGTAGTATTTGCGGAAACTCTCGGCCCGCGGCTGTGCCCGGTGCACGCATCCGAACTCACCGAAATAGACGGGAATATTCTTCGACACATACTTCTCATACAGATCGGCACACATGCCGCGGATAAACTCCTCATCGCCCCACGACGCCTTTTTGGCCGGGTCGCCCGTATGGCCCCATTCGGAATACCGGGCATTGAGTGCAAACTCCGCAGGGTCATAACTGTGCACCGAGACCAGCAGGCGTCCCTCCGCCGGATCGTCGGGCAGTTCCAGGTGGGCCATCGTCAACTCGGGGTTGGCGCTGTATCCGGCAACCGCCAGGTATCGCGTGGCGTTTTTACCTCCCGTCGCACGCACCACATCGACCGCCAGCTGGTTCCACTCGTTCAATACGGCATACTGCTTCCCGCCGTCGTTGCGGTTCTCGCCGTTACCCCATCCGCCATCCTGGATTTCGTTCAGCAGCTCGAAAATCAGGAAATCGTCCGTCTCGATGAAACGCTCGGCGATCTGCCGCCAGACGGCACCCAACCGCGCCTTGACCTCCTCGTTGTAGGCGGCATCGGTCGCGGCACGCTTGATGTTCAACCAATACTGGCTGCCGTATCCGTCGTGGTGGATGTTGATAATGGCGTTCATGCCGCATTTGCCGGCATATCCGACCACCTGCTCGACCCGGTCCAGCCACTTCCCGTCGAGCACGTAGTCGGGCGCGTCACCCGTCTTGCCGAGCCACGTCACCGGAATGCGCACCGATTTGAAACCCTGACGCTTGAGCTGGTTGAAAAGGGTCTGCGTAGCCGCCATGTTGCCCCAGGCCGTTTCGCTGGCCACGCCGTTGTTGTGCGCATCCAGCTGATTGCCAAGATTCCACCCCGGAGACAACGCGACGGCCAGGCGTGTGGCATCGTTCGACGGCAGCGACGGCTGATCGTAACGGCGCTGCTGGCTGACGGTCACCGAGAGCTCCTCGGAACCCGACGTCAGGGTAACGGTCGCCTCGCGGGCCGCGCCCCCGTTGGCTGCGGCGCCGAACGTAAAGGTCCGGGTGTTCCCCTGCTGCGTCTGATCCGTGAGCGTCAGCCACGACTGATTGCTCCGGGCCGTGACGGGCAGGGCGGAACTGCACGTAATGCCGACCTCGCCGCCGGACGCCGCCAGCGTGTAGGTCGTCACCCGCTGCAGGGTCAGCCCCGCAGCCGTTTCCGCTTTTTCGCCGGACGAGCAGCTGCCCCAGATCATCCCCGGCATGAACAGAAAGATTGTTTTCAGTAAAATCCGTATCATAGGTCAGTATCAATATGTCGCAAAGATAGCGACCGATTGCTCCGACCGGGTTTGATTGCTCGCGCCGCAGGTTTGTTCCCTATCATTTCGCATGGTAGCGGCTCGGCGGGACACCGTAATGCTTCTTGAACACCGTACTGAAATACTTTACGTTGGCGAATCCCGTCTTGACGGCCACGTCGATCACCGGCTCGCCCCGCGAGAGCAGCATCTCGGCATGGTCCAGCCGGATCATCCGGATGAACTCCTGCGGGGTCTGCCCCATGAGCGTCTTCAGTCGTTCGTAGAAGAGCGTCCGGCACATGGCCATTTCACGACACAGATGCTCGATATCGAACTCCGTGTCCGCCAGATGCGACTCGACAATCTGCCGGGCCCGCTTCACGAAATCGCAGTCCGCCTCGTTGGGCTGAACCCCCGCATCGTGCGGCACGCCCTCGCGCTGCAGGGCAATCTTGCCGTAATACTCGTGCAGGCGGTGCCGGTTGGCGATATGGGTGTGGACCCGGGCCTTCAGGACCGCCACGTCGAACGGCTTGGCAATGTAATCGTCGGCCCCCATCTCCAGTCCCTCGACCATTGCCCGGTTGTTGGCCTTGGCCGTCAGCAGCAGCACGGGGATACCTGCCGTCACGGGGTTGTTCTTGATCAACCGGCACATCTCATCCCCCTGCATGCCAATCATCATGACGTCCGAGATGATGATGCTCGGATACTCCGTTTCGAGGTAGCTGAGCGCCGAAGCCGCATCGCTGCGGAGCACGACCCGGTATTCGGGCGAGAAGATGTCATGCAGGAAACGGCGCAGCTCGTCGTTGTCGTCGACCACCAGAATCGTGTCACGCGAGGACGAGGCGGGGTCCTCCCCGGGATTTTCGTCCGATGCCGCGCTGTTCCCGACCGGGAGCTGCGGGAGTTCGCTCCGCCGCAGGGTCAGCATGAAGGTCGAACCCTTTCCCTCTTCGGACCTGAAGGTGATGTCGCCGCCCAGCAGCAGCGCAAACCGCTTTGCCTGCGAGAGGCCCAGCCCGGTTCCGGGCGCCTGCGAGTTGATAGCGTTGCGGGCGCGGAAGAAACTCGTAAAGAGCCGGCGCTGCTCCTTTTCGGGAATGCCGATTCCATTGTCCGACACGCTGATGCAGACCGTCTGCCGGGTCTCTTCGGCCCGGATGCTCACCCATCCGCCCTCCGGGGTGTACTTGACCGCATTCGAAAGCAGATTATTCAGTATCCGGTTCAGCAGCCGCACGTCCGCCTCGACACAGAGCCCCTCGGGAATCTCCCCGACACGCAGGTCGATTCCCTCGTGCTGGCACAGCGGCACGAAGGCCGTCACGAGTTCCCCGACCGCATCGTTCAGCGACACGGGCCCGCAATGGGGCTGCTGCCGCATGTGTTCCATGCGTTCGAACTCGAAGAGCTGCGACAGCATGTCGAGCAGCCTGTGCAGATTCAGGCGGGCGAGGTCGACCTGCTGCCGGGTCTCGGGACCGAGGCTGCAGTCGGCATCAAGCAGGTCCAACGGCGCCTTGACCAGCGTAAGCGGTGTGCGTATGTCGTGGGCGATGCTCACGAAAAAGGCCATTTTGTCATTCATGTAGCGCAGTTGCAGTTTGCGGTGCTTGTAGCGCCACAGGGCGCAGACCGCCGTCACGGCAAGCACGCCGTAGATGGCCCACGCCCACCAGCTCCACCACCAGGGATGGCCGATGACAATCTCCACGCTCCTTTCATCGAGGGTCGTTCCGCTGTTGAGGCTGTACGACCGGACGCGGAAAAGGTAGCTCCCGGGTTGCAGGTTCTTGTATTGCACGACGACGTCGCGGCTCAACGGGCTCCACGTCCGGTCGAAGCCCTCCAGACAATACCGGTAGGCCAGGTCGTCGCCATAGCGGTAACAGATGCTCTCCAGCATCATCGAAAAGGAATTGTGCCGATGCCCCAGTTCGATTCTTCCCTCGCGCAGCATCCGGTTCCATCCGGCCCGCCGCTTCCGGCTCTCCGCCTCGTCGAGGTTGTCCACGCGGAAGTCGGTCAGCCGCAGCTCGTGGGGGCTGTGCACGCCCTGCGAGACATGCGGGTAGAAGATCAGCAGCCCCGAGGTGCTGCCCATCGCGATTCGGCCGTCGGAAAGCAGCGCGGCCGCCGAGCGGTTGAAGCTCCGACGCAGAATCTGCCGGTAATTGAGGTCGTAAATCAGCGAATCGCTGTCGGCAGCCAGGCACGACAGGCCGTGGTCCGTTCCGATCCAGAGGTTGCCGTTGCGGTCCGTGACCAGCCCCGAGACACGGTTCGACGGCAACCGGTTCTCGGTTGTCAGCTGCCGGTAGGAGCCGTCCCGCAAATCCAGCAGGCAGAGCCCGCCGCCGTCGGTTCCCAGCCAGACCCGCCCGTCCTCCTTCGGCGTCACCGCCTGCACGAAGGTGTTGACATCGCGTCCGGCCAGCGCCGTCGCATCGAACAGCCGCCGGACTGTCCCGCTCTCCCGGGCGACGACCGCCACGCCGTCCACCATGCCGGCCACGATTGTCGAATCCCCGCACTCGCACAGGCTCCGCACCTTCTGCACCTCGAGCGCCCGCCAGCGGCCGGTTCCCCGGTCAAGAATCATCGTCCGGTCATCGAGCTGCGCCACCCACAGGTTCCCGTCCGCATCGTACTCGAGCGCCGGGAGGTAGTTCGACTGCAAAGGGGTATTCTCGGTATGGTAGTATGCGCGCTGCCGCCGCTGCGTATCGTAAACGTAGACTCCGTTTCCATAGGTGGCGACGGCCACCAGGTCGCGCGACGAATCGCACGCGATGTCGAGGCAGACGCATCCCGTGAGAATCTGCCTCCAGGCTCCCGTGCCGAGGTCGAGGATGCTCACGCCGTCGTCCGTGGCAACCCACAGCTCGCCACGCCGCACCTCGGCGAGCGAATTGACGTTGCTGTCGGCCAGTCCCGCCGTATCGCCGGCCCGGTGCCGGTAGAGCGCCACGGGGTACTCCTCGGGCTCGAGCATCGCCACGCCGCCCGTGTAGGTCGCCACCCAGACGTTCTGTTCATGATCCAGACAGATGGAGTAGACCCCCATTGCATTGAGCAGCCCGTTCGACTTGGTGAACTGCGGGGCGGTCTGCCAGTTTCGCAGATCGAGCGCGTAAACCCCGTCGCCGTCGAACCCGACGAGGAGCGTCGACGCATCCTGCGCCACCATCGTCCGGACCGGAGTGTGGGGCAGGCCGTCGAGTTGCGGAATCTGCCGGACCTCGCAGGCAATCAGGTCGATCACGCGTACTCCCCGGCTGAAGGTCCCCGCCAGCAGCAGCTTGCCGTCGGGCGTCATACAGAGGCTCTGCACGTAGTCCGCCGGGCAAAAGTGGTGCAGTTCGCGGCCGTCGCACGTAAAGAGCCGCACGCCCCGGGTCGACGCGACCGCAAGGCCCTGAGGCAGTTCGAGAATATCCGTCACGAAAGCCCCCCGTTCGATCCACTGCAACGTCTTCTTCTGCGGATCGAAGCAGCAGACCCCGTCGCTCATGCCGACCCACAGCATCGAGCGGCTGTCGATGCAGAGACAGTTCACCGTCAGCCCCTCGCCCGCATAGTCGGCAAGGAAGACGAGCGGTTCGAAACGGTCGCCCATCGCATCGAACCGGTAAATCCGCCCCGCATTGTCATAGGCATGCAGCCGTTGCCGCGCATCGAACACCAGCGAGGTCGTCCGGCCCGAGGCGTCCGAGAACTTCATGGCGCTCTCCAGGCCATAATGCTTCATTGTCCGGCCGTTCCAGCGGTCTATGCCGTCGAGGGTCGCAATCCACATCGCCCCGTCCGCATCGCAGCAGACCTTGTAGGCCCGCTGGCTGCTCAACCCCTCGGGCACCCCCATATATTTAGCGGTATAGCCATACCGGGTCGCATCCGCGGCCGCAGCCGTCGGGAGAGGGCCCGCACACAGGGCAATCCCCGCCATCAGCATCAAACCGATCCGTCGTATCATGTCGTCCATCGTTTTCACAAAAATAAAAAAAGTGTCCAGAAAATCGTCATTCCGGCCGGAAGGCTTCCGCAAAAACGCACGGTTTCAAACCTAATACGGACGCTATCAAACCGCCGATTGCCCGTTTATGGGGAATTTTGTATTGACAAATCCCGCACAAGGGGTTAACACTAATCTAAAACTATCATCTATGGACAAATTCTACAAATGCGTTTTGCTGGCATTGACCGCACTCCTCACGCTCGCCGGAGGACACCGAAGCGGCCTTGCGGCAAACAACGATGCGAATGCCGCATTCGCACAGCCTGCCGGTCCGGAACAGGCGGTCACGGTCAGGGGCATCGTCAAGGATGGCAACGGTCCCGTCATCGGAGCCAGCGTGATTGAAAAGGGAACCACCAACGGCACGGCCACCGATGCCGTCGGCGAGTTTCAGCTTCAGACCAACCCCGGGGCGACAATCACGGTCAGCTATCTGGGCTACAAAACGGCCGAAATCCCCGTGGGCAACCGCACCTACCTCGAAATCACGCTCGACGAGGACAGCCAGGTGCTCAACGAGGTCGTCGTAACGGCCCTCGGAATCAAGCGCGAGCGCAAAGCCCTCGGATACGGTGTCGACGAGGTCAAGGGCGAGGTGCTCACCAAGGCCAAGGAGACCAACGTCATCAACTCGCTGGCCGGACGTGTCCCGGGTCTGGTGGTCAGCCAGACGGCCGGCGGCCCGTCGGGCTCCACGCGCGTGATTCTGCGAGGCAGCACCGAAATGACCGGCAACAACCAGCCGCTCTACGTCGTTGACGGCGTGCCTCTCGACAATACGAACTACGGCAGCGCCGGCACCTACGGCGGATACGACCTCGGCGACGGCATCTCGAGCATCAACCCCGACGATATCGAGAGCATGTCGGTACTGAAGGGTCCCGCGGCCTCGGCGCTCTACGGCAGCCGGGCCAGCCACGGCGTCATCCTCATCACGACGAAGCGGGCCAATGCCAAGGAGCACTTCAGCCTGGAGTACAACGGCACGCTTACCGTCGACACGCAGCTGGCCAAATGGGACGACGTGCAGCAGATCTACGGCATGGGCAGCAACGGCACCTACACCTACGACGCCGTATCGAACACCAACAAGAGCTGGGGTCCGAAGGCCGACGGCAGCAACATGCTTCGTTATTTCGACGGCGTCGAGCGTCCCTATCTGATCCGCCCCGACAACACGTCGGGCTTCTTCCGCACGGGCCTGACCGCCACGAACAGCGTCATCATCGGCGCCACGAGCAACAAGACCGGCGTGCGGTTCACCTATACGAACCTGAGCAACCGGGACATCGTCCCCAACACCGACATGTCCCGCAACACCTTCAACCTGCGGACAAACACCTCGATTTCGAAGGTCGACCTGGATTTCGGCGTCACCTATACGCGCGAAGACGTGAAGAACCGTCCGGCGCTGGGCGACAGCAAGGCCAACATCGGCAAGAACCTCATGACCCTTGCCACGACCTACGACCAGGCGTGGCTGCGGAACTACGAGGATGCCAACGGCGAATATGCCAACTGGAACGGCATGGACCCCTACAACGTCAACCCCTACTGGGACATCTACAAGAACTCCAACAATTCGGGCAAGGACTCCTTCCGTCTGAACGGCAAGGCCGTCTGGAACATCGGCAAGCACGTCAAGCTCCAGGGTACGCTCGGCACCGAGTTCAACTGGTTCGAGTTCGAGGACTTCAAGGCTCCCACGACCCCGGGATACGAGGCGGGATACTTCCAGCGCAGCAAATTCGACAACCGGATGTACAACTTCGAGTTCCTGGCCCTCTACAACAATTCGTGGGGTGATTTCGACCTGAACGCCACCCTCGGTGCCAACTTCTACAAGGTGGACAACAAGACGACGGTCACGACGGCCCAGGACATGAAGATACGCGACGTGGTCGCCCTGATGAGCTTCAACGAAATCAGCGTCGAGGAGAACAGTTACCGCAAGCAGATCAACTCGGTCTTCGGTGCGGTTAACTTCGGGTGGAAGCACATGCTCTACCTCGACATGACGCTCCGCGGCGACCAGTCGTCGACCCTCCCGACGGGCAACAACGTCTATGTCTATCCGTCGGTGTCGGGAAGCTTCATCTTCTCGGAACTGATCAATGCCAAGAAGGCCCTGCCCTATGCCAAGGCGCGCATCTCGTGGGCCCAGGTGGGCAGCGACACCGATCCCTACCAGCTGGGGCTCGTCTACACCAAATCGAAGTTCGCCTATCCGGGATATACGATCGGATATATCAGCAACGGCACCGTCCCCAACAGGAACCTCAAACCGACGATGACCAACTCGTTCGAGGCCGGTCTCGAGCTGCGCTTCCTCAACAGCCGCATCGGGCTGGACATTACCTACTATTCGCAGGTCAGCCGCAATCAGATCATGAGCATGGCCAGCTCCGACACGTCGGGGTATCCCTACCGGCTCATCAATGCGGGTGAGATCGAGAACCGCGGTATCGAGATTGCCCTCAACACCCGCCCCGTGCAGGTCGGCGATTTCTCGTGGGACCTGAACCTGAACTTCTCGAAGAACAACAACAAGGTGCTGTCGCTGGTGGAGGGCACCGACATGTTCGAGCTCGAAAAGGCCGCCTGGCTGGATGTGCAGGTTGCCGCCAAGGTGGGTGAGAACTACGGTTCGCTGCTGGGCCCCGACTTCCTGCGCAACGAGAACGGCGACGTGCTGATAGACCCCAAGACGGGACTTCCGCAGTACGACCGCGACAACCATGTGCTGGGCAACGCGTCGTGGGACTGGACCGGCGGTGTCGTGACGACCTTCACCTACAAGAAGCTCACCCTTTCGGCGATTTTCGACGTCAAGGTCGGCGCCGACCTCTACTCGATGTCGGCACGCGCCGCCTACGAGTCGGGCAAGAGTCCCGAAACGCTCAAGGGCCGCGAGGCATGGTACCGTTCGGAGCAGGACCGTCAGGCCGCCGGCATTCCGAAGGGTGACCAGTGGGCCCCGACGGGCGGATTCGTCGCCCCGGGCGTCATCGACAACGGCGACGGCACCTACCGTCCGAACGACATCTACATCAACCCCGAGGACTACTGGTTCAGCGTCTGCCGCAACGCCCCGTCGATGTTCATTTACGACAACTCCTACGTGAAGTGCCGCGAGCTGACGCTGAGTTATCAGGTTCCGACCTCGTGGACACGCGGCGTGCTGAAGAGCCTGACCGTTTCGTTCGTGGCCCGCAACCCCTTCATCGTCTGGAAGAACATTCCCAACATCGACCCCGACTCGAACTACAACAACACCACGGGCATGGGTCTGGAGTACGGATCGTTGCCTTCGCGCAAAAGCTTCGGCTTCAATCTCAACGTCAAGTTCTAACTTCACCCGTAAACACAACCATGAAACGATACAGCATTCACACCTTACTTCTTTCGGGGCTCAGCCTGCTCTGCTTTGCAGCCTGCAGCGACGAATACATGGAGGAGATCAACTCCGACCCGTCGAAGGCTACCACGATCGACCCCAACGCCCAGCTCACCACGGCCCAGTTGCAGACCTACGGTGACCTTGACCTGACCGAAACGTTCCGCAGCTACCTCTACGCCTTCACGCAGCAGACGATGGGCTGCTGGAATACGACCAATTACGGCGGGCGCCACATGCTCTCGGATGCCGACATGGGCAAGGTCTGGACCCGGCTCTATCCGATTGCCGTCAAGAACATCGTCGATGCCGAGTACCGCAGCGCCGGCGACCCCGAGAAGACGAACATCCACGCGGCGGTCAGCATCTACAAGGTCTACCTGCTGTCGCTGCTGACCGACATCTACGGCGACATTCCCTATTCGGAGGCGGGCCGCGGCTTCATCGACGGCAACCCCATGCCCCGTTACGACACCCAGCAGGAGATCTACGAGGATTTCTTCCTGACGCTGGCCGAGGCCGCCTCGGAAATCGGGACCGGCAGCGACCGGATTACGGGAGACCTCATCTACGGAGGAGACTGCGCGAAATGGAAGAAACTGGCCAACTCGCTGCGCCTGCGCTTCGCCATGCGTATCTCGAAGGTGGACCCCGAGAAGGCCCGCGCCGAATTTGAGGCGGCCCTGCTGGATGCCGGCGGCATTCTGGAGAGCAGCGACGACGATGCGCTGGTCAAGCACATGGAAGTGGCCTTCAGCTTCGGTTCCGAGGCCTACACCGATTACCGCGGCAATGCGCTTTCGCAGCGGTTCTTCGGCAACGACCCTGTCAACAACCCGACCTACATCTGCTCGACGCTCTTCAACAGGCTCTACGACACGAACGACCCCCGGGCCTTCATGCTTGTCCGCTTCTACTACGACGGCGTCATGAGCCTCACGAGCCCCGACAACCGCATCGATCTCACCGACGACATGATTGCCTCGGGCTGGGACATGAAGGCCGACGCCCGCGATCCGGGCGACTACGCCTGGGAGCCGTGGCCGCGAGAGTACACCAGCGAGCTGACAGAGCCCTACCGTGACATCGACCCGAGCTACGGCAACAACATGTCCTACGCCAGCGAGCCCAAGGTGGCCACCAACTTCCTGCAGAGCGACAACCCCGGCGTCGTGATGACCTCCGCCGAGGTCAAGTTCCTGCTGGCCGAGGCCAAGCTCAACAACTGGGCCGTCGAGACGTCGGCCACCACCCTCTTCGAGGAGGGTGTGACCGAAGCGATCAACTTCCTGACCGACCGCTACGACTGCCGCCGCGTCGAGGCCTCCGAAATCCGCTCCTACCTCGACGGGCTGCACTTCGCCAACGTGGACAACGGAATCAAGCGCGAGCTCATCAACACCCAGGCGTGGATTCTGCACTTCACGAACCCCTACGAATGCTGGGCCAACCAGCGCCGCAGCGGATACCCGCAGCTCAAGTCGCCGGCCGAATACGGATACAGCAACGTGCTGGTCGACAGCCAGGAGATACCCGTCCGGCTGTGCTATCCGCGTCTCGAGGCGTCGTACAACAAGGAGAGCTACGAGGAGGCGCTCGCACGCATGGGCGGAGAGAACAGCTGGAACACCCCCGTATGGTGGGACATCGACTAAAACCGAACCTTAAATCCGAAAATCATGAAAAACAGATTCATATCGTATCTTGCGGCCCTGGCGACCCTGTTCACGCTTGCGGCGTGCACCGACGACGAGCCGTTCGACACCATCACCCCCGATGACCAGCCCTGCATCCTCGATCCGATTTTCCCGGACCGCACGGCAAGCGGCGACCTGGCCGTCTACCAGTCGTTCAACCGCGACGAAAACCTCAACATCGAACTGATTGTCACCCCCTCGAGATACACCACGGTGACGTGGCTGCTCGACGACGAACCCGTCCACACGGGCACGGCAATCGACATGAACCTGCAGGCCGGCACCTACGTCCTGCGTGTCGAGGCCTCCACGGCCAGCGGCAAGTCGACCTACCGCGAATGCCTGATCGTCGTCAACCCGCTCGAGGGCGACCCCTGGTCTGCGGAAAACGGGCTGGAACGCTACGTCGCTCCCGGCCTCGAAGCCGGATTCACGGGCGTAAATCTCGACAAGGTGGCAGGGCTGCTGCTGGGCGAGGTACCCGTAACGGACTTCTCGTATGACGCGGCCGCGTCGGCAATCACCTACACGGTTCCGGCGGAGATCGCAGCCGGCATCTACCGGCTCACGCTCCTCGACAGCGAAGGCAACCGCTACGGTGCCAACAAGGTGACCGTACTGACGGGCGCCACCGTCCTCGCGGGGGCCTCGACGGCAGCGCCGGGCGGCGACATCACCCTCTCGGGCGTCAAGCTGGACGAGGTTGCCTCGCTGACGATCGGCGACATCACCGTCGACACCTTCAGCGAGCAGAGCGCCACGACACTCGTCTTCGGGTGTCCGCAGGAGCTGGTCGGCGGAGAGGAGTACACCCTGACGGGCACGACCCGGAGCGGTGAAGCCGTACTGTTCGGCGCCGCCGACGGCAACCTCTACCCCGAGACGCAGATACTCATGACCTCCGAGGTGGTTCTCTGGACGGGACACTTCGCCGTGGTCAACTGGGGCGAGGCCAACTTCGAGGGTGTACGCTACGATTTGGGAGGCGCCCGCGTGGGTTCGCTGCTGCGCATCTACTTTTCGCTCGATCCTTCGGCCGACTACTGCAAGATCCGGCTCGTGACGGGCGACTGGACCCGTCTGATGGGCGAGACCGACGCTGACGACATCGTTCCGACGGGCGACGGCCTGATTGAGATGGAGATGACCCAGGAACGAATCGACCTCATCAACAACAACTACGGATTCATGTGTGTGGGCCACGGCTATTTCGTAGACAAGGTCACACTCGAATAACACCCCGTCATGAAAAAAGTACTGATACCTGTCCTGCTGCTCCTTGCGCTCGGAATGAGCGCAAGGGGACAGCAGCCCCTGCCGCTTTACATGCGGACGGACGCTCCGCTCGAAGAGCGTGTCGAGGATGCCCTGCAGCGGCTGACCCTCGAGGAGAAGGTGGCCCTGTGCCATGCCCAGAGCAAGTTCACCACGCCGGGCGTCGCCCGGCTGGGCATTCCCGAGCTGATGATGAGCGACGGCCCGCACGGGGTCCGCGCCGAAATCGAATGGAACAGCTGGGACTATGCCGGCTGGACCAACGACTCGATCACGGCCTTCCCGGCCCTGACGGCCCTGGCCGCGACGTGGAACCCGGAGATGTCCGCCCGCTACGGAAAGGCCGTCGGCGAAGAGGCCCGCTACCGGGAAAAGGATGTCCTGCTGGGTCCGGGCGTCAACATCTACCGCACACCGCTCAACGGCCGCAACTTCGAGTACATGGGCGAAGACCCCTGCCTGGCCGGGGAGATGGTCGTTCCCTACATCCGGGAGCTTCAGAAAAACGGCGTGGCGGCCTGTGTCAAGCACTACGCACTGAACAATCAGGAGCAGTGGCGCGGATCGGTCGACGTCGTGGTCAGCGAACGGGCCCTGCGCGAGATTTACCTGCCGGCATTCCGCAAGGCGGTGGTCGAAGGCGGCTCGTGGACCATCATGGGCTCCTACAACCGCTACCTGGGACAGCACTGCTGCCACAACGAGGTGCTGCTGAACGACATCCTGCGCAAGGAGTGGGGATTCGACGGCTGCGTCATCACCGACTGGGGCGGCGCCCACGACACGCGCGAGGCGGCCCTCAACGGACTGGACATCGAGATGGGAACCTACACGAACGGGCTCACGTCGGAGAGCGTCTTCGGATATGACCAGTACTATCTGGCCACGCCCTACCTGGAGATGTTGCGGCGCGGCGAGGTGCCCATGCAGACCGTCGACGACAAGGCCCGCAACATCCTGCGGCTGATATTCCGCACGTCGATGAATCCCGACCGGCCGTGGGGCTCGCTCTGCACCGAGGAGCACTACGCTGCGGCCAAGGCCATCGGCGACGAATCAATCGTCCTGCTCAGGAACGACGGGATTCTCCCGCTGGAGACCGACGGCAGCGGACAGATTCTGGTCGTCGGCGACAATGCCACGCGGCGCCTGACCGACAACGGCGGCTCCTCGGAGCTCAAGCCCCGGAGGACCATTTCGCCGCTGGAGGGGTTGCAGGCCCTCTACGGCGACCGCATCAGCTATACGCGGGGATATGCCTGCGGACGTCCGCTCTACGAACGGGTCGAGGAGGTTTCGCCGAAGACGATCGATTCGCTGCGCCGGGAGGCTGTTGCGCGGGCCCGCAAGGCCGATGTGGTCATCTACATCGGCGGATTGAACAAGAATGCCTATCAGGACTGCGAATCGACCGACCGCCAGTCATACGACCTGCCCTTTCATCAGAACGAGCTGATCGAGGCCCTGCTGGAGGTCAATCCGCGGCTCATCGTGATGAACATCTCGGGCAATGCCTACGCGATGCCGTGGGCGGAGCGTGTGCCGGCCATTCTGCACGCTTCCTACCTGGGGAGCATGGGCGGAGCCTCGATTGCCGACGTCATCAGCGGACGGGTCAATCCGTCGGGCAAACTCCCCTACTCGATTCCGTACCGGCTGTCGGACTGCGCCGCCCACGCTTCGGGCGATCCGGCCCAATATCCGGGCATCGAACGGGGCGAGCAGGAGGGGGCCCCGATTCCGGGATCGTTCCTCGACAGCGGATCGGACCCGCAGGTGACCTATGCCGAGGATATCCTGGTGGGCTACCGCTGGCACGACACCAAAAAAATCCCGGCCCGCTACGCTTTCGGGCACGGATTGAGCTACACGACCTTCGATTACGGCAAACCCGAGGTCTCATCCGGACGGCTGAATGCCGGGGAGGGCGTGCACATCCGGATTCCCGTGACCAACACGGGAACGCGTGACGGCATGGAGGTCGTGCAACTCTACATCGGCGATGACCGGTGTTCGGTCATGCGGCCCCTGAAGGAGTTAAAACACTTCAAGAAGGTTCTCGTCAGGGCCGGGGAGAGCGTCGATGTGGAGTTTACGATTACCGAGCAGGACCTCCGGTTCTACGACGAGACGACCCGCAGCTGGGTAGCCGAGGCGGGCACCTTCAAGGCCTATGTCGGTTCCTCGTCGAGCGACATCCGCCGTGTCGTCCCGTTCCGATATTGAGACGCCTCTTCTCACGACACGACAACTCGCACGACTGCGGCAACAGGGAGGGGAGATTTCCCCTTCCTGTTGTTTTTTTGCCCGCGGCCCGTCGGGGAGGCGCCGCCCGCGGCCCGTCCGTCGGAGGAGGGGGCTGCGGCACCGTCCCGGACCCGGGGCCGGCCAACCGGCTTCCGGAGCCGGATATGGGCATCCCCGTGCAGAAAGGCAGCCTCCGTTGCCGAATCCGCACCCAACGCCGCATGATAAAATCCCCGGGGAGTTCCATTTTCGCGCAAAAACAGTATCTTTGCAGTCGTTAACCAGCAAACACAATGAACGGCTATCACACGCACCGATTTCACCTTCGAGGGTCAGAAAAGCAAGTACACGGGAAAAGTCCGCGACGTGTACGACATCAATGACCAATACCTTGTCATGGTGGTGACCGACCGGATTTCAGCCTTTGACGTTGTCCTGCCCGAGGGCATTCCCTACAAGGGGCAGGTGCTGAACCAGATTGCCGCCAAGTTCCTCGATGCAACGGCCGACATCCTCCCGAACTGGAAGATTGCCGTGCCGGACCCGATGGTCACCGTCGGCCGCAAGTGCGAGCCGTTCAAGGTGGAGATGGTCATCCGGGGTTACCTCTCGGGCCATGCCTGGCGGGAGTACAAGGCCGGCAAGCGGACGATCTGCGGCGTGGAGATGCCCGACGGCATGGTCGAGAACCAGCGCTTCCCCGAGCCGATCATCACCCCGACCTCGAAGGCTGCGGCGGGCCACGACGAGGACATCTCGAAGGAGCAGATCATCTCCTCGGGACTGGTGAGCCGCGAAGACTACGAGCCGCTCGAAAGCTATACGCGGGCAATCTACCGCCGCGGTAGCGAGATTGCCGCCCGGATGGGGCTGATTCTCGTGGATACGAAATACGAATTCGGCAAGAAGGACGGGGTGATCTACCTCATGGACGAGATTCACACCCCCGATTCGTCGCGCTACTTCTACGCCGAGGGCTACGAGGAGCGCCTCGCACGGGGCGAGCGGCAGCGGCAGCTCTCGAAGGAGTTTGTCCGCGAGTGGCTCATGGCCAACGGCTTCCAGGGCCAGCCGGGGCAGCGTGTTCCCGAGATGACCCCGGAGGTGGTCGCGGGCATCACGGACCGCTATGTCGAGCTGTACGAGAAAATCACCGGCGAGCGGTTCGTCAAGGCCGCGGAGGCATCCGACACGGAGACGATTCTGCGGCGCATCGAAAAAAATGTCTCCGAGTGCCTGAAGAGCCTCGAATAAAAGGCCCCGTATTCCATCATCAGAGCACAAAATCGACAAAGCGGCAAACCGAAGTTTGCCGCTTTGTAACAGTTGGGTGTTGCGGCGAAAAATCCCGCGGCGCGTCAGCGCACGGGCACGACGCGGTCCTCCTCGCCGACGGGGCGCAGCACGCGGCAGGGCGAGCCTGCGGCGATCATCCCGGCGGGGATGTCGTGCGTGACGACGCTTCCGGCAGCGATCACGGCGCCGTCGCCGATCGTCACCCCCTGGAGGATGGTCACGTGGCCGCCGATCCAGACGTTGCTACCGATCACAACGGGCAGCGAGCGCATGATGCCCTCGTTGCGCTGCTCGGCGCGCAGGGCGTGGCTTACGGTGTAGATGCCCGTGTCGGGCCCGATGTAGACGTGGTCGCCGATCGTGACGGGCGCCTCGTCGAGGATCGTGAGGTTGAAATTCGCGTAGAAGTGGTCGCCGATCGAAATCTGCGTGCCGAAGTCGCAGTAGAAGGGCGAGAGGATGCTGTAGTGCGTGCCAAGGCGTCCGAGCAGGCGGCGCAGGATCGCGTCACGCTCCGCCGCAGCCGAAGGCGGCAGGGCGTTGAGGCGGAATATCTCTTCGCGCGTGCGCAGCAGCGCTTCGCCGATCTGCGGCGTCGTGGCCCGCAGCCAGGCGCCCGCGGTCATCAGTTCGAGATCGTCCATGGTTTCGTTTTTCATATCACTTTCCGATGAAACATTCGTAGGCGGCACGTGACACTTCGGCCGCCACGGCGGCATTTGCGGCATCGTCCTCGCGCGAATCGGTGACGAAGACGGCGATGCAGTAGCTGCGGCCGTCGGGCAGCAGGACGTATCCCGCGTCGTTGTCAGCCAGGCGGATGCCCTCCGCCGTGCGGTCCGACGATCCGGTCTTGTGTCCGAGTGTCGTGCCTGCGGGCAGTCCCGCCCGCAGCTTCTCCCGGCCGGTTTCGCTCTCCTCGAGCAGGCGGCGCAGCAGGGCGGTCTCCTCAGGCGGGAGCAGCTCGCCGCGCAGCAGCCGGTCGAAAAGCGTGCAGACGGCGGCCGGACGTGCCGTGTTGAGCCGCTGGTTCTCCGTCGCGAGGTGCATCGTGCGCTCCGAGGCGACGATGCGGATGCCGTCGATACCCCGCGAGCGGAGGTAGGCATCGACCCCCGCGGGGCCGCCCGCGAGCTCCAGCAGGATGTCGCAGGCGATGTTGTCGCTTTGCGAGATGCTGTAGCGCAGCAGATCGGTGAGCGTCAGCGTGCCGCCCGTCGCAGGCAGCGAGTCGCGCAGCGGGCTGTAGGTGTTGCGGTCGAGCCATTCGGGTCCGATGCGGACCGGGGTGGTGAGGGGCGTCCGTTCGCGGGCGGTTTTGTCGAGCAGCGCCACCGCCGCCGGGAACTTGAAGACGCTCAGCATCGGCAGCATCGTGTCGCAGCGGACGAGGCATTCTCCGTCCGGGGCGATCACCGCAACGCCGACGCGGGCGTCGGTCGCGGCGAGGATGCGGTCGATCCGCCGTCCGAGTTGCGCGTGCGGGGAGGCGCACGAAAGGAGCAGTAGTGCGGAGAGCAGGAGTGCGGTGCGGATCATGGCTGTGGAGGGGTAAGAAAAAGGCACATTCGGTGAGAATGTGCCTGTTTCGGTGTATGCCGGAAAAAGGTTACTCCGAAACGATTGCCTCGCTCGGGCAAACGCCTGCGCAGGTGCCGCAGTCGATGCACTTGTCAGCGTCGATTACGTAGATATCGCCTGCCGAAATAGCCTCTACGGGGCACTCGCCGATGCAGGTACCGCATGCAACGCATGCGTCGGTAATTTTGTAAGCCATTGTCTTGTAAATTTATTGTTAGTGTGTGTTTGTGTACGGCAAATATAAAAACTTATTTGATAATATCAAAGCCCGTGTAGGGAATCAGCACCTCGGGAATGCGGATTCCTTCGGGGGTCTGGTTGTTCTCGAGCAGGGCGGCCACGATGCGCGGCAGGGCCAGCGACGAGCCGTTGAGCGTGTGTGCCAGCTGCGTCTTCTTGTTCTCGTCGCGGTAGCGCAGCTTGAGGCGGTTGGCCTGGAACGACTCGAAGTTCGAGACGGACGATACCTCCAGCCAGCGCTGCTGCGCCTCGGAGTAGACCTCAAAGTCGTAGGTCAGGGCCGAAGTGAAGGACATGTCGCCGCCGCAGAGCCGCACGATGCGGTAGGGCAGGCCGAGCGAACGGACGATCGACTCGACGTGGGCCACCATGCCGTCGAGCGCCTCGTAGGAGACCTCGGGCAGGGACAGCTGCACGATCTCGACCTTGTCGAACTGGTGCAGCCGGTTCAGGCCGCGCACGTCCTTGCCGTAGGAGCCGGCCTCGCGGCGGAAGCAGGGGGTGTAGGCCGTCATCTTGACCGGGAAGTCCTCCTTCTCGAGGATCACGTCGCGGTAGATGTTCGTCACGGGGACCTCGGCCGTCGGGATGAGGTAGAAGTTGTCGACCGTGGCGTGGTACATCTGCCCCTCCTTGTCGGGGAGCTGTCCCGTGCCGAAGCCCGAGGCCTCGTTGACCATCACGGGCGGCTCGACCTCGAGGTATCCGGCCTTCGTGTTGCAGTCGAGGAAGTAGTTGATCAGCGCGCGCTGCAGGCGGGCACCCTTGCCCTTGTAGACGGGGAATCCGGCGCCCGTGAGCTTGACGCCCAGGTCGAAGTCGATGATGTCGTACTTGCGGGCCAGCTCCCAGTGCGGCAGCGGGTTTTCGGGCAGCTTCGTGTAGCTCTCGACGAGCTTCACGACGAGGTTGTCGGCTGCGGTCTTGCCCTCGGGCACGATGTCGGCCGGGAAGTTGGGCAGCGAGACGAGTGCCGACTGCAGCTCCTCCTGCACGTCCTTCGATTCGGCCTGCAGGTGCGCCGACTTCTCCTTGAGGTCCGTGACGAAGTGTTTGCGTTCGTCGGCCTCCTCGCGGCGGCCCTGACCCATGAGCATGCCGATCTCCTTGGCGGCCTTGTTCTGCAGGGCGAGCGTGTTGTCCAGCTCGACCTGAATGGCCTTGCGGCGGTCGTCGAGCGTGATGATCTTGTCGATGACGGGGGCGGCATCCACGCCCTTCTTGGCGAGTTTGCGGACGGCGGCATCCCGGTCGTCGCGGATTTGCTTTAACGTAAGCATGGTATCTGGTTTGTTTGATGTTGCACGTTACGGAGTGCAAAATTAACAATTTCGCGGCAAACTGTTGCATGCGGGCGCTGTTTTTTGCGCTTTTTGCGGGGCGGGCGGGCGGCGGAGCGGGTGACGGAACGGGCGGCTGCGGCAGCGAACGGCGGCCGCAGCCGCCAGTCGGTGCATTTTTCCCCTCCGCCGGGCGGCGATTGTGGTGCTTTTTGCCTATTTTTGCGGAAAAGTTATGGAGATGAAGCGTATCGAACTGCTGGCCCCGGCCAGGGATTGCCGCTCGGCCGTCGCCGCCGTGGACTACGGCGCCGATGCCGTCTATATCGGCGGCGCGAAGTTCGGGGCGCGGCAGGCCGCCGGCAACAGCACCGAGGAGATCGCCCGCGTCGCGGAGTATGCCCACCGCTACGGCGTGCGGGTCCATGCCACGCTCAACACGCTGCTGTGGGACGACGAACTGGAGGAGGCAGAGCGGCAGGCCCGCGCGCTCATCGACGCCGGGGTCGACGCCCTCATCGTGCAGGACATGGCCCTGCGGCGCATGAACCTGCCCGTCGAACTGCACGCCTCGACGCAGATGTGCAACCGCACGGCCGAGGGGGCGCGCTTCCTGGCCGAGACGGGCTTCGCGCGCGTGATCCTCGAGCGGGCCCTCTCGCTCGAGGAGATCCGGGCGATCTGCGCCGCGACGACCGCCGAGGTCGAATGTTTCGTCCACGGGGCCATCTGTGTCGGCTACAGCGGCCGCTGCTTCCTCTCGCGGTCGCTCTCGGCGCGCAGCGGCAACCGCGGGGCGTGCAGCCAGCCCTGCCGCCTGCCGTGGGACCTCACGGACGGCGCCGGACACACCTACATGAGCGGCCGGCACCTGCTCTCGGTGCGCGACCTGAACCTCTCGGCACACATCGGCGAGCTGCTCGATGCCGGCGTGACGAGCTTCAAGATCGAGGGCCGTCTCAAGGATACGGGCTACATCCGCAACGTCGTGGCCTACTACCGCCGCGTCGTGGACGAGGCCCTCGCCGCGCGGCCGCAGCTCGTCCGCGCCTCGGTCGGGGTGAGCGTCCCGGACTTCGAGCCGGACCCCTCCAAGAGCTTCACGCGCGGCGAGTCGGAGTACTTCTTTGCCGGGCGGCGGGCCGGCGTCGCGTCGTTCGACACGCCGAAGGCCGTGGGCGAGTACGTCGGGCGCGTGGGGCGCGTCGAGGGGCGGAGCTTCACGCTCAAGGGCACGGCGGCGCTCTCGCCGGGCGACGGGCTCTGCTTCCGCACGGGCGGTGCGCTCGTCGGCACGAACGTCAACGCCGTCGACGGGGCGCGCATCACGCCCAACCGCATGGAGGGAATCGTCTCCGGGGCGGAGGTCTACCGCAACTACGACCACCGCTTCAACCGGCTGCTCGAGGCGAGCCGCACGCGGCGCGTGATCCCCGCCGCGGCGCGTGTCGAGGTGACCGACGCGGGGGTGACCTTCCGCTATGTCGACTGCGAGGGTGTCGCGGCCGAGGCGCACCGCGCGCTGACGCCCGAACGGGCGAAGAACCCCGAGGCCAATGCCGCGGCCCTGCGCACGCAGGCGGCCCGCAGCGGCGACACGATCTTTGCGGTCGGAGAGGTCGAGGTGTGCGGCGGCGAATGGTTCGTCCCGGCATCGCTGGCGGCCGAGCTGCGCCGCGAGGGGCTCGAGCGGCTGGCCGCGGCACGTGCCGCGCGGCCGATTCCGCACCGCATCCTGCCCGAAAACCTTGCGGCACGCTACCCCTCCACGCGCCTGACGGCCGAGGAGAACGTCACGAACCGCCTGGCCGAGGCCTTCTACCGCGACCACGGGGTCACGGAGATCGAGCGCGGGCTGGACCTCGCCCCCACGACCGCGGGGCACACCGTCATGCGGTCGGCCTACTGCATCCGCCGCGAGATCGGCGAGTGCCTGCGCGAACGGCCGCGGCTGCGCGGCGAGCTCTACCTCGAGCGGGGTGCGCAGCGCTACCGGCTGGTCTTCGACTGTGCGCGGTGTGAAATGAGCCTGGTGGATTGCAAAAAGAGTACGAAATAGAGCACACAAACGCCTTATGCAGGAGCAACTGACCCCCGATTTTCGGGACTATGAACTCATAGACACGGGAAATTTCGAGAAGCTGGAGCGTTTCGGACGCTACGTGACGCGGCGCCCCGAGCCGCAGGCCATCTGGCGGCCGTCGCTGGCGGAGGAGGAGTGGCGGCGCCTTTCGGATGCGTCGTTCCTGCGCGATGCGCGCAGCGACGAGCGCGGCGAGTGGCGCCTGCGCGAGGGTATGCCGTCGCGCTGGACGGTCGAATACCGCTACCGCGGGATGCGGCTGCGCATGCGCCTCGGGCTCACCTCGTTCAAGCACGTGGGCATCTTCCCCGAGCAGGCGGCCAACTGGGACTTCATCTACGATAACTGCCTCGCGCTGGGCGGCGACGGGCGGACGGAGGCACCGCGCGTGCTGAACCTCTTTGCCTATACGGGCGGCGCGACGCTTGCGGCGCGGGCCGCCGGGGCCGGGGTGACGCATGTCGATTCGGTGAAGCAGGTGGTGACGTGGGCCCGCGAAAACATGGAGCAGAGCGGGCTGGAGGGGGTGCGCTGGATCGTCGAGGATGCCCTGAAGTTCGTGCAGCGCGAGGTGCGCCGCGGCAACCGCTACGACGGCATCATTCTTGATCCGCCCGCCTACGGACGCGGCGCCAACGGCGAGAAGTGGGTCCTCGAGGAGGGCATCGGCGAGATGCTGGCCTGCTGTGCGCAGCTGCTCGAACCCGAGCGGGCGTTTCTGGTGCTGAACCTCTATTCGATGGGGCTCTCGTCGACGCTCGCCCGCACGGCCGTGCGGCAGGCCTTCGGCGCCCCGCGCGAGGAGCAGTGGGGCGAGCTGTGCTTCACGGACCGCGGCGGCAAGGAGCTGCCGCTGGGAACCTACTACCGCTTTACGCGCTAACCGCCCCCTTTACTTTTCACTTTTCACCTTTCACCTTCGGTATGACTCCTCTTGTGATTCTTTTCGGACTGTTGGGCGGCTGCTTCCTGTCGGTGCTCGTCGGCATCATCGGCAGCCGTCGCCGCATCGGTTTCGGCTGGGCCTTTCTCGTGAGCGTGATCTTCACGCCGCTCGTGGGGCTGATTGTCGCACTGCTGACCGACCCGCTGCCGGGCGGCGAGCAGCGCTGGGGCTGCATCGGCACCGTCGTGGCCGTGCTGGGCGTCGTGTTCCTGGTGGTATTCGCGGTGCTGCTGTTGTCTGCGCTCGGCGTGGTGGCGGTGACGCTCTGACGGGAGAAGATAAGAATGATTCGGCCCGGCGAGGTGATCGTCGGGCCGTTTTCGTGTGCTTTCGGGCCGGTTGCCGGTCAGAAGACGTGGTAGATGAGGATGCCCGCCACGGCCGAGAGGACGATCAGCAGGATGGGGTTGACCTTCAGCCACTGCCCGACGAAGACCCCGCCGAAGAGCGCCCAGCTCCAGGGGTCGATGAAGTTCTGCTCGTCGGGGTCGCTGCCGTGGGGGAAGATCAGCAGCAGGGCCGCCGCGGCGATCATGCCGATGACCGTGGGCCGCATGCCCCGCATGGCCCCCTCTACGAGGCGGTTGTTGTGCAGCCGCATGAAGAAGCGCGCTACGAGGACCATGAGCGTGAACGACGGCAGGCAGACGGCGAAGGTGGCGATCGCGGAGCCGAGGATGCCCAGTCCGACATGTCCGGTCTGCATGCCGACGGTGTAGCCCACGTAGGTCGCCGAGTTGATGGCGATGGGGCCGGGGGTGATCTGCGAGATGGCGACGATGTCGGCGAATTCGCCGGCCGTCATCCAGGCGTGCCGCACGACCACCTCGTGCTGGATGAGCGAGAGCATGGCGTAGCCGCCGCCGAATCCGAAGAATCCGATCTTCAGGTAGCTGACGAAGAGTTGCCAGAGTATCATTTTTCAGCCTTTTTTGCGATGTAGAGTTCCCAGGCGATGCCCAGCGCGGCGGCTGCGGCAAGCAGGTAGATCGGCGACCAGCCCAGCCCCCAGATGAGCAGGGCCGTGGCGGCGATGACGAGCAGCATGGCCGGGTGCATGCCGCGCGAGAGCGACAGCACGGGGCCGATGATGAGGGCGACGACGGCCGGGCGCATCCCCTTGAACGCGGCGTCGACAAGGGGGTTGTGGCGGATGCCGGCGAAGAAGAGCGCGATGAGGAGGATGATCGTGAACGACGGCAGCACGGTGCCCAGCACCGCCGCCGCGGCACCGCGCAGTCCGCGCAGCTTGTAGCCGACGAAGACCGACGTGTTGACGGCAATCGGTCCCGGGACCGACTGCGCGAGCGTGAGCAGATCGAGAAACTCCTTCTGCTCGATCCAGCGGCGGTGTGTGATGACCTCGCGCTCGATGAGCGAGATCATGGCGTAGCCCCCGCCGAAGGTGAAGAGCCCGATCTTGAAGAACGAGAAGAAGATGGTGTGCAGGCGTTGCATGGTCAGTCGCGTTTTTTGTGTCCGAGCAGGGTGCGGATGCCGTCGATGAAGACCATCGGGTGCATCGGGGCGCCCGGCAGCCAGAGGTCGACGTGGTGTTCCTGGAAGAAGCGGCGGTCGATGGCGCGGCTCTCGGCGAAGAGCCCGCCCGAGCAGGCCTCCGTACCGCAGGCGATCAGCAGCTTGGGCTCGGCGACGGCCTCCCAGCAGATCGCCAGCGCCTCGGCCATGGCCGCCGTGACGGGGCCCGAGACGGCCACGCCGTCGGCATGGCGCGGCGAGGCGGTGAAGCCGATGCCGAAGCGCCCGAGGTCGAAGTTGACGTTGCCCGTGGCGTTGAGCTCCATCTCCACCGAGCCGTCGCCCCCGGCGCAGACCTCGCGCAGCTGGAGCGACTGGCGGAAGAAACGGCGGACGTCGCTGCGCACGGCCCCCTCGTCGAAGGGCACGCGCTCCATGCCCGGGTGCAGGACGAGCCCCCGGCGTGTCGGCGAGCCGAGGCGGTAGTCGTTCGTGAAGCGGATGTTGCGCGGGGCGCGCCGCGCACACTCGCCGCAGAAGAGGCAGCGCCCCAGGTCGAGCGCGAAGGGGGCGGCCGTGAGGGCCCCGGTGGGGCAGAGGGCTGCGGCGCGCTCGAGGGCCGCGTGGTCCTCGGTGTCGGTCAGTTCGGGCCGCCCCCGGAACTCGGAGGTCAGCTCCACGGCGTCCAGATCGGGAATGTACTGCGTCCCGTGGCTGCGCAGCACCCGTATTTTCGGAAGTATCATGATGCTTGTCTCTTGTTGTCCTGTCCGTGTGTCAGAGGTCGTGTCCGCAGTAGGAGAGGTTGAAGCTCTTGTTGCAGATCGGGAAGTCCGAGATGCCCTCGCCGCGCACGGCCAGCGCCAGCGCCAGCCAGTTGTGCAGACTCGGGTCCTTGATGCGGCAGGCGGCGATCTCGCCCGCCGCGTCGGTCACCACGACGTGGCACGTCTCGCCGCGCCACCCCTCGACCAGCCCGAAGGCGAGTGACGAGGCCTGCAGCGGCGCTTCATAGTCGGGGGCCGGGCAGGGGTTCCCGACGGCGGCGTACTTCTGCTCGTAGCTTGCGAGCAGGCGGTCGACGTAGGAGGCCGACTGGAGCACCTCGCGGCAGCGGATCATCAACCGTGCCATGACGTCGCCGTGGCGCTTGAGGATCGGCTCGTGGCGCAGCTGCTTGGCGTAGACGCCCCACGGGTGCGAGGCGCGGATGTCGCGCGCGAAGCCGCTGGCCCGGGCCGCCTGTCCCACACCGCCGATGCGCCGCATCTCGTCGCGCGGCACGACGCCGCACTGCTCGAAGCGGGCCAGCAGCGTGGGCGAGGATTTCAGGTCGCGGCGCACCTCGTCGTAGCGGCGCGCGATCTGGGCGACGTTGCGGCGGATCATCGCGGCCTTTTCGGCCGTGAGCGGATGGTCGGTGCCGTGCGGGCGGATGAGCCCCTTGGCGAAGCGGTTGCCGCACCAGGCCTGCGTCGTGTTGATCGTCATCGTGCGCAGCGCCTCGCAGGCCACCTGCCCCAGCTGGTAGCCCACGTCCGTCGAGAGGGCGCCCGTGTCGGCGATGCCCATGGCCATGCGTTCGAGTTCGAGCGCCACGGCCCGCTCGCGCTCCATCTCGGCCATGCGTTCGCGTCCCGAGAGCTTCTCGACGGCCTCGACGAAGGCCGTGGCGTGCGCCACGGCGCTGTCTCCGGCCACCGCCTCGGCCAGGCACACCTGCCGCAGGCGGTTGTGCGTCGTCTCGAAGGCGTGCTCGACGCCCCGGTGCTGGTATCCCAGCGCGATCTCGAGGTGCAGGACCCGCTCGCCGTTGCAGATGAAGCGGAAGGCGCCCGGTTCGATGATGCCCGCATGGATCGGGCCGACGTTCACCTCGTGCAGCGACCGGCCCTCCATCGTGTAGAAGGGGTAGTTGTCGATCGAGCTGCTGCGGTCGCGCCGGTCGAAGGGGAAGCGCAGCGGCTTGGGCCACGGCAGGCCGTCGAAGCGCACGCCGTAGCGCTCCATGATGTCGCGCTCGAAGGGGTGCAGCTGCGCATGGCGCGCCGTGAGCGACGGCAGCGCCGTGTCGTCGTAATACTCCATGGCGTGCGAGGTGATGAGCACGCGCCCCTCGGCGTCGTCGAGCAGCAGGCAGTAGAAGCGCAGGCGCCCGCCCTCGGGCAGGGCGAAGTAGTGGGCCACGTGGCAGCGTTCGTCCGCCAGACGCGCCGTCACGTCGTCGTAGAACTCCGCATAGGAGACTTCGGGTATCTCGTCGAGGCGGATGGCCCCCGCGAGGTTGTCGGTTATCCGGTAATTCATAGCGATGCGATTTGATCGAGAAGCTGCCGCAGCAGGTCGGGCTGCCACAACCCGAGCACCATGGCGGCGACGAGCAGCGTGAGGGCCGACCACGAGAGGGCCCGGTCCGCCTTCGAGGGGTGGAGTTCGTCCTGGTTGGGCTGGTAGCAGAGGCGGATCATGCGCGAGCAGAACGAGTAGATGACAATGCAGAGCAGCAGCGTGATGCCCGCCACGAGCCACCATTTCCCCGCCGTGACGACCTCGCCGAGGATCGTCAGCTCCGAGAGGAAGAGCGGCGAGGGCGGGAAGGCCACGAGCACGACCATGCCCGCGAGCAGTCCCACGGCCCCGACGGGGTTGATGCGGATGTAGTCGCCGATGCGGTTGATGCGGTAGCCGTTGTAGATCTGCCGCACGACGGCCATCTGCAGGAAGAGGCTGCTCTTGATGAAGGTGTGGCAGACGACGTGGAAGACGGCGGCCCAGACGCCCGCGCCGCCGATGCCCAGGCCGATGGCGGCGATGCCCATGTTCTCGACCGTGGAGTAGGAGAGGAAGCGCTTGTAGTTGTTCGTGCGGCGCAGAAAGAGGGCGCCGATGACGAGCGACAGCACGCCGACGATCAGCAGCACGGAGCACACCCACGGGAAGACCTCCGTTTGGGCGAGCGTGCGGTAGATGCGCAGCAGGGCGACGAAGCCGGCGTTGACCAGCCCCGTGGAGATGAGCGCCGAGGCGGGGGCCGGAGCCGCGAAGTTGGCGTCGACGCCCACGGTGTAGAGCGGAAAGAGCTCGACCTTGCAGCTGTAGCCGCAGAGGATCAGCAGAAAGGCCGTCTTCAGGTAGAGCGGCTTGCCGTGGGCAGCGGCCGTGGCCACGGCGTCGTAGGTGAGCGTCTCGCACTCGGTGGCGGCGGCCAGCAGCAGGATACCCAGGTAGGCCATGGCGATGCCCGTCGAGCAGACGAAGACGTATTTCCAGGCCGCTTCGAGCGAGGCGGCCGTGCGGCGGTGGTAGATGATGCCCGCCGAGCAGAGGGTCGTGGCCTCGAGGAAGATCCACGTCACGGCGAGGTTGTTGGCGAAGTAGACGCCCGCAATGGCGGTCGTCAGCAGCAGGAGCAGCGCCGAGTAGATGCGCACCTGCGCGGGGTTCTCGCCCTTGAGGTAGCGCTCGGAGTGGATGAAGGCGAAGCACGAGACGACGGTGAGCAGCACGTAGAAGAGCGTGCCCGTGGCGTCGAAGGTGAAGAGCCCGGCCGAGGTCGTGCCGTAGCCCGCGGCGACGATCCACACGGCGAAGGCGGCCTGCACGGCGTAGAAGAGCATGCCGGCGGCGAAGAGCTGCCGGTCGCTGCGCGAGGCGAAGGCCGCCGCCGCGGCAAGGATGCTGAATGCGAGGTAACAGAGCATGGCGTCAGTCTTTTACGTTGGTCAGGGCGTCGGCGTCGTCGGCGTGGATCTTGCCGTCGATCTTCGTGAAGAAGATCCCGAGCATGAGCACCGAGATGAGGATGTCGAGCAGGATGGCGAAGTTGATCAGCAGCGGCATCTCGACGCCGATGGCCGTCGAGAAGAGGAAGACGCCGTTCTCGATGACCAGGAAGCCGACCATGTGCGAGAAGATGCGGCGGCGCATGACGATCAGGATCAGCCCGCTCAACAGGGCGTAGAGCGCCACGCCGAAGAAGACGAGGTCGATCGTCGTGTCGGCGACGTAGTAGGTGATCGAGGCGCTGACGGCCAGTGCGGCGAGCGAGAGCAGCAGCGACCCGGCCTGCGACGACCCGGAGGTGCGCACGCGGTTGGTCTTCGTGCGGCGGATTACGGCGAAGAGGAGCCACGGCACCAGGATGCCCTTGAAGAGGAGCGTCTCGAGCCCCACGAAGATCACCTCGGCGGGGGCGTTGGCATGCAGGCGCAGCAGCGCGATGGCGAAGAGCAGCCAGCCCTGCACGCCCATGATCGAGGCGAAGTTGCGGAAGCGTTCGGTGATCGCCAGGTAGACGAGCGTCACGGTGTAGAGGATGACCAGCGGGAGTATCATGCGAGTCCGATGTTGAGGCGCAGCAGGTAGCCCGTGAAGAGCACGAGGGCGGCCAGTGCGGCGATGGTGAGTATGAACGTGGTGTTGCGCACGAGCTTGTTGCGGGCCTGCGTCGACTCGACGATGCCGACGGACAACCCCGCGAGCAGGATCGCCGCGGGGACCGCGGCCCACCAGTGCGCGCAGAAGGGGGCCGTAGCGGCATCGGCCGCCAGCAGGGCGAACGAGGCGCTCTTGATCCAGCCGGCGATCCGGATCGTCGCCAGGTCCACGCCGCAGTAGTCGAGGCACATCACCTCGTGGATCATCGTCAGCTCGAGGTGCGTGCGCGGATCGTCGACCGGGATGCGGCCGCTCTCGGTGAAGAGCAGCTTCAGCAGGATGTAGGCCGCCAGCAGCAGGATGATGGCCACCTGCGCGTCGGCAGCGGCGTCGGCCGCGAAGATCGCGGCGAAGGAGGTGTAGCCCGAGACGAGGGCCAGCGTGCCGGCCGTGAGCAGGAGCGCCGGCTCGGCAAGGGCGCCGTAGAGGGCTTCGCGGCTGGCGCCCATGCCCTCGAACGGACTGCCCGTATCCATTGCGGCGAGGATCAGCGCCATGCGGCCCAGCGCCAGCAGGTAGGCGAAGGCCGCCACATCGCCGTCGAACGAGAGCACGGGGGGCAGGTCGCCGACGGGAATCAGCAGCGCGGCGACGAGCGTGGCGCCGAGGTAGACCGACGGCGCGGCGCGGAAGAGCGCCGTGGTGGTCGTCGAGTAGACGGCCCCCTTGCGCAGTTGGAGCCTTATGTCGCGCAGGTGCTGTGTGAAGCGGATGCCGCGGCGTCCGGCCAGCCGGGCGCGCGTGCGGTTGATGAGCCCCGGGATGGCCACGGCCACCAGAAGCAGCAGCAGGGTGTTGAGCAGTGCCATCGTCAGATCAGATTAAGGATCGAAAGCAGGAATACGAGCGCAAGGAAGGCCAGCGCGAAGAGGACGTAGTGGTTGATCTTGCCCGTGCGCAGGCGCATGACGCGCTGGTTGATGAGCCGCAGCAGCTCGACCCACCAGGCGCCGAAGAGACGTCCGATGCGGTCGTTGTGGCGTGAGGCGAAGCCGTGGGCCGAGGGGAAGGTCTCCTCCTTGCCGACGGACGATCCCGTGCCGCTCTCCTGCGTGAGGGTCGAGGCGATGGACTGCAACCCTTCGGTGAAGGATTCGCCCGTGTACTGCATCCTTACGTTCGGGGCGGTGAATCCGCAGCCCCACGTCGCACCGGGCACGACGCGGCGTCCGCGCAGGGCGCGGCGGCGCAGCCAGAGCAGCCCGCCGACCACGGCGACAAGCAGCCAGACGGTGCGGGTGATGCCCGCGAGGGGCGCTGCGAGCAGGTAGTCGGAGGCGTCGGCCGGCACGTGCAGGAAGAACTCCGCCGAGCGCGTCACGACGGCCGCGGCCTGCTGCGGGAAGAGCCCCACGAGGAGGATGCCCGTGAGCGGCAGGGCCATGGCGGCGATGCGGCCGTTGTCGACCTCGGAGGCTTCGGCCACCTCGTGCGTGCGGGGCGCACCGAGAAAGACCGTGCCGTAGAGTTTGGTGAAGGCCATGACGGCCACCCCGCCGATGAGTGCCAGCGCGGCGACGGCGGCCGCGGCGCAGAGCACGTCGCTGCCCGAGGCGATGCCGTCGAAGAGCCCGAGGTAGAGCAGCATCTCCGAGACGAAGCCGTTCAGGGGCGGCAGGGCGCAGATGGCGGCCGTGGCCGTCAGGAAGAGGATCGCCGTCAGGGGCATGTGGTGCGCCACGCCGCCCAGCGCATCGAGCGACGTGGTGCGGGTCTGCGAGAGGACGTTGCCCGCGCCGAAGAAGAGCAGCGACTTGAAGAGCGAGTGGTTGAAGGTGTGGAGCAGGGCCCCGGCCAGACCGCAGAGCGCCACGAAGTGGTTGCCCGAGGCCTTGCCCAGCGCCGCGATGCCCACGCCGAGCAGGATGATGCCGACGTTCTCGATCGAGGAGTAGGCCAGCAGCCGCTTGATGTCGTTCTGCAGCGCGGCGAGGATCACGCCCCACACGCCCGTAATGATGCCCAGGGCCAGCAGGAGGTAGCCCGCCGTGCGCAGCACGGGCAGGTCGCCCAGCGCCGCGACGACGCGCAGGATGCCGTAGACGCCCGTCTTGATCATCACGCCCGACATGAGGGCCGAGACGTGCGACGGGGCCGCCGGGTGCGCCTCCGGGAGCCAGACGTGCAGCGGGAACATGCCGGCCTTCATGCCGAAGCCCGCCAGGAAGACGAGCAGCAGCGGCAGGGCCGGCTGCGTGCGGAAATATCCGGCCAGGGCGCCGAACGTCGCGGCGCCGCACGTGCTGTCCAGAGTGACGAAGCCGACGACGAGCAGCACGAAGCCCACGTGCATCATGATAAGGTACGAGAGGGCCGCGCGCCGCACCTCGCGCCGCTCGGCGTCGTAGAGGATCAGCAGGAACGACGCCACGGTCATCAGCTCCCAGAAGAAGAGGAACGAGTAGCCGCCGTCGGAGGTGACGACGCCCAGCATGGCCAGCGACATGACCGTCAGCGCCGTGTAGTGCAGCGAGACGTGGGCCGGGGACTTTTCGCGCAGCGTGTGTTCGAGGTAGCCGCGGGCGTAGAGCACCGAGGCGACGGAGCCGATCGAGACGAGCAGCACGAAAAGGGCCGAGAGGCGGTCCATCGAGCCGCTGTCGCCGCCGAAGAGGGTGCCGGGTGTCGACCAGAGCGATAGCCCGGCCTTGCCGGCCAGCACGCCGACGGCTGCGGCCGAGGCCGCAAGGGCGCCGAGCCCCACGACGGCTGTCGCCGCCCACGCCTTGGCCCGCAGGGGCACGGCGAAGATCAGCGTCGCCACTGCGGCCAGGGCGAACAAGGTGTAGAGGAAGAACATGTCGTGAAGGTAAAATTCGGGTCTATAGGCGAAATCTGTTTCGTGTTTTTCCGGGTCATGATTCGTGGGGCTCTCCGGCCGTC
The DNA here is from genome assembly GCA_900544265.1 of uncultured Alistipes sp. Lineage (GTDB taxonomy): Bacteria > Bacteroidota > Bacteroidia > Bacteroidales > Rikenellaceae > Alistipes > Alistipes merdavium. Next base: position 191,631 of record UQUQ01000001.1, read on the forward strand.
GCCTGTCCGTTCACCGTGGCGGCCATCACCACCGCCACGAGGGCTGCGGTCTCGGTGCGCAGGCGCTGCGGCCCGAGGGTGATCTCCTCGAATCCGTTGTCGAGCGCAAAGGCGATCTCTTCGGGTGAAAAGTCCCCTTCGGGACCGATGAAGATCTGTGCCGCCTCGCCCGCGCGGAGCGTCGAGGCGAGGTAGGCCTTGCCTTCCGGCGTGCGGGCCGCGTCGCAGTGGGCGATCATCCGCCGCCCGGCAAAGGGCGCCGCCACGGCGTCGCGGAACGACGTGAGGACGTCGAGCTGCGGCCGGTAGGCCTTGAGCGACTGCTTCATCGCCGCGGTGATGACCTTCTCGCCGCGTTCGGGCTTGAAGACCCGCCGTTCGCTGCGGGCCGTCTCGAGAGGGATGATCTGCGTGACGCCCACCTCGGTGGCCTTTTCGAGGAACCACTCGAAGCGGTCGGCGTTCTTGGTCGGGGCCACGGCCATCGTCAGGCGGTAGGGGAGCCGCTCGAACTCCTCCTCGGCCGAGACCACGCGCACGACGCACCGCCGCGGGTTGTCGTCGGTGATCTCGCAGCGGTAGAGCGTGCCCCGTCCGTCGGTCAGGTGCACCGTGTCGCCGCACGCAAGGCGCAGCACGCGCACGCAGTGTTTCGACTCCTCCTCCGAGAGGGTGTACTGCGGCGGACGGATGTCGGGGGCGTAGAAGAGTTGCATGGCTGTCCTTGTTGGGTCCGCATCCGCCCAGAAAAAAACGCGCGGAAGTGCGGCTCTGACCGTAATTTTATTAACTTTGCCGCAAAGGTAAACAAAATAACACGATCCATGAAACGCATAACCGGATTATTCACACTTTTGACGTTTATGACACTCGCATCCTGCGATTCCGCGAAACAGACGGGGGAGAACCCCTTTTTCTCGGAGTGGGAGACGCCCTACGGCGTTCCGCCCTTCGACAAGATCCGCCCCGAGCACTTCATGCCGGCCTTCGAGCGGGGCATGTCGCTGCACGACGCCGAGATCGACGCCATCACGTCGAACAACGACGAACCGACCTTCGAGAACGTCATCCTCGCCTACGACAACTCGGGGCAGATGCTTGCGCAGACCTCGCTGATCTTCGGCATGCTCTGCGCGGCGGAGAACACGCCGCAGATGCAGGCCCTGCAGGAGGAGGTGATGCCCCTGCTGACGGCCCACGCCGACAAGATCCGGCTCAACGAGCAGCTCTTCGACAAGGTGAAGGCGGTCTATGACAACCGGGCAACGCTCGGGCTGGATGCCGAGCAGCTGCGGCTGACGGAGAAGACCTACGACGGTTTCGTGCGCGCCGGAGCGCTGCTCGACGCCGACGGAAAGGCCCGCCTGAAGCAGATCAACGAGGAGCTGGCGCTCACGGCCGTGAAGTTCGGCAACAACCTCCTGGCCGAGAACAACAACTACGCGCTGGTGCTCGACGGCGACCAGTTGGACGGGCTGCCCGCGGGGGTCCGCGACCTGGCGCGCGAGAAGGCCGAGTCGATGGGCAAGAGCGGCAAGTACGTCTTCACGCTCCACAAGCCGAGCATGCTGCCGTTTTTGACCTACTCCTCCGAGCGCGGCCTGCGCGAGGAGCTCTACACGGCCTATCTGAACCGCTGCAACCACGATGACGAGTACGACAACAAGCAGCTCATCAACGACTTCATCCGCCTGCGCACGGAGAAGGCCCACCTGTTGGGCTATCCCTCCTATGCGGCTTACGTCGTGGCCGACGAGATGGCCGGGACGACCGGCGCCGTCTACAACCTGCTGGAGGAGATCTGGACGCCGGCGCTCGAGAGCGCCAAAAAGGAGCTTGCCGAGATGGAGGTGCTCTTCCACAAGGATTACCCCGACGGCGAGTTCGCCTCGTGGGACTGGTGGTACTATGCCGAGAAGCTCCGCAAGCAGCAGTATGCCCTCGACGAGGAGATGCTGCGCCCCTACTTTTCGCTGCAGAACGTCCAGAACGGCATCTTCTTCCTTGCCAACCGCCTCTACGGCATTACGTTCCGTCCGGTCGCCGTGCCGCTCTACCATCCCGAGGCCGTGGCCTACGAGGTGCTCGACGTCGACGAGTCGCACCTCGGGGTGATCTACTTCGACTTCTTCCCGCGCGACGGCAAGAGCCAGGGTGCCTGGTGCGGCAACTATGTCGAGCAGACCTACCGCGACGGCAAGCGCGTGGCGCCCGTCGTGTCGATCGTCTGCAACTTCACGCGCCCGACGCGCAATGACCCCGCACTGCTGACGCTCGACGAAACGGAGACGCTCTTCCACGAGTTCGGCCACGCGCTGCACTTCCTCTTCCACGACGTGAAGTACCGCGGCCTTACGGAGGTCGAGGGTGACTTCGTCGAGCTGCCCTCGCAGATCATGGAGAACTGGGCCTTCGAGCCGGAGATGCTGCGCCAGTATGCCGTGCACTACCGCTCGGACGAGGTGATTCCGCAGTATCTGATCGACAAGCTGCGCCGCAGCGAGCTCTTCAACCAGGGCTTCATGACCACGGAGCTCATCGCCGCGGCGCTTTCGGACATGGACATCCACTCGATGACCGAGTACGCGCCCTTCGATCCGATGGCCTTCGAGCGGGAGGCGCTCACCGTAAAGCGCGGACTCATCCCGCAGATCGAACCCCGCTACCGCTATCCATATTTCAGCCACATCTTCGACGGCGGCTACTCGGCCGGCTACTACTTCTATACGTGGGCCGAGGTGCTCGACAAGGATGCCTTCGAGGCCTTCCGCGAGAGCGGCGACCTGTTCAACCGGCGTATCGCCGACGACTTCCGCCACAAGCTCCTCGCACGCGGCGGTTCGGAGGACGGCATGACCCTCTACCGCGCCTTCCGCGGCAAGGATCCCGACAAGCGGGCCATGCTCAAGGGACGCGGCCTGTGGAACGAGCCCGATCCCGAACCGGCCGACGAGACGGAGCCCCGCCCCGGCGACGACATGCAGGCGGCGCGCTGATTGCCGCCGATCTCCCATCGAGAAGAAACCCACAAACGAACGGATATGAAAAAAGCAATTGTAATCATGACATTTTCCGCCCTTGCGGCCGGCTGTGCCGACAATTCGATTCCGAAGGCCCAGCTCCCCGAACTGGACATGACGAATCCGCTGCTGGCGGCGTGGAACACACCCCACGAGACGCCTCCCTTCTCCGAGATCGAACTCTCGGATTATGAACCCGCCTTCGATGCGGCGATCGCCTGCTCGCGCGCCGAGATCGAGGCCATCGTCACCAACCCAGCGAAACCCACGTTCGGCAACACGATCGTGGCGCTCGAGCGCCACGGGGCGCTGCTGAACCGCATTGCGGGCCTCTTCTTCAACCTGCTCGAGGCCGACACGTCGGACGAGATGCAGCAGATCGCCCTGCGCGTGCAGCCCAAGCTCACCGAGCTGTCGAACGACATCATGCTCAACCCCGAGCTCTTCGCCCGCGTGAAGCAGGTTTACGAACATCCGGGCCGCGGTCTGGATGCCGTGGACCGGAAGCTGCTCGAGAATACCTACAAGAGTTTTGCCCGCAACGGCGCGGCGCTGTCGGATGCCGACAAGGAACTCTACCGCAAGTACACCACCGAACTCTCGGCGCTGACGCTGCAATTCGGGCAGAACGCCCTCTCGGCGACGAACGCCTTTACGATCAACATTACCGATCCGAAGGTCGTGGCCGAGCTGCCGGCCTTCGTGCGCGAGGGCATGGCCGCCGATGCCAGGGCCCGCGGCGAGAAGGGGTGGACGGTGACGCTCCAGGCGCCGAGCTACGCCCCCTTCCTGCGCTACTCGTCGAACCGAGCCCTGAAGGAGCGCCTCTGGAAGGCCTACAACGCGCGGGCGCTGGGCGGTGAGTTCGACAATACGGAGATCGTCAAGCAGATTGCCAACACGCGGCTGAAGATCGCCAACCTGCTCGGCTACAAGTGCTATGCCGACTACGTGCTCGAGGAGCGCATGGCCGAGAATACCCCGACGGTGACGGCCTTCCTCGACGAGCTGCTCGATGCGACGAAGGAGTATGCCGATGCCGACTACCGCACCGTGAGCGAGTACGCCGCCTCCAAGGGCTTCCGCGGCGAGCTCATGCCGTGGGACTGGTCCTACTATTCGGAGAAGTACAAGGACGAGAAGTACGCCCTGAACGACGAGGCAGTCAAGCCCTATTTCCAGCTGGAGAATGTCCGCAAGGGGGTCTTCCTGCTGGCGAACAAGCTCTACGGGCTGAACTTCACGCCCAATCCGGCGATCGAGGTCTACCATCCCGACGTGACGGCCTACGAGGTGACCGACGAGAAGGGGCGCTTCATGGCGGTGCTCTACCTCGACTTCTTCCCGCGCGAGTCGAAGCGCGGCGGAGCGTGGATGACCGAGTTCCGCGGCACGAAGACCGTCGACGGCGTGGAGACGCGCCCGCTCGTGTCGCTGGTGATGAACTTCACGAAGCCCACGGAGCAGACCCCCTCGCTGCTGACCTTCGACGAGGTGGAGACCTTCCTCCACGAGTTCGGACACTCGCTGCACGGCATGCTCGCCGAGGGCAAGTATGAGTCGCTGAACGGAACGAACGTCTACCGCGACTTCGTGGAGCTGCCGTCGCAGATCATGGAGAACTGGGCCACCGAAAAGGAGTTCCTCGACCTGTGGGCCGTCCATTACGAGACGGGCGAGCCGATTCCCGCCGAGCTCGTCGAGCGGATCGTTGCCGCGAAGAACTACCTGGCGGCCTATGCCAACGTGCGCCAGCTCTCGTTCGGCATGACCGACATGGCCTGGCATACGCTGACCGAACCCTTCGAGGGGGATGTCGAGCAGTTCGAGGTCGCCTCGATGGCCCCGACGCAGGTGCTGCCCGTCGTGCCGGGCACGGCCATGGCGCCGGCCTTCGGCCACATCTTCTCGGGCGGCTATGCCGCGGGTTACTACGGCTACAAGTGGGCCGAGGTGCTCGAGGCCGATGCCTTCTCGCTCTTCAAGGAGAAGGGCATCTTCAACCGCGAGGTGGCCGACTCGTTCCGTGAGAACATCCTCTCGAAGGGCGGAACGGAGCACCCGATGAAGCTCTACGTCGCCTTCCGCGGCCACAAGCCCGAGACGCGCGCCCTGATCGAGAAGATGGGTCTCGGCAAGTAACGGATCGGACGGTTTCCGGATTGCACCGTCAAAGAGGCTGCCCCGTCGGGAGCAGCCTCTTTTTCGTGCGGCGGTGCGGCGGTGCAGTGAACCTGTTGTTTTGGACTGTCGCTTGGGCGCGGGAACCGCCTCCTGCCATCCTCCGCCTCTTGAGCGCCGAGCCCCCTCCATCTTGCTGTCGGTTTTGGCGGAACCTTGTTTTATGCGGCCGGGTTCTGGTGAGGGCAGCCGGTGTCTTCTGGATTGCCGTTTTAGAAGGTGATGGTGCACTCGCCGTGTGCATGAAAAAACCGTCTGCGGAGGCAGACGGTTTTTTCGTATGCGGATTCGGATCTCCCGGATCAGAAGGTCTCCAGTTCGTAGCCGGCTTTGAGCAGTTCGCTCCAGTTCGAGTCGCTTTGATACTGCTCTTCGAGTGCGGCCGGTACGCGCAGCTTCTTCGTCGTGCCTTCGGCTACGGATGTGCCGACATTCTCCAGGGTGTCGCCGCTGATTTCAACGACCGCGTCGGGGTTGAGCAGCGTGATTTCGGCCAGCGCCTTGCAATTCTGGAAGCACGTCTTGTCGATGGTCGCAACGGATGCGGGTACCGTGACGGTGGGCAGGGCCGAGCAGTCGCGGAAGGTCGAAGCGTCGAGTGCCGTGATGCCGTCCGGGAGCTTCACATAGGTCAGGGCCGTGCAGCTGTCAAAGGCGCTGTCCGAGATGGTGGTGACGCTGTTCGGGATGATGATGCTCTTGAGTGACGAGCAGCCCTTGAAGGCCTTGCCGCCGATGGTCTCGAGCGTTTCGGGCAGGGTGACCGATGCCAGATTCGTGCAGCCGGTGAATCCCCCGCTGTTGATCTTCGTCATACCCGAGGGCAGGATGATGCTGCCCAGCGCGGTGTTGCCCTTGAAAATTCCTCCCAGACCGAACTCGCCGTCGAAGCTGATGTTCGAGAGATCGACGTCGATGGGGTCCGTGCTGCCCTGTGCGGCGTACATGCGTTTGACAAGTGCGTCAATGACGGCCAGCTGTCCGCCGTCCCGGTCGAACTGAACGTCCTTGGTTGCGTTGGCTGCGAAGTAGAGGTCGCTGCCCATGCTCATGAGATCCTCGTCGCTCATGTTGATCGTGATGGTCCCGTCGGCGTTTTTGGTATAGATCGTGTCGAAATTGACCCAGCGGTCACCCAGACGGACGGCGAAGTCGGCGTCGGCAGGGAATACCATCGAATCATTGGACTGTACCTCGATGGTCATGGCATAGCCCTTGCCGGACTTGAAGGCCGTACCGGCCTTGGCACGTGCGACCATTGAATAGGATGTGTAGCTTTTGGTCCCGTCGCCGTTGTCCTTCTCATGCGTAACCAGACCGCGGAAACGCAGCGGGCGGTTGCTCAGATCGACCGGCAGCATGACGGCATAGAACTTGCAGGCGTTCTCCTTCGAGGTGTAGCCGGTGATGTCGAGGCCGCTCGAAGTGCTGCTGCCCAGCTGGAAGTTGATCGTGTGCGACGAGCCGTCGAGGATCTCGCCCGTGCCCATGTTGACGGTGTAGTTGCCTGCGATGGGACCGTCCTGATCCTCGGTGTACATCTTCAGCTGCGAGAGGTAGATCTTCTCGCCCTCGGCCGGCTGATTCGTCGTGTAGAGCTTCAGCTGCAGGTAGGCAAGCACCGGCTCGAACTGGAAGTGAACCTGGTCTTTGAGGGCCACTCCGGTTCTCTCGGCGATGCAGAGCTGGCTTTCGGCGTAGGAGGTCTCGTTCTGATTGACCGGCAGCGTGAAGGTTACCGCCTCCGAGTTGTTGCTCTGGCGGAAGGCGTGGTGTACCTTGTTGTAGGGATAGTAGGCGCGGAAATCGTGGGTCAGGGCGCTCTCGTTCCACACGAAGTCTTTCGGAGAGTTGAAGATGGCGCCACCGTTCTCGGTGTCGCTGCCATATTCAAAAATGCCCCAGTTGTCGCCGGCAGCCTGGTGGTAATAGACGCCGAGCTGCTCCGTTCCGTTCCATGTAAGTGCTCCGAAGTTGTCGCCCTCGAATTCGGCGCGGCTCGACGGGCTGGAGGTGTCGTAGCCCGCATTGTGGGCCGTTACGGTGATGGGCGTACCCTTCTGTTCGGGACGGTCGGGCGTTACGTCCGGCTCCTTGGCGCACGAGAAGGCGGTCAGTGCGGCAAGAAGAAGTATGATGTGTCTCATGTTCATGCAGTTTTTGACGTTTTATTATTCGGGCCAGTCGGTATCTCCCCACGAGTTGTCGGCTTCAACAGTTCCGGCGTTGCTGCCGATGCCGCTCTGAGCGAAACCCTTTTCGATCTGAATGTGTACAATCTGCATGTCGGGCGCCTCATACGGCATCCGGCGGGCGCAGCAACCCCCCCCCTTACGGGGATTCTTCTGGTTAGTAATGCTTTGCATGATATTTTATATAATGTGGATCGGCTGCAAAGGTAGGTTGATTGTTATTTTCGGGGATGGATTTTTTGTCAAAAAGAGCGGATTTTTAACCGTATCTGTTTATTTTGTGAACCAAAATAGACTAAACATCTGTTTTTTTGTTCTTTTTTGCCTGTACGCCGTCCTGTTTCAGCCGACATGGATTTGTCGATCGGAAGAGGCGCCGGGGAGCGGTCCGCCGAACGGGACGGCCCGATGTCCGGTCGGATCGGGTAAAGGGAGAGGGTAGCCTGTCTTTCGATTTGTGTGTGCCGGTCCGGGGGACACGTGCCGGTCCGGGTGGCTCTTTTGCGCAGGGACCCGGCGGCTCTTTCTCGCGGGGAGCTCCAGCGGTCCGGTGCCCCGGCGCAGGGGTGTGGAAGAGGCGGCATGAGTGGCAGGAAACGAAAAACCCGCAATCGGCTGACTGCGGGTTTTCGGTGTTGAGCTACCTGGATTCGAACCAAGAATAACAGGACCAGAATCTGTTGTGTTACCATTACACCATAGCTCAATGACGTTTTGGTGATGCAAAAGTAGAACTTTATTTTGCAATTACAAAGAAAAATCAAAAAAAAATTTCGTACATTTGTTCTAATCGTTCCGAAAGAGAACCTTACAGAACCTGAAACGTACACTAAAACAAGGATTTATGGGAATCAAATCTCGTCTCATCATCATGAACTTTCTCCAATTCGCCATTTGGGGATCCTATCTTGTCTGTATCGGCAATTTCCTCGGCCGCGTGGGGCTGGGAGAGTATATCTCCTGGTTTTATGTCGCGCAGGGGGTCGTCTCGATCTTCATGCCCGCGATCATCGGAGCCATTGCCGACAAGTTCATCGAACCGCAGCGGCTGCTCGGTATCTCACACCTGACAGCCGCCGTCTTCATGCTGGTGGCCGCCTGGTTCGGTTTCCAGGCCACGGAGCTGACCCTCGCCGGTGAGGCGACCTCCATCGGCCCGATCTTTGCGGCCTACTGCCTGAGCGTGGCCTTCTACATGCCGACGATCGCCCTTTCTAATACCGTGGCCTTCTCGATTCTGAAAAACCGCGGATTCGATACCGTCCGGGACTTCCCGCCGATCCGTGTCTTCGGCACCGTCGGCTTTATCGCCGCCATGTGGCTCGTCAACTTCGTCGGTTTCGGCGGTTCGGGCGTTCAGACCGAACTCCACGACGGAGTGCAGCTGCTCGAACTCGTCCCCATGGCCTCGCAGTTCACCTACATGCAGCTGATCGTCTGCGGAGTCCTCGGCCTGGTGCTCGGTCTCTATGCCTTCAGCCTTCCGTCGTGCCCCATCGACCGTTCGGCCGCCGCCGGACACAAATCCCTCGCACAGCGCCTCGGTCTGGATGCCTTCGTGCTGTTCAAGCAGCGCAAGATGGCCCTCTTCTTCCTCTTCTCGATGTTGTTGGGCGTGTCGCTGCAGATCACGAACGGATATGCCACCCCTTATATCAACAGCTTTGCCGCGACGTCCGAAAGCTGGTTTGCCGAAAATCCGACCCTGCTGGTCTCCGTCTCGCAGGTCTCCGAGGCGCTGTGTATTCTGCTGATTCCGTTCTGCCTCAAGCGCTTCGGCATCAAGATCGTCATGCTGATGGCCATGTTCGCCTGGGTGCTGCGCTTCGGCTTCTTCGGAATCGGCTCCACGGAGAGCATCGTGGGCATCGTCCTGCTCTTCCTCTCCTGCATCGTCTACGGCGTGGCGTTTGACTTCTTCAACGTCTCCGGTGCACTCTTTGTCGAGCAGGAGGCCGCAAAGCCCATGCAGGCCAGTGCGCAGGGGCTCTTCATGCTGATGACCAACGGCATCGGCGCCTCGGTCGGCACCTGGATCGCCGGCAAGATCGTCTCGCACTATTGCGACTGGCAGGGCGGCTTCCTGGTCGCCCGCGAAGGTGTGGCCGGAGGCTGGTCCGCCACGTGGCTTGTCTTTGCCGGTTATGCCCTTGTCGTAGGTGTGGTCTTCGCACTGGTCTTCAAGTACAGGCACAACCCCGAGGCTCTCGGCAACGTAAAGCATTGATCCTTCCCGTGCCCGGGTCCGTGTTTCAGGGTTCCGGCTGTTGTGTCCGCGGGCCCGTCTGTCATCCTCTCCCGGTTCCCGGGCGTTGGTCCGGTTCGGATTGATTCGCGGGATGGGTACTTCCGATTTTCTCTTGATCCCGAATGGGCGGGCGGCGGTTTTCCGCTGCCCGCCTTTTTTGCGGCTGTGGTCACGTGCGGTTCGTCCGCGTGATTCGCAGGGCGACAGCGCCTCCCGCTTCGTCTTAACCCCTGTGACCTGCTCCGAATGCGGTCCCTGTGTAGTCTCCCTGTGCCGCCATTCGCGGCGTGCGCTTGATCGGAATAAAAAAGAAGCGGCGACACTCCCGTTTCGGAATGTCGCCGCCGTGTGGGCCCTTCGGCCCGTTGTCCGTCTCAGTCTGTCAGTTCGCAGTCGGCGGTGCTCCGCCGGCTGTTGTTGCGTCAGAAGGAGGAGAAGGCACTCCATCTGCCGTTCTGTTCCGCTGTGGCCTCCACGTCGTCGGGCAGGTTCGCAAAGAAGTCGAAGCCCGTCAGCCGTTCGATCTCGTCGACCGAAACCACGTAGTTCGTCCAGCTGTCCGAGTACTGCCGGTGCTCGAACCAGGCGCCGACCGCCATTGCCGACGTGATCGTGCTGCCCGACCGCTTCACCTTCAGCACCACCTTGAAGTAGTAGTTCGGCACGGGGCACTGCTTCGAGTCCTCGGCCGGCCGGATGTAGGTGATGCTCTCCGAGCCGCCCGCCGTGCGGAAGACGGCTCCCGTGGCGATGTAGAGCGAGTCGCGCGTCGGAACCTCGCCGCGCACGGCCGTCTCGAACTGCTCCCAGACCCCGCCGTTGAACTTGTCCTGAATCTGCGGTGTCGAGTTCGTGGCGTAGAAGACCTGCTTCTGCATCGTGCTGTTGCCGTTGCGGTCCGCATTCGGAATCTGGTGCCCGCGGGCGTAGGACGTCGATCCGTAGTTTACGCCGTAGCTGCCGTCCCACACGTTGATCTGCTGGTTGGCCGATATGTTGGGGTTCTCGTACCAGCGGCCCGGCCGCGGTTCTGATCCCATGTGTCCCGCAGCCAGCGGGTAGGCGACCCACAGGGCCGTGTAGAGGTTGCGGTCGTAGTACATCGTATAGTTGCGCTCTCCGGCCCAAAGGGTGTACTCCTGCGCCGTGGACGAGGTGCTTTTGGCCGGAAGCTCCAGCCAGCCGCTGTGGCTCGTCGCGGGCTGCGGGGTCGTAAACCAGGCCTCAGCCGAAGTGTATGTCGCACCGGTTGCCGTGGTGGCGACGGCCCACACCGTGTAGTCGGTTGCGGGCCGCAGCCCCGTCAGCGTTGCCTGGGCGGATGTCCCGGTGACGGAAGCAGCGACACTGCCCGTGTCGCTGCCGTCCGAGGATGCGTATCGGAACGCAATTCCTCCCGTGGCGTACTCCCAGTCGGTTCCGGTGCAGTAGACCATTGCGGACGTTTCCGACTGCACGGTCACAATGGGCGCTGCATCGAATCCCGGGGTAGGGTCCGGGGTGGGAGGTGTTACCTCACCACCCCCGCCCGGAGTTCAATTAGTTACTTTTAATTCAATATCATCAAGTCTCACATTACTGCTTGATGTGTTTTTAATTTCAATCGTTACTGTTTTTGCGTTGGATGTATTGTTAATTGTGGCTGTAACTCCTTTTGGTGCTGTAACACCATCTCCAGTTCCATCGAGATAATATGTTATCTCCGTCCGTTTTTCATTATTCGCCTTCATGGTTAAAACAGCGCTTGTTACACCTTCAAAGGGAATACCAGAAATAGTCCATGTTTGATTGTTTCTTGAAAGGAGTAATTCTGGAGCTGTTCCTCCGGCTAATTTTTCTGCATATAATTTTGTATTCGTGCTCGTTTGATTATATGTAATAGGTGCATTATTGTAAACGGTTGTTCCTTCTTGACCATACTTTGAAGGTGTTTCACCTACTGTTCCTCCTGTCCAGGTTTCAGCCCAGAGCACAGTTCCAATAGCAGGTCCTTCCCCGCTGGACACTCCGGCCTGCGTCAGTGTAACGATTGCCTCGGCAAGGTGCTCGCCGCCTTCGCTGGCAGCGATGTAGAGCGTCAGCGTGGCCGTCTTGGCCGTCGTCTCCGTATTTTCAGCCGCCGTTACGGTAACAGTCCCGTTACCAACGGTTGCCGAGAACTGCGATGCGTTTTCTCCCGAAACAGCTGCAAATACTTGGTTCTCTCCGAGATTCTCGGCCGTGTAGGTTACTTCCTTGCTTTCACCTGCTGCGGCGAAAGAAAGCGACGTGGGGTCAGCCTTGATAGCCGGATCGGTCGAAGGATTGGCCTCCTCAACGCTGTACGGCAGCACGTTCACATACTTGCTGCTCGACGTGCCAACGAAGTAACCCTTGACGATGACATCCTTGCCGTCATAGGCGGCAACAGTCGAGTTGTCGATGTACTTCACCGAACCGATAGCCGTCGATGCGCCGGGGATCGTCACGTTGACATAGTTGCCGCTGATGGCGAGGTTGCCCTGGAAGGCGATCTCCGTGCAGACGGGCGTGCCCGACAACAGGGCGTCCATGGCTGCGCCGTCCTTCTGGGCCGGATTGTACGACCACGAGTTGCCCGTCGAGAGCACCTCCACCTCGGCCGAAGCCGAGAACTGCGGCGTGGACTGTGCATTGTAGAGGGTCACTTCGCCCGAGATCGAAATCTTCTCACCGACCGAGCGCTCGTTGCCGTTGTGGTAAACCATCATGGCACCCGTATTGTCGGCGATGATGTAGGCCTGCCGACCACGGGCAACGACCGTACCCTCGGTCTTGTAGGTGCCTTCGGTCGTGATCTCGCCGATGGGCGTCATGTCCGGATCGGGTTCGGTCGTGCCACCGACCTCCTCGATGCTGTACGGCAGCACGTTCACATACTTGCCGCTCGACGTGCCCACGAAGTAGCCCTTGACAACGACATCCTTGCCGTTAAGCTGGGAGATCGTCGAGTTGTCGATGTACTTCACGGAACCGATGGCCGTCGAAGCACCGGGGATCGTCACGTTGACATAGTTGCCGCTGATGGCGAGGTTACCCTCGAACTCGATCTCCGTGCAGACGGGCGTGCCCGACAGCAGGGCGTCCATGGCTGCGCCGTCCTTCTTGGCGGGGTTGTAGGTCCAGTTGTTGCCGGTCGAAAGGACCTCCACCACGGCCGAATCCGAGAACTGCGGCGTGGACTGCGCATTGTAGAGGGTCACCTCGCCCGAGATCGAAATCTTCTCACCTACGGTGCGCTCGTTGTCCTTGTGGTAAACCATCATGGCTCCGGTGTTGTCGGCAATGATGTAGGCTTGTGAACCACGTGCTACGACTGTACCCTCTGCCGTGTAGTTACCCTCGGTCGTGATTTCTCCGATAGGAGTAGCGGTCGGAACTTGCGCTTCTCCGTCGAACTTGACAAGATAAAAGTCTCCGTCTTGTGTGCCTGTGTAGAATGCAAAATATTTTGAGCTCTTATTTTTCTCAAGCATTCTGTCTGTTTTGGAAACAGATCCAATGGTGTAAAGGCCGTCTCCTGTCTTTGAAATATTGAGCAGGTATTCGGTATCAGACATCTCAGCTGTATTGCTTGATCCGGAATAAGAGACAAACATGTTGTTATTGCTTAATGTGTAGTTGTCTCCGGATTTTGCAATTGTCCAAACCAATGTCGGGTCATTTACATTGATTGTCTGATCTGTGCCATTGTATGCAACTTCTTTGGCGTCCAATCTGGTAGAACTATTGGTATTTGTGCTTGCAAGTGCATAGTATGTTGTGCCCTGCTTGACAATTGCTACATACTCGCCTTCCAAAGTTTCGAGTGCTTCTTCTGTGGCGGCAGACATGTCAACGCTGAACACGCTGGCACGTCCTTCGGTGAATGCCAAAGAACGTCCGTCGGGAATTGTAACCTCGCGGGTGAAAACCTTGGACGGCGTGGTGACCACTACCTTGAATGTCTCTCCTGCCAGTATCTCGAATGGGAAGCAGGTGAAGTAGGCCGTCATGCCCGATTGCATCTCAAGCGAAGCGTCGTAATTCATGACGACGTTGTTGTAATGCATATCCGAATAACCATACTCTGTAACAGTTCCCTCGTTCAGATTGACATAGCTACGGCCGGTAACATTTTTGTTCTCGGGAGCAATGAATTCAACCGATGTGATGGCTTCCGTGGAGTTCAGGTTTTTGAGTGTCATTTTGCCCACGGCTACGATTCGTTTGAACCGAACCTGCAATTCGGTTGGTTGAGCATCTCTCTGCTCCGGATAGGCAATCAACAAGTCGGCATCACCGTCAAAACTGGTGGCAGTCGGCAACTGATTTGTCGGAGTGATGAGCTTCATATTGTTGGCATCAGTGTTGTTACTTGTAACCCATGCCGATTCTGGATAGACTGCATTGTAGGTAAAGGATGTTGCAGAGGTGTTTTCCGTGAAGGAAACATTGAATACAGCTTTGCCTGCATCGATAAGGGCTTCTTCGGATTTGCTGCTGCTTGTTGTTTCTCCTGCGGTTTCAAAAACCCGGAGGAACTCACCCGAAGTCTCCCACGAGATGCTGTTGTCGTCGTTGAGCGTCGTGCGCGATTCAGGTGAAGTTTCGAGCTCCGAACCTGCAATGACGCTCATGCTGATTTCACGCGGCTTGTTCGCGGGCGATTCTGCCTCGTCCTTCGAGCAACCGACAAAGACTGTTGCCAACGCGGCAACAGCCCATAAGGAATGGAAAAATTTTTTCATGGCTGTTCCGTGTTTGTTGTTAAAAATCTCCGTAAGGATCATCGAAAAGATCGTCACCCGGGTCTCCGTAGTCTCCGTAGTCTTCCCACGAAGGACTGGTTGCCGCGAAACCCTGCTCCACCGTGACGGAGAGGATTTCAAGTGTCGGGGCGGAATAGTCAAATTCCCCCCCCCGCGTGTTGAGGATAGTTTTTTTCATAATTTTACCTTTTTGATGGTGTATGTTCCGTTTTTTCAGTGCGTGCTGAAATCTTGAATATACAAAACTAATAAATTTTGTACAATATCGCTATTAAAAAACGTATAAATTCGTATGACATTTACAAAATGGGGGTGTGTTTCCGGGCTCGTGTTATGCGTTGTTCGTCCGACGGGATGTTCCGCACGGGTTGCGGAGCGGTACAAACGTGCAGAAGAGGCTGTCAATACGTTGCCTGCGACGGCTGTCTCCGGGGGCCGGGCAGGGTGGTTGTACGTTGCGGGAGGGGGCTGTTTCCGGGCCGGCGTGGGGCGAATGTACGTTGCGGAGGCAGCGGGCATGCGCGCGTCGGCTGTACGTTGCGTGAAGTGTCGGAAGTCGGGCCTGCGCCGGCACGGTTGCGGACAAGGCGGAGACGCTGGTGTCCGGGGGAGCAGGCCGTCAGGGTTGTTCGGGTTGTTAAGGCAGCCGGGCGACGGGCGATCGTTATCCGTATATACAAATAGGTATGGGTAGCGAGCGGAAAGAGGCAGGCGCCCGGAAACGGGGGCGAGTGAAAACGGTGACGTGCGAAACGGACGTGCCGAGACGGGCAGGCCGAGACGGGTGTGCGCTCGGAAACGGGAGTGTGCGGGATGGACGGGCGCGAAGAGGCTCGCGGCGTGTCAGTACATGTTTTCGTACATGGACTGCGACTTGTCGTACTTCAGGTCGGAGAGCGACGCGGCCTTGACGCCGATGTTGAAGCTCCACGAGCGGTAGGTGCCGAACGGAATCCACGAGAAGGACATCTGCCAGCAGTGCAGGTCGCGCGTGATCGAGACCGACGAGGTGGTCAGGCGGTTGGCCTTGATGTCGTAACCGCCCTGGAACGTGATGCCCATCTTGGGCGTGAGGTTGAGCGAGCCGTTGAAGCCGACCGTCTGCGTGACGTTCTTCTTGTAGCCCTTGGGCGGGTAGTTGCCCGTCGTGATCGAGTAGTTGACCGTATAGTTGAAGCCGAAGTTCCACGGCAGCGAGAAGTCGTAGTAGGTTTGGGCCATGTATTGTCGTCGCAACACGGGGTCCATCGTGCCGTAGGGGTCGTAGAAGGGGTTCATGTACTCCGGCGGGATCGACGTGATGTCGTTGATGGCCGTCTGCGAACGGTCGTCGCGCGACTTGAACGTATAGCCGAACGACCAGCCCGTCGAGACGATGCGGCCCGGGAAGAAGAGCTTGTTGATGCGCTTGCCGTCGGGTGTCAGCCGGTAGGGGTCGAGCGTCGCCGAGAGGTTGATGCCGAAGTTGCCGAAGAGCGTCGTGCGGAACGAGATCGGGATCGTCGAGAGCCGCATCGAGTCGGCCAGGAAGTTGTATGATCCGCTGATGCGCAGCTCGTCGATGAGCTTGATCTTCTTTACGCCCGAAGTGTCGCGCTTCGAGAGCACCTTCATCTCGAGGTTCTGCGAGAGCGAGAAGTTCATCGACATGTTGCGGCCCGACGACGGCACGCTGTAGGCGTTCACCGCATAGGGCGAGTAGGTCTGCGTCGTGCCGAGCGAGTCGCGCTGCAGCGACTTGTAGTAGCCGTACTTGAAGTCGCCGAAGTCGGGCGTGTAGGAGAAGCCGATCGAGGGGGTCAGCACGTGGCGGATGGCCTGGATCTTGCGGTCGCGCTTCTTCTTCGTGAAGTCGTACATGCCGTAGACGGTCGTCGAGGCCGAGACGCTCATGCTGTAGTTGTAGAGCCGGTAGAAGCCGTACTCGTTGGCCATCGTGTCGACCTTGTTGGTCATCGGGTTCCATTCGTACTCGACCTTCTTGAAGAACCACTTCTCGTTGTAGTTGAATGAAGGCGAGAGGTTGATGTAGTTGAAGACGTTGAACGACGCCGAGACCGGAATCGAGTGTTCGATGCCGTTCTTCATGTTCTCGAGCGTCTTTTTGGTGAAGATTTCGCTCTCGGTCGTGGTCACCGAGTTGGTCATCTTGCCCGTGTACTGCATCGAAATCTTCTCGTACCAGCGGTCCTTGCCCGTCTTCTCCTTGCGCTTGAAGGGGTAGATGCGCGAGACGTTGAAGACCACCGTCGGGAGGGTCAGCGAGATCGACTGGTTCGAGGAGTTCTGCGAGATGGCCATGTTGGCCGACAGCGAGAAGGGGGTGCCGGTCCAGCTCTTCGAGTAGGAGATCGACGAGTTGGTCTGCGTCGAGAGAATGTCGTTGAGCGTGTTGGCCGAGTAGCGGTTGTAGCCGCTCGTGGCGAAGTTCACCGACGCGGAGAAGGTCGAGCCGGGGTTGGCCTTGGCATCCTGCGAGTGGGTCCACTGCACGCGGAAGTTGCTCTGCTTGAGGTAGTCGGGTTCGCCCTTCTCGCCGGTCTTGATGTTCGAGTACTGGATGTTGAAGCTGCCGCTGTACTTGTAGCGCTTGATGTAGCGCGAGGCGGCCGAGGCCTCCCACGAGCCGAGCGTGTAGAAGCCGCCGCGGACGGCCAGGTCGGCGTAGTCGCCCAGCGTGATGTAGTAGCCCAGGTCGCGCAGGAAGAAGCCGCGCGTGCCGTCCTCGCCGTAGGAGGGCATCAGCAGACCCGACTTGGGCCCCATGTTGATCGGGAAGAAGCCGTAGGGGATGCCGAGGAAGTAGATCGGCACGTCCTCCATGACCAGATAGGCCGGTCCCGTGATGACCTTCTTGCCGGGCTGCACCTTGGCCTTGGTCATCGCCAGGTAGAAGTGCGGGTGGTCGGTCTCGTCGCATGTCGTGTACATGCCGTCCTGGATGTTGATCGTGTTGTCGGGCATCTTCTTCACGCTGCCGCCCACGAGCCAGCCGTCGCCCTGCTGCGTCGCCACGCCCTTGATCTTGGCCTTCTCGGTGGCGAAGTTGTAGGTGATCGTGTCCATCTGGTAGGAGGCCGAGCCGTCCGAGAACTCCGGCTTGGTTACGATCGCCTTGCCGTCGAGCGAGTCAGGCTTGCCGTAGGCGAAGACCGTCTTGTCGGTCATGTCGATGCGCATGAAATCGGCCTTGAGGTTGCTGTTCTGGTAGGTGACGTCACCCTCGTTGTAGACGTAGACCAGCTTGTTGCGCACGTCGTAGACGAGCGAGTCGGTGCTCTTGCCCTCGATTGCGCCGTCGAGGAACCCCGTGGCCTTGCGCGGTTTGCGGGCCGTGTCGCGCTGCATCGTGTCGGCGGCGAGGGTGTCGGCGGCGAGCGTGTCGCGCGGGACGGCCGGAGTGTCGGCGGCTGCGGCATTGCGGCGGGCCTGCCGGCGGGCGGCCCGTTCCTGTGCGCGGCGCAGGCGGGGGTTGTCGGGGCGTGCGGCCTCTTCGGAGTCGGGACGCGCAGTCTCTTCGGTGGCGGAGGGGGTTGCGGCGTCGGAGCGGAGCGGGGGGGCTGCGACCGGGATGGAAGCCCGGAGCGTCAGGGTGTCATCCGGCCGGATGCCCGGCACTCCGCGTCCCGCCGCCGTGCCCAGCACGGCCTGGGCGAACAGCAGAAGCACCGTTGCCGACAAGATATATTTTCCCCTTGATCCGTTCAAAATCCAATAATTTTTCGTACCTTTGCCGACAAGTCGGCAAAACCGCCCGGATATGCCCCGGAGGGGCTTCCCGCGGCTTTTCGGGCCCGACAAAGATAGGTAAAAAATTACAGAAAACCCTTGTCCTCACCAAGAAATATGCGTCTTCGCCTGCTCTTCGTGTCGCTGTTTGTTTCTGTCGCCCTGCTCTCTAACGCGGTGGTGGCGGGAAATATTGCGCACGGGGTGAGCGTGGTGGTGATCGACCCGGGCCACGGCGGCCGGCTGCCCGGTGCGCACTACGGCAGCGTCTACGAAAAGGACCTCGTGCTGAAGGTCGGGCTGCGGCTGGGCAAGCTCATCGAAGAGGGGATGCCGGGCGTGAAGGTGGTCTACACGCGCACGACGGACAAGATGCTCGGGGCGACGCTGGCCGAGGACCTGCAGAAGCGCGCCGACATCGCCAACGAGGCCGGGGGCGACCTCTTCATCTCGATCCATGCCAATGCCGCGGCGGCCACTGCGGCGAAGGGGGTCGAGGTGCTCATCATGGGCGAGACGCCCAAGGAGCAGCGCTACAACACCGAGGCGCTCTACGAGAGCAACCGCGAGGATCTGATCGACCTGGCGACCGAGCCCAATGCGGCGATCGTGCGGGCCCGCATCCAGAACCTGCAGATCACCTACGGCGAGTACAGCATGGCCATTGCCCGCTGCATCGAGCGCAGCTTCCGCGAGGCGGGCCGCGTCGTGCGGCGGATCAAGCCGCAGCTGCTGCGCGTGCTCTACGCCACGGACATGCCGGGCGTGCTCGCCGAGATCGGCTTCATGTCCAATGCGCAGGAGATGGCCTACATGAAGTCCGAGCGGGGCCTGGACGAGATCGCCCGCAACCTCTACGACGCCGTGCGCAACTATTCGGACTTCGTGCTCACGACGCGGCGCGGCGACGGCGAGGCGGCTGTGGCACCGTCCGGCGGGACGGCGGAGACCCCGTCGGCGCAGCCCTCCGCATCCGGCGACGACCGGGCGGCGCAGGCCGACAAGCAGGAGCCCGTGCGCTACACGGTGCAGGTGCTGGCCTCGGCCAAACCCGTGTCGCTGCGCTCGTCCGAGTTCAAAAGCTACCGCGGCAAGGTGCGGCAGCTGAAGGCCTCCGGCGCGCTGCCCTACAAATATTGTGTGGGTGAATACGACACCGAGGCGGCGGCGCAGCGTCATCTGCGGCAGGTCCGCAAGGTCTTCCCCGATGCCTTCGTCGTGCGGTGCCGGGGTACGGAAATTGTAAAATAGAAAATCCGATATGAAAAGAGAAGTCAAAATCGGCATCTTCGCCGTGGCGATGATTTGTGCGGCGTGGATCGGCATCCGCTTCCTCCAGGGGCTGGACATCTTCAGTCGCAATACCGAATACTACGCCGCCTACGATCAGATCAACGGCGTGCAGACGGCCTCGCCCGTCATGATGAAGGGGGTGAAGATCGGTACGGTGACCGGTGTGGAGTTCGACCCCGCGCGCAGCGACAAGGTGGTCCTGCAGCTGACCGTCAAGCGCACCTACCGCATTCCGACCGACTCCGAAGCCAAGATCTTCAGCGACGGACTGATGGGCAGCAAGGCCATCGAGATCATCTACGGGGCGGCCGACACCTATCTGGCCGACGGCGACACGCTCCGCTCGAGCCGCAACCGTGATCTGATGGACGTGGCCGGCTCGGAGCTCGATTTCTTCAAGCAGAAGATCGCCCAGGTGACCGGAGACCTGTCGCGCACGCTCGAAAACCTGAATCGGCTGCTCGAGAACAACGAGTCCAGCATCTCGGGTACCCTGACCCACCTGGACGGCATCACGGGCGACATGGCCGAGCTCTTCTCCTCGGAGAAGGGGAACCTGCGGGCGGCGGTCGACAACCTGACCGCCTTCTCGGAGATGCTCGGGCAGAATGCCCCGCGCATCGACAGCATCGTCAGCAGCGTGAACCGCCTGACGACGCAGCTTACCGAAGAGGAGTTCGCCCGCCGTCTGACCGAGTCGGTCGAGGGGCTGAATGCCCTGATGGCGCGTATCGAGCGGGGCGACGGGACGCTGGGGCGTCTGATGGACGATCCGGCCCTCTACGACTCGCTCACGGTAGCCAGCAGCAACCTGGCGGCCCTGCTGGCCGATCTGAAGGAGTACCCGGGCCGCTATGTGCACTTCTCGCTCTTCGGGCGCGATCCGGAGAAGATGAAGGCCCGGGCCGAGCGCAAGGCGGCACGTCTTGAGGAGAAGAAGGCCAAAGAGGCCGAAAAGTCCGGCAGGTCCGCGGCGGAGTGATCCCTGCCCGCGGCGGAGTGATCCCTGTCCGGGGCGAGTGCCGGTGGCGGGGCTGCGGTCGAAGCGAGGCCGTCGTCGGATGATCCGGTTGCAGGTAAAGTGAGGTTTTGGCCTGGTGGCCGGGTTGCGGTCGAAGCGAGGCCTTGACCGGATGAACGGGCCGGGCAAGCGAGATTCGGATCGAACGAACGGGCTGCGGCCGAAGCGAGGCCGCAGCCGGAGGATCGGACGGCCGGAAAAATGCGGCTGCGGCCCGACGGGCGCTGCCGGTCGCGTGTGATTGCGCTCCTGCCGCTGCGTGTAACGGCCTGCCGGACGGACCTGCTCCGGTCCGACGTAATTGAGATGCTATCCCAAAGAGAGAAATGATTTATCCCGCTTCTTTTGAACAGAAGATCGGCTTCGACCGCTTGCGTGAGCAGGTCGCGGCCCGTTGTACCATGCGTGCTGCGCGCGAGCTGCTCGCGGCCGAAACCTTTTCCACCTCGCCGCAGGAGATCGAACGGCGCCTGGCGCTGGCCGACGAGATGCGCCTGCTGCTCGACATGGAGCGCGACTTCCCGGGCGGCGAGTATCCTGATACGGACGAGGTCGTCGCCAAGCTGCGCGTCGCCGGCACGTTCCTCGACGTGGCCGAGGTGGTCCTTCTGCAGCGGGCGCTGGCGCTCATCGGGGCGGTCGTCGAGTTTATCGGCCGGCGCGGGGAGCACTATCCGGCGCTGCACGACCTGACGCACGGTGTCGAGTCCTTCCCCGAGATCGTGCGCCGCATCGAGGCGATCGTCGACCGCTTCGGCAACGTCCGCGACACGGCCTCCCCGGCGCTGGCCGAGGTGCGGCGCGCCATCCGCGAACGCGAGGGTCAGGCCGCCAAGCGCCTGCAGGCGGTCCTCGCGGCCGCCAAGGGGGCCGGCATCGTCGAGGCCGACGCGCAGATCTCGATCCGCGACGGTCGTGCCGTGATCCCCGTCTCGGCCTCGAACAAACGCAAGCTCAACGGCTTCATCCACGACGAGTCGGCCACGGGCCGCACCTTCTATGTCGAGCCGGTCGAGGTCGTCGAGATCAACAACGAACTGCGCGAACTGGAGTATGCCGAGCGGCGCGAGATCGTCCGCATCCTCACGGAGTTCACCGAGTCGATCCGTCCCGACGCGGAGCTGATCGCCGCCTCGGGCGACTGCCTGGCGCAGATCGACATGCTGCGCGCCAAGGGACGCTGGGCCTCCGAGAACGGCTGCGTGCGCCCGATCCTCTCGACGGACGACCGCCTCGTGCTCAAGAACGCCCGCCATCCGCTCCTGCAGCAGACCCTGCGCGCGCAGGGGCGCGAGATCGTGCCCCTCGACCTGCAGCTCGACCGCCGCAAGCACATCCTCGTCATCTCGGGACCCAACGCCGGCGGCAAGTCCGTCTGCCTGAAGACCACGGGCATCGTGCAGTACATGTTCCAGTGCGGCTTCCCCGTCCCGGCGTCGGAGATCTCCGAGCTGCCGGTCTTCCGCTCGATCTACATCGACATCGGCGACGAGCAGTCGATCGACAACGACCTGTCGACCTATTCGTCGCACCTGCTCAACATGAAGCACATGCTCGCCGGGGCGTCGGACCGCACGCTGGTGCTCATCGACGAGTTCGGATCGGGCACGGAGCCCAACATCGGCGGGGCGATCGCCGAGGCGATCCTCGAGCGGCTGCTCGCAAAGGGGTGCTACGGCGTCATCACGACGCACTATGCCAACATCAAGTACTACGCCTCGTCGACCGAGGGGATCGCCAACGGCGCGATGATGTTCGACGTGCAGCAGATCCGGCCGCTCTTCCGCCTGGAGATGGGCAAGCCGGGCAGCTCGTTCGCCATCGAGATCGCCCGCAAGATCGGCTTGCCGGAGGAGATCATCCGCGCGGCGAGCGAGAAGGCCGGGTCGGACCACATCAATCTGGAGAAGCAGCTGCGCGAGATCGCCCGCGACAAGCACTACTGGGAGCAGAAGCGCGACCGCATCCGCCTGACGGACCGCAAGGTCGAGGAGTTGGAGCAGACCTACTCCGAGCAGCTGTCGAAGATCCGTGCCGAGCGGCAGGAGATTCTCCGCCGCGCCAAGCAGGAGGCGCAGCAGCTCATTGCCGACGCCAATCGGCAGATCGAGAACACGATCCGCACGATCCGCGAGGCGCAGGCCGAGAAGGAGCTCACGCGACTGGCGCGGCGCGAACTGGACGATTTCCGCGAGACGGTCGAGCAGACCGATACGGCGGAGCGCGATGCGGCCGTGGCGCGCGAGATCGAGCGCATCGAGCGGCGGCGGCAGCGGCGCGCCGAGCGCCGCGAGCGCGAGGGGGCGGCGGAGGGCAAGGCGCCGGCAGAGGCGCCCGCTCCGGTGCTGCGCGAGGTTGAGGTCGGCTCGAAGGTCCGCATGGCGGGGCAGGAGATGGTCGGCGTCGTGCAGTCGCTCAAGGGCAAGCGGGCGCAGGTGGCCTTCGGACAGATTCTGACGACGGTCGACAAGTCGCAGCTTGAGGTCGTCTCGAACAGCGAATACCGCGAGGCGACGCGCCCGGTGACGGCCCGCACGGTCGTTTCGGCCGACATCTCGTCGCGCAAGCTCAACTTCAAGGACCACATCGACGTGCGGGGCATGCGTGTCGCCGAGGCGCTCGAGGCGGTGCAGGACCTCATCGACGACGCCCTGATGGTGGGGGTTGGCACGGTGACGATCCTCCACGGCAAGGGTACCGGTGCCCTCAAGGAGGAGATCCGCCGCTATCTGCGCACGGTGCCCGAGGTGGTCTCGGCCGTCGACGAACATGCCGACCGCGGCGGCGCGGGCATCACGATCGTGACGCTCTCGTAGCACCGGCCGCGTGTGCTGGGCACGGCCGCGGAAGAGACGGGTGCGACGGCTGCGGCCGCCGCACCTTTTTACTGTATTTTTGCGGGCGAAAAAAGGGGCCGAAGCGGAGAAGAATGCCGCTTTTCTTGTACCTTTGCGCGATGAGGTGCAACGGATCGGCTGCCGATCCGAAAAACGGATACCATGAATTACAGACTTTCACAGATCGCCGCCATCTGCGGCGGTCATTTTGCGGGCTGCGACGTCGGCGTGCGCTCGGTCGTGACCGACAGCCGCTCGCTCACGTGCGAACTGGGCACGGAGCCGCTGTTCGTGGCCATGCGCGGCGCGAACCACGATTCGCACGCCTTCATCGCCGAGATGTACGGCCGCGGCGTCAGGGCCTTTTTGGTCGAACGGGAGGTCGAGCCGATGCCCGGTTGCGGCGTCGTGCGCGTCGACAACGCCATTCGCGCGCTGCAGAGCCTGGCGGCCTACCACCGGGCGCAGTTCCGCGGCACGGTCGTGGGCATCACCGGCTCGAACGGCAAGACCGTCATCAAGGAGTGGATCGCCGAGGAGCTGCCCCGGGGAATGAAATACTACCGCTCGCCCAAGAGCTACAACTCGCAGCTGGGCGTGCCGCTCTCGGTGCTGATGATCGAGGGCGACGAGCAGCTGGCGATCTTCGAGGCGGGCATCTCGAAACCCGGCGAGATGGAGCGTCTGGAGCGCATCATCCGCCCCGACGTGGTGATCTTCACCTCGATCGGCGACGCCCATCAGGAGAATTTCGTCAACCTCGAACAGAAGTGCGACGAGAAGATGATCCTCGCGCACCGCGCCTCCACGATCATCTACCACAGCTACTACGAGCCGCTGGGCCGCATGGTTGCGGCGCGCTTCGCCGACCGCCGGCCCATCGACGCCGCGACGTTCCCCGAGCCGTCCGAGTCGGTCATCGGCAACGCCGCCTCGCGGCGCAACGCCCAGATCGTCGAGGCCTTCTGCGCGGCGATGCACTATCCCGCCCCGGCCTTCGCCGCGGCGCCGGCCGTCGCCATGCGTCTCGAGGTCAAGGACGGCATCAACGACTCGGTGCTCATCAACGACGCCTACAACCTCGACCTCAATTCGCTGGCGCTGGCGCTCGACTACCTGCACAACGTGGCGCTCGGCCGCCGCTGCACGCTCATCCTCTCGGACATCGCGCAGAGCGGCCTTTCGGACGAGGAGCTCTACAGCCGCGTCGCGGGCATGGTCGCCCGTGCGGGTGTCGACTGCCTGGTCGGCATCGGCTCGCGCCTGCGGCGCCACGCCGCGCTGTTCGACTGCGCGAAGGAGTTCTACGCCTCGACCGACGAGTGCATCGCCCGCCTGAGCCGGCAGGCCGTGGCCGGGCGCGCCGTGCTGCTCAAGGGGGCCCGCGACTTCCGCTTCGAGAAGCTCGCCCACGCCCTCTCGCGCAAGAGCCACACGACGGTGCTGGAGGTCGATCTCGATGCGATGATTCACAATCTCAACTACTTCCGTGCGAAGTTGCGCCCGGGTGTGAAGCTCGTGGCGATGGTCAAGGCCGCATCCTACGGCGCCGGGGATTTCGAGGTGGCGCAGATGCTCCAGCACCAGGGCGTCGACTACCTGGCCGTGGCCTTCGCCGACGAAGGGGTGCTGCTGCGCGAGCGGGGCATTACGATGCCGATCGTCGTGCTCAATGCCGACGCGGACAGCTTCGACCTGATGATCGCCAACCGGCTGGAGCCCGAGATATACAGCTTCCGCTCGCTCGAGGACTTTGCCGCCGCGGTGGACCATGCGGGCGAGAGCCGCTTCCCGATCCATGTGAAGCTCGACACGGGGATGCACCGTCTGGGCTTCGTCGAGGAGGAGCTGCCGCGCCTGTGCGAGCGGCTGCGTGACTGCGGACAGGTGCGCGTGGCGTCGATCTTCTCGCACCTGAACTGCGCCGACATGCCCGAGGAGGATGCCTACACGCGGGCGCAGATTGCCCGCTACGACCGCATGAGTTCGACGCTGGCCGCCTCACTTGACTATCCGGTCCTCCGCCATACGGCCAACTCGGCGGCCATCGAACGCTTCCCCGAGGCGCAGTACGACATGTGCCGCCTCGGCCTGGGGCTCTACGGCTTCGGCTGGCACCGCGAGGAGGGGCTCACGCCCGTCTCGACGCTCAAGACGCGCATCGTGCAGATCAAGCATCTGGCGGCGGGCGAGACCGTCGGTTACGGGCGGGCCGGGCGGCTTACGCGCGACAGCGTGACGGCCACCGTCCCCGTGGGCTATGCCGACGGACTGGACCGCCACCTCGGCTGCGGCCGCTGGTCGCTGCTCGTCAAGGGGCGCCCGGCTCCGATCGTGGGGCGCATCTGCATGGACAGCTGCATGATCGACATCACGGACATTCCCGACGTGCAGGAGGGCGACGAGGCGGTGATCTTCTCGCCGGCCGCCGGCAACGACGCCGCGGCGATGGCCGACGTGCTGGGGACGATCCCCTACGAGGTGATGACCTCCGTGTCGGGGCGCGTCAAGCGCATCTACCTGAAAGAGTAATACGGACGGCGGTGCGCCGCGGACGGCAGAAGAGCGTCCCGTGCGCCGCCGCAAAACAACGGACCGAACATGAACGGAACGCTCTACCTGATTCCCTGTCCGATCTCGGACGAAACGGCACCGTGGGACGTGCTGCCCGCGGCCAACCGCGCCGTGATGGACTCGCTCGACTACTTCATCGTCGAGAATACGCGCACGGCGCGGCGCTTCCTCTCGAAGGCCGGCATTGCGCGCCCCATCGCCGAGCTGGAGTTCCGCGAGCTGAACGAACATACGGTCGCCGGACCCGACGTCGAGGCGCTCGTCGACCCGATTGCCGCGGGCCGTTCGGCCGGGGTGATCTCCGAGGCGGGCGTGCCGGGCGTCGCCGATCCCGGGGCGCTGGTCGTCGAGGCGTGCCACCGCCGCGGCATCCGCGTCGTGCCGCTCGTGGGCCCCTCGTCGATCCTGCTGGCACTCATGGCCTCGGGTCTCAACGGGCAGTCGTTCGCCTTCAACGGCTACCTGCCCGTCAAGCCCGTCGAGCGGGCGCAGGCGATCCGCCGCCTCGAGCGCCGGGCCCGCAACGAGGGGCAGTCGCAGCTCTTCATCGAGGCGCCCTACCGCAACGCGAAGCTCCTGGAGCAGCTGTTGCAGGTGCTCGCCCCCGACACGCGCCTGACGCTCGCCGTGGACCTCACGGCCCCCGGCGGGCAGGTCACAACCCGCACGGTGGCGGAGTGGCGCCGTGCGCCGCTGCCCGAACTGAACAAGCGCCCGGCCATTTTCATCATCGGGTAGGGTTGGTATACAATTTGAACGATGAGGTTACGGAAATCTGAAAAAACACGAGATATGAAAAAGGAAAAGGTTTATAACGAGCAGGTTGCGGAGGATGAGAAGAATCCGTCCGCCGAGGCTTCCCCGACCGGAAAGCAGCCCGAAGGTGACAATGTGGCAGAGAAGCCGGAGACGGCGGCTGACACTTTGGCAGATGCGGCAGAGCCCGCAGCGCAGGAGGGCCCCGATTTCGCGGCGCTCGTTGCCGAGTGGCAGGACAAGTACCTGCGTCTGCAGGCCGAGTTCGACAACTTCCGCAAGCGGACGATCCGTGAGAAGATGGAGCTCGTCGAGACGGGCGGCCGCGACGTGCTGCTGGAGATGCTGCCCGTGCGCGACGACGTGCAGCGGGCCGTTGCCGCCATGGAGAAGAGCGACGACATCGAGGCCCTGCGCTCGGGCGTGCGGCTCATTTCGCAGAAGTTTACCGAGGCGCTGCGCCGCAAGGGCGTGACCGAGATCGACTGCCTGGGCAAGGAGTTCGATGCCGATCTGTGCGAGGCCGTGGCGCGGTTTGCCGCGGGCGAGGAGAAGAAGGGCAAGGTCATCGACGTCGTGCAGACGGGTTACAAGCTCGGCGAGCGGATGTTGCGCTTCGCAAAAGTCGTTGTAGGAGAGTAAGGTCATGGCAGAGAAAAGGGATTATTACGAGGTGCTCGGCGTTGCGCGCAATGCCAACGCCGACGAGATAAAGAAGGCCTACCGCAAGGCGGCCATCAAGTACCACCCGGACAAGAACCCGGGCGACAAGGAGGCCGAGGAGAAGTTCAAGGAGGCGGCCGAGGCTTACGACGTGCTGTCGAACCCCGAGAAGCGGGCGCGCTACGACCAGTACGGACACGCCGGCATGAGCGGCGCGGCAGGCGGCGGAGCCGGCGGTTTCGGCGGCTTCAGCAGCGGCGGTTTCTCGATGGAGGATATCTTCTCGCAGTTCGGCGACATCTTCGGCGGCCACTTCGGCGGCGGATTCCGCTCGACCTCTTCGTCGGGCGGGCGGCGCACGAACCGCGGGTCGGACATCCGCATCAAGGTGCGGCTGACCCTTTCGGAGATCGCCAACGGCGTAACCAAGAAGCTGCGGATCAACAAGACCGTGGCGTGCGACAAGTGCGGCGGCACGGGTGCGAAGGATGCCAACTCCTACTCGACCTGTTCGGCCTGCAAGGGCACGGGTTACATCACGCGGGTGGAAAACACCTTCTTCGGCCGCATGCAGACGCAGGGCGTCTGCCCGACGTGCGGCGGTACGGGCAAGGTCATCACGGCGCCGTGCGACCAGTGCCACGGCGAAGGCACGGTGCGCGGATCGGAGATCGTGGAGATCAAGATTCCGGCCGGCGTGGGCGAGGGCATGGTCCTCACCGTCTCGGGCAAGGGCAATGCCGCGCGTCAGGGCGGCGTGAACGGCGACCTGCAGGTGATGATCGAGGAGGAGCCCGATGCCGAGCTCGTGCGTGACGGCAACGACCTGATCCACAACCTGAACATTACGGTGACGACGGCGCTGCTGGGCGGCACGGTCGAGGTGCCGACGGTCGACGGACGCGCCAAGATCAAGATCGCACCGGGAACGCACGCCGGCAAGGTGCTGCGGCTCGGCGGCAAGGGTCTGCCGGAGGTCAACGGCTACGGCCGCGGCGACGAGCTGGTGGTCGTGGATATCACCATCCCGTCGAAGCTCACCGCCGAGGAGAAACGCCTCGTCGAGCAGCTGGCCGCACAGCCCGATTTCCAGCGGGCCGAGTCGGTGAAGAATCAGAATATCTTCGAGCGAATGAAGAGCTTCTTCCGTTAGTGAGACGGAAAAGTGATGGAAACACGGTGAAAAATTCGTACCTTTACGCTGTGAAGGTGACGAATTTTTCCGTTAATAAGCAGATGTGACAGCCATGTTAGGATTCAGCCCGTACAAGAAACACGCCAACAAGTTCAACTACATCCCGCGCTACTACGACCCCGAAAAGGAGGCCCGCGAGCAGCGCCGTGCCGAGCTGCGCGGCGAACGGTCGGACGACAACTCGGAGTACCGCCCCGGCAAGTACATCCGCACGCAGCGCGAAGCGCGCGAGGCGAGGCGTGCCGGCGAGGCGGGCAGCGGCCACATGCGGCTGCTGAAGATGGCCGTCATCGCGGCGCTGATCATCGTCTTCGTCTACCTGCTCTACCCGCGGCTGGTGGGGCTCTTCGTGAGCGCCTCGAAGCAGGGCGGAAAGAGCGACATGGAACTCATGTACGGCGATTTCGACCCCACGGCGCCGATCACCGTCGTACCGAACGATTACGTCGAGCAGGAGTAGATGGCCGACCGGATCAGACTTTTACCCGAGGTTGTCGCCAACCAGATTGCGGCGGGCGAGGTGGTCAACCGCCCCGCCTCGGTCGTCAAGGAGATGATGGAGAACGCCATCGATGCCGGTGCGCGGTGCGTGAAGGTCAACTTCCGCGACGGCGGCAAGGAGCTCATCCAGATCGTCGACGACGGCTGCGGCATGTCGCCCATCGACGCCCGCATGGCCTTCGACCGCCACGCCACGAGCAAGATCCGCTCCGTGGAGGACATCTACGACCTGCATACGTTCGGATTCCGCGGCGAGGCGCTCGCCTCGATCGCGGCGGTGGCGCAGGTCGAGCTGCGCACGCGGCAGGCCGACGACGAGATGGGCACTCTCACGGAGATCAACGGCGGGCGGTTCGTCTCGCAGTCGCCCGTGATGTGCCCCGCGGGTTCGCAGTTCTTCGTGCGCAACCTCTTCTACAACGTGCCGGCGCGCCGCCGCTTCCTGGAGAAGAGCACGACCTCGGCGTCGCAGATCCGCAGCGAATTCCAGCGCGTGGCCCTCTGCAATCCGCAGATCGCCTTTGAACTCTACGCCAACGACGCCCCGGTCTACACGCTGGCGGCGACCTCGCTCGCCGGACGGATCGTCGACGTCGTGGGACGCCATATCAAGCAGAATCTGCTGGAGGTCGATGCCGACACCTCGATCGCCCGCGTGGCGGGATACATCGGGCGTCCGGCAGCCGCCAAGCGGCGCAATGCCGACCAGTACCTCTTCGTCAACGGACGCTACTTCAAGAGCCCGTACCTTACGAGTGCCGTGATGAAGGCCTACGAAAAGCTGATTCCCGAGGGGGCGCAGCCGGCCTATTTCCTCTACCTGACGATTGACCCCTCGCGCATCGACGTCAACGTCCACCCGCAGAAGACCGAGGTGAAGTTCGCCGACGAGGAGGCCGTATGGCAGATCGTCCACGCCGCGATGCGCGAGACGCTGGCCAAGACGGGTGCCGTGCCGATGATGGATTTCGACCGCGACAACACGGTGGAGATCCCCGTCATGCAGCGCGGCGCGGTCTACAGCGAGCCGCTGGCCATGTCGAACCGCGACTACAACCCCTTCCGCGAGGAGTATATCGACCCGACGGCACCCGATCCGAATGTCGACTTCACGGGTTTCGACGTACCCTACAGCGACGATGCGCAGCACGTGTCGGATGCGGCCACTGCCGTGCCGCGGCGGGGCGGAGCGGGCGCTTCCCCGCGCCCCTTCCCGTGCGGCATCCGGCCCGACGGCGGATTTGACCTTCCGTCGTCGGTGCCCCCGGCCGCTGCCGACGAGGAGTTCGAGGAGATCGCCTCCGGGAGCGATCCCGATCCCGCCGCAGAGGCGTCCGGAGCGGGAGCCTTTGCCTTCGGCGGGGACGGTGCGGACGGCGGGCCGGCGGACGCGGAGTTTGGCGAGAGCACGCTCGACTTCATTCCGTCGGAGGCCGATGCCGAGCAGCAGCGCCTCGATGTGGAGCCGCATGCGGAGTTCTCGGAGCCGCTGCCGCTCGGCGGCGGGTATGTCGCCGCACTGCTCGGCGGCGGGTATGTCGCCGCACTGCTCGGCGGACGCTTCGTCGTCGTGGATGTGCGGCGGGCCCGCGAGCGGGTGCTCTACGAGGAGTATCTGCGGGTGCTGGGACACGGCGAGGCCGTCAGCGAGCAGCTGCTTTTTCCCGAGCGGCTCGAACTCTCGGGCGAGGAGTACGCCCTCGTGGAGGAGCACGCCGTGGAGTTCGCGGCGCTGGGCTTCGACATCGACCTCTGCGGCGGCGGGGTGGTCGAGGTGAAGGGCACGCCGGCCGACCTGCCGGCCGATTCGGTCGACACGACGCTCTACGAGTTGTTGCAGGCCTTTGCGACGCCCGTGTCGCTCGGCGACGTGCGGCGCGAGCGCATTGCTGCCGCCATGGCCCGTTCGGCCGTGCGCGGTCCGCAGCGGATGCTCTCGCGCGAGGAGGCCGCGGCGCTGCTGGCACGGCTTGCCGCGGGCGGCAACATCAGCTTTTCGCCCTCGGGAAAGGCCATTCTTACCGAAATCACGACCGAAGAACTCCGCGGCAGGTTGGGATAATTCGGCACAAAAACCTATTTTTGCAAAAAATTCCGTTATGAACAGCTATTTTCAGACGCCCCCCGTGGTGAAGAACCTCATCATCATCAACGTGCTGGTCTACATGGCCACCTCGCTGCTGCCCGTGGGCGACTGGATCACGGGCTACTGCGCGCTCTCGCTCGGTACGCCCTTTTTCCATACCTACCAGTTCGTTACCTACATGTTCCTGCATGCCAATCTGGAACATATCTTCTTCAACATGTTCGCGCTGTGGATGTTCGGCCGCACGCTGGAGTACGAGCTCGGCTCGAGGCGCTTTCTGATCTACTACATGATCTGCGGCGTGGGGGCTGCGCTGATTCAGTACCTCACGGCTCTGGCGCTGGGCGAGCTGCCGCTGCTGCTCGTCGGGGCTTCGGGCGCCGTGATGGGGCTACTGCTGGCCTTCGGCGTGCTGCATCCCAATGCCGTCATCATGCTCCTCTTCCCGCCCATCCCGATGAAGGCCAAGTGGTTCGTCATCATCTACGGCGTCATCGAGCTGCTGCTGGGCTGGCGCGGCGTGGGCAACGTCGCCCACTTCGCCCATGTCGGCGGCATGCTGTGGGGCTTCCTGCTGCTGCACTACTGGAAACAACGCGGCATCATCCGCTTCTAAAGCATGGCCGACGAGCTCTATAATCCGGGTTACGGGCGCGCGGCGAAGAAGCCGCGCCGCAGCGTCGTGCGGTGGCTGCTCGATACGGTGATGACCCTGCTGTCGCTCGTCGTCGGCGTGACGATGATCGTCACCTACTTCGTGCCCTACGTCAACCCCTCGCGCGTGTGGTTCTTCCCCGTGTTGGGGCTCATCGCTCCGGGCGTCTACGTCGCGGCCGTCGTGCTGGCCCTCTACTGGATCATCCGCTGGCGCCTCAAGCGCGCGGGCTTCATGTTGGCGGTCGTTGCGGCGGGGCTTTTCCAGGTCTCGCTCTTCTGGCGGCCCGAGCTGCGCCGCACCTACGGCGAGGAGTCCTACGACCGCGCCGCCTTCAAGGTCATGACCTACAACGTCCGCTGCTTCTACGGCGAGGACGGCCAGAGCAGCGTCGGCGACGTGCTGCAGCTCATCCGCGAGGAGGACCCCGACATCGTCTGCCTGCAGGAGTTCAACGCCCGGCTGGCTGATGCCGCCGAGGAGTTCGCGCTGCTCGACGAAACCTACGAAAGCGCCCGCTTCGGCCGCACGCAGGCCCCCGATTCGCTCTACGGCGCCCCGATGCTGATATTGAGCAAGTACCGCATTCTGCGCTCGGGCGTCGGACTGACCGCCTCGACGTCGGTTTGGG
This sequence comes from uncultured Alistipes sp., assembly GCA_900544265.1. Lineage (GTDB taxonomy): Bacteria > Bacteroidota > Bacteroidia > Bacteroidales > Rikenellaceae > Alistipes > Alistipes merdavium. Next base: position 223,982 of record UQUQ01000001.1, read on the forward strand.
CCGACCTGCTCGTCGGCGACGACACGGTGCGCGTCATCAGCAACCACCTGCGCTCGACGGCCATCAACGCCTCGGACAACGACTACATCACCAGCCGTCGTTTCCTTTCGGACACGGCCCGCGAGGTGAAGATCCGCAGCATCGTCGACCGCTTCCGCGAAAACAGCGTGCTGCGGGCCGAACAGGTGGACAGCATCGCACACCTGATTGCCGCCTCGCCGCGCCGGCGGATCGTCTGCGGCGACTTCAACGATACGCCCATGTCGTATGTCTACCGCACGATGGCGCGCGGCCTGAACGACGCCTTCTCGGAGTGCGGATCGGGCTATTCGCACACCTTCCGCGGCTTCTACAACACGCTGCGCATCGACTACGTGTTGAGCTCCGACGACTTCGAGACCCTCTCCTACGAGGTGCTACCAGTCGAGTTCTCGGACCACCATCCCGTCGTCGTGCGCCTGATGAAGAGAACCTCAAACAACTAAATACACACAGTCATGATTTTTGATTCGCTGAAAAACAGCGCGCTCTACACCTCGGTGCACCCGCGCATGAAGAAGGCCTTCGAACTGATCGCCTCGACCGACTGGACCAAGGTGGAGCCGGGTATCCATGAACTCGACGGACGTGACATCTACGTCAACGTGATGGAGCGCGAGCTCAAGAAGCGCGCCGACGCCAAACTCGAGGTCCACAACGAATACATCGACATCCAGGTGCTCGTCTCGGGCAAGGAGGAGAGCTTCGGCTGGAGCGAGCGCAAGGACCTGCGGCAGCCGCAGGGCGAGTTCAACAAGGAGAAGGACATCCAGCTCTTCGACGACGAACCGCAGACCTACTACACGCTGCGTCCGGGTCAGTTCACGATCCTCTTCCCCGAGGACGGTCATGCGCCGATGGTAGGCGAGGGCACCGTGCGCAAGATCATCGTCAAGGTGCGCATCTGACACTCTATCGTCCGACGGCAGGGGTGCCGCGTATGAGGCGGACCTGCCGTGCATGAAAAAATCCCGAACCTCGAAGGTTCGGGACTTTTTTTGTCTTGTGGTGTCGGGACGGGCTCGGAGCCGCGGCTGCGGTTCTTTCGTTCGGCGTGGTTCGGCGTGGTTCGGCGTGGCACCGGTCGGCCGGAGCCGGGAGGCACGGGGTGGCGTGACGGCCTTGAGGAGCGCCTTTCAGGCGACTGCGAGCCGGTTGCGGTGGTGCAGGGCGCTGCGGAACGCAAGCCACGATCCGACGGCGCAGACGACGAAGACCGTGCCGGTCGAGAGCAGCGTGTCGCCCATGCCGACGAGCGGCGATACGAGGCCGCCGAAGGCGAAGCAGACGGCGCCCAGCAGCGCCGAGGCCGTGCCGGCGTGCTCGCGCGTGCAGTCCATGGCCAGCGTGGTCGTGGCCGGGAAGGTGATGCCCATCGAGAAGAGCAGGGCGAAGACAAGCACCTCGTAGAGCCAGAATCCGCAGTGGCAGGCGAGGGCTGCGGCCGTGGCGAGCGAGAAGAGCAGCATGCCGCGGCAACCGAGGAGCGTGGCGCGCTCCTGCCGGCGGAAACGCACGGCAAGCGCCGCGGCGCTCATGATCGCCAGCGAATTGGCCGCGAAACAGAGGCTGAATCCGAAGGCCGAGAAGCCGTAGTGCTCCTGCACGATGAAGGGCGACGAGGCGATGTTGCCGAAAAGGATGCCCTGTGCGAAACCCAGCTGGAGGATGTAGCCGACGAAGGGGCGGTTGTGCAGTACGGCGCCGAATCCATGAAGCAGCTGCCCCCATCCGGCGCTGCTGCGGCGCGTCGCGGGCAGCGATTCGCGGAAGCGGAGGCAGCTGATGAGCAGCACGCAGCCCAACGCGAGCAGGATGCAGAAGATGCCGCGCCAGCCGATGACGTCGGTCAGGGCGCCGCCGACGATCGGCGCCGTGACGGGCGCCACGCCGTTGATGGCACCGATGACGGCCAGCATGCGGGCGAGCTCCGCACCCGTGAAACGGTCGGCGGCGACCGAACGCGAGATGACAATGCCGCCGGCCCCGGCGATGCCCTGCAGCAGGCGCAGCAGGATGAACTGCCGGATGTCCGAGGCGAAGATGCAGAGGATGGTCGAGACGATGAAGAGCGCCATGGCTGCGATCAGGGGCGGACGGCGTCCGTAGCGGTCGCTCAGCGGGCCGAAGAAGAGCTGCCCGAGGGCCAGGCCGATCATGCTCGACGTGAGGCCCAGCTGCACCATCGACGACGTGGTGCCGAAATAGCCCGTCATCGAGGGGAGCGTCGGCAGGTACATGTCCGTGACGAAGGGGCCGAATGCCGTGAGCAGCCCCAGCAGGACGAGAAGAAAGGTTTTGGAATTTTCGTTGTTCATCTTTTCTTTTTTCCGGTGCAAAAATACGTCGCATATTCCGCTTCCGTCTCGTCCGATGCCGCCGGGTGTAGTTCATTTTCGGAACTGCACTTGTGCAAACCGGAGCCGGGTACTCGCATGCGGTGCTGCCGGGCTGCGTGTGTCGGGCCGGAGTGTTTTGCGGACGGTTCCGGAGGCTTTCACGCCGGGGCCTCGTTTTTGGGGGTGCGGGCGCGGAAGTGCTCTTTGTGGGGCAGGGGAGTGCTGCAAGGAGGCTTCTCATGCGCTGCGCCCGATCTTGTTGCACGCGGGCGGTGAAGTGCTCTTTGCGCGGCAGGGGAGTGTCGCATGTGGAGTCCCTGCACGGAGAGCCGGGTTGGTGAGGGGGCCGCGGGCGCGTCGACTGGAGCGGCAGGTGCTGCTTTTTCCCTTCGTCTGTGCTTGCCGGGTGTTGGCGTCCGGATGTGTGTTGGCCAAGGGAAAGGCAGGCTCCGGTGGGGGTGAAAAGAGACAACCCGAAGACCGTGCGGCCTTCGGGTTGTCGTCTCGGGCTGGTGCCCGCTATTTCGTTTCTCGCATCCGGGCGACGATGTCGCGTGCAAGGGTGCGGCACGGTTCGCATACCGCCTGCGAATAGCCCTGCTTCATCTCGACGGGCGTGCCGATCATCTCCCACTTCATCCGTTCGCTGAACTCCTTCATGCGGCGCACGGCGGCACCGGCCCAGGTGAACGATCCGAAGCATGCAAAGTTGCGGTGCGGGATGCAGCGGGTCTCGATGCGGCGCAGCAGCTGCTCGACGGGCGGGAAGAGCTCGCCGTTGTAGGTCGGGCTACCGACAACGAGCGTGTCGTAGCGGAAGACGTCGCGCAGGACAACCGACGGATCCGCTACCGAGAGGTTGTAGACAACGATCTTCTCCACCCCCTCCTCGACAAGGCTGCGGGCGATGCGTTCGGCCGTCTGTTCCGTATTGCCGTACATCGAGGCGTAGGCCACGACGACCCCCTTTTCTCCCTCGTAGCGGCTCATGCGGTCGTAGAGGTCGATCACCTCGGCGATGCGGCGCTGCCAAACGGGTCCGTGCGTCGGGCAGATCGTCGCAACGGGCAGCGCGCGGACCTTTTGCAGGGCCTTCTGCACCGGGGCGCCGTACTTGCCGACGATGCAGGCGTAGTAGCGACGCATCTCGTTCCAGTAGCGGTCGACTTCGACCTGCGAATCGGTGATGCCGCCGTCGAGTGCGCCGAACGTACCGAAAGCGTCACCCGAAAAGAGCGTCTGCTCTTCGGCGCACCACGTGACCATCGTCTCGGGCCAGTGTACCATCGGCACCAACTGGAAGGTGAGCGTCTTGCCGCCCAGATCGAGCGTGTCGCCCTCCTTGACCTCGAGCGTGCCGTCGCAGATGCCGTAGTAGCCGGCAATCATTTGCAGGGTCTTGGCGTTGCCGACGATCGTTATGTCGGGATAGAGTTGCCGCAGGGCCGCGATCGACGACGAGTGGTCGGGTTCCATGTGGTTGACGACGAGATAGTCGATCCGGCGGTCGCCGATCTCCTCGCGGATGTGCTGGAACAGCCGGCTGCCGAAGGCCTCCTCGACCGTGTCGATCAGTGCGATCTTTTCGCCGATGACCAGATAGGCGTTGTAGGAAACACCCTGGGGAAGCGACCAGAGGCCCTCGAAAAGGTGGGTCGTGCGGTCGTTGACGCCGACGTAGCGGATGCCGGGAAGAAACGCTGTAATTGCCATAGCTATTGATGATGAGCGGTTGTTGTTCTTTTCGCCGGCAAAGGTACGAAAAAATTTCCGGATGCGCTCATTTTCTTTCCCTTTGCATGTGCGATTCTCCCTTGGGAGCTGCGGCGGGCAGACTGTTTCCCTCCCCGGAGACAAAAAACCGCATGCCGCGGGTGCGGCATGCGGTGCTGTGCGGATTGCGCGCTCCCTACAGGAAGCGGGGCGACTCTTCCTCGCCGGCGCGGCTCTGCGTCGAGGCGGTCATCTCGCCCGAGAGAATCTCCTGCGGGATGCTGGTCTTCTCGTATACGGAGACGTCCCCCGTACTCGAGAGGCTGGTCAGCGTCATGCGTCCGTCCGTCGAGAAGAAGGCGTCGTATTCGCTGGCCCACGGCTGGTTGTCGCTGTAGACACCCGAGAGTTTGTCGTTGCTGTACGTGTATTTACCGCTGTAGTGCACGTATCCCGGGGTGATGAAGCGCTGGTACAGGTCGAAGGTTCCCTCCTCGGTGAACGAGATGTAGATGTCGGCCGTGGCCGTGGCGCCGGTCCACGATACCATGTGCCACTCTCCGACGAGCGTCTCCTTGCCCGGGTTCTTGCCTCCGTTATTGTCCGACTTGCTGCAACCGCTCAGGGCTACGAGCGACGCAAGCAGCATACAGAAAATCTTGATGTTTTTCATGCTGAATCCTTGTTTTTATAACCAACCTCCGTTTGCAGACTCGAATTCGCGGGCGATGATCGCATACTCCTTCGTAATGGTCATGCCGTTGATGCCGCTGCCACTGTTCGTGCCGGCCACCATCGTGACTTTGGCAATGGCCGATCCGGGCTTCGTGCAGGTCAGCAGGACCTGGTTCGCGAAGACTCTCGGGTCCGAGGACATGCCGAGGCTGGCCTTGCCCTCAGCCGAAATCTCGACCGACGTAATCGTCATGTTCGCGTTGCCGCCGCCGACGAGCGCCGCCAGGTCGAGCGTATACTGCGAGCCGACGGGAACGGGGATGCAGGTCGTGCCGCGCACGTTCATCAGCACCTGGAAGGCGTCGATGTAGCCCGTACCCATCTTCTTGTTGTGGGCCGCGAGGTTGAGCGTGTGGCGGCTGCCGTAGTTGTCGTAGTAGGGCTTCGTGCCGGTGCAGTACTGGTCGATGTTGTTGACCGAGGTCAGCAGCAGCGCCTTGAACTCATCCGTCGTGAAGGTCTTGCCAAGCTGCAGGGCGTACGAGAGACCCAGAGCGGCCACACCCGATACGTGCGGACATGCCATCGAGGTACCCTGCGAGTAACCATAGCGGCCGTTGATGAACGTCGAGAGGATCATCGATGCCTCGGAGCCCGTCTCGATTCCCGACTGGTAGTAGTCACCGCCGGGAGCCGCGATGTTGCAGCCCGGGCCGTAGTTGGTGTAGTAGGCCGGGGTGAAGTCGCACGACATGGCCGTTACCGAGATGTAGTCGCGGTAGGCGGCCGGGTAGCCCGACATGCCGGTCATGTCGTTGCCTGCGGCGAAGATGGCAATGCCGCCGTCCAGAGCCGCGCAGTTCTTCGTGGCGATGAAGTAGTCGATGGCCTGTTTCTCGGCGCTGTCGTAGGTCGAGTACTGCGAATCCGAGGTGAGCGTACCGGCCGTGTAGCCCCAGCTGCACTGGAGAATCACCGCGCCGTTGTCGGCTGCATACTTGATGGCGTTGGCCGTCGTGCTGGCGTTTCCGCCGTTGTCGTTGTAGAAGATCTGGCACGACATGAGCTTGACGCCGTCGTTGTTGCCCGAACCTCCGGCGATGCCGCAGACTCCGATGCCGTTGTTGTTCACGGCTGCCACTGTGCCGGCCACGTGCGTGCCGTGCTCGCTGGCCCGGCCCTGCGTGCTGATCGCCAGCTTCGTGTTGGTGACAAAGTTGTAGCCGTAGATATCGTCCTTGTAGCCGTTTCCGTCGTCATCGACGCCGCTCTTACCGTTCAGTTCGGCCTCGTTGACCCACATGTTGGCGGCCAGGTCGGGATGGTCCCACTGCACGCAGTCATCGACAATGGCCACGACCACGCGCGGATCACCCGTGCAGAGACGCCAGGCATCCTTGCAGTTGACATCCGCACCGGCCTTGATCTTTGAATAGATCTGTTTGTCGCCCGTGTTGATGTAGTGCCACTGCTTGCTCAGCTCGGGATCGTTGAACGACACGCCGGAGGTCGTCATGTCGGCGCGGGTGGCGGAAGCTGCGAGGCTCTCGTCGAGCGGAATGACTTTCGGGTCGTGGATGCTGGCGAGCTTCTGATCGAACTCTACCTTGCTTACTTCGGCGATCCGGGCCATCTCCACGGCCGTCTTGTCGAGATCGGCCTCCTCATCGAATTCCACGAGATACCAGCGGTGCAGACCTGCCGCGCGGGTGCGTTCTTCGTTCCGCTCGTCCACCGGGAAGAGACGTCTGAGCGACTTGACGCCGATGTTGTCGAGTACGGCGTCGAAATCGGAGATGCCCGAACGGGTGGCCACGCCGCCCGCACGCGTCACGCGCAGGACGGAGTTTTCGACATTCGCGACGGCATCGCTGTCGAAGTAGACCAGCAGCTGGCCTTTGGCAGCGTTCGTCGACGTGAATACAAGCTTGGAAGCAACCTTGTCTTCCATCTTGACGGGAGCAGACTCTCCGGTCGTGTCTTTCGTACACGATGCAAGGAGAAGCACTGCCAGCATGAGCGATAGGCTCCGGATTGTTTTGAACTTTGTCATAAAATTTATAATCAGGTTATTACAGCCCTGTTTCGGGTGCTTGTTCCTTTTGACCACAGAACCCGGCACGGTTCATGGCGCCGTGCCGGGTTTCGTGGTTCAGGTCTTACAGGCGAGGCGTATTACATCAGCGGGCTGTTGACGGCCTTCTTGCTGATCTTTGCCTTGCCGTTGTACGGCTTTGCGGGCAGCGGCTCGCACTTTGCAGTCTTGACATCAAGCGTGCGGACGCCGCTGTGAGCGGCACTCTTTGGCATTTCGGCGCATTTGGCCGTAGCAACATGGTCGCTGAATCTGTCGGTCGCCTTCATGTACTTGGCTGTTGCTGTGTGGCGGATGGCCTGCTTGCTCGACGGCTGCACGGCGCTCGATGAGGCGTTCTCTGCATATGTGATAACCGTCTCGCCGGGCAGATATTGTGTCAGATAACCAAGTATCTTTCCGCTTGCGGCGTCTGCAACAAGGACTTGGAGGAGCGTCTCGAGCTGGTTGATTTGTCCCGTGGTCGCGTCAACACTGAAAACGCAGGGATCGGTTCCATTGCTCTGCTCGTTTGCGAAGGAGAAGAATCCCAGAATCATGGTTCTGGCCTGGTCGTAATAGCCCCAACCTTGACCGAACCGGCTTCCCAGATCTTCATAGCCAACTTCGACACCCGAAACGGTGAACTTGTGCGTCGCGGAATCGTAGGAAGCATACCAGGACGTCGTGTTGTTCAGGCCGAGATCCTTGATCGTAAACTCATTTTCGCTTCCTTTCACGGGATTTACAGTGAAGGTGCACGAAGATGTTATGGTCTCACCGTCCTCTACAGACTGGTAAACCATGTCGTATTTGCCAATAGCGAGCTCGCCTGTATACCATGAGGTATCGACAGCTGCCGTTGACTTCTCGACTGCGAGAACTTTGCTTCTGCCGTAAATATTCGTAGCCTGTACAAGCATCGTGTACGACGTGTTTTCATTCAGATTGATCCAGATGTTTTCGTAGTAGCCGGTTTCGTTGATGGTCGGCACGGCGATGCTGGAGAAGTCCTCTCCATACGATGCGATTATCTCTTCGTAGCTTGCACCCTGTGCGACAAGCGTCTCGATATTGGACGTTGACATGGCCAGGAGATGCAGCGTTTTGAGCTCCGAACCGCTGATTTTGAAGTAGAGGGACGATTCATCGGGATTCTTCTCGAGAGCATCGGGCTTGTTCTCGGAAACGGATCCCATCATGGCCTCGACGTCACAGTCGGGAATATCACCGCCGTCCATGCCCGGGAAGTAGAACGATGCGGCTGCCGCATTGCTTTCAAGAGGCTTGTTCTCCTTGTCCAGCGGAAGGGCGACTACCGTGTAGGGTCCGGGAGTTGTCAGATCTGCCTTGATGGATACCGAGCCGGCGCCGACAACGAAGTCCTCGATCGTGAGAATGTTTTCGGCGGTGCCGTTGGCGATCTGCGCTGCAAGGGTTGCGGCCGAAGCCTCCACATCACCCTCGGCAATGACGTAGTTGATACCCGTCACGTCGGTACCATAGGTGAAGTCGATTACGGCGCTGGCGCTCGTGTTGTCGGAATTTACCAGCATGCCGCCGTATGCAGCCGTCAGCGTGTAGTCCGTGATCTGAGCTCCGGGGAGCATGATGCGGAAGAGACCCGAGTTGTTCGAGTAGTAGTAGCCTGCATCCTCCGACGTTCCGTCGCAGCCCACGATGATACCTTTCTTCGGGAAGGAGATGACGCCGTTTTCAAGCGTACCTACCTGCTCGGGATCGTTCATGATATAGAAGTTGCCGTAGCCGTAGGAATTTTCGGTGATTCCGGAGTACTGCTCGGCGATCGTTACGGCCTGCGGATTGGCGCAGTTGATGACGATGTTTGCGGGCGTGTACGAGAACTGTCCGGAGAGGTCGCTCTGCGTAGCGCCGAAGAACTCGGTCATGAAGGTCCAGCCGAACATCTCCTCGACCATATAGACGCCCTCCTGCGACTTGTGCTTGTGGATCGTTACATCGATTTCCACATCCTTCTCGCCGAAGAAACCGCCCAGCCATCCGTCACGGTATTTGCCGGTTCCGAGCTCTTCCCACGGCCACGGAATGATCGTAATATCGATCATGTTGTTGCCGTACTGGGTCAGGTTCTGTTCGTCGTTGAGAAGGAGCGAAGCCTTGTACTCCGTGCCGTCGACGAGTGCGCTGTGGTTGAAGGTGATGACCAGATTGGCCAGGTCGCTGCCGGCCTCGAACGAAACCGAAGAGGGAATATTGAGAATGCCCTCCTGCCCCTGTTCAATGCTGGCGAGGATGTTCACGGTCAATGCTTCGTCGGTTACGACACGCCGTACCGGAATGGTCACGGACGACTCGTCGTCACCCACGTTGAACTCCGAGGGGATCGTGTTGGGGAAGTAGACCTGTGCACCGGAATCCTTCGGCCCCGGCTCGAAGTCGTCGCTGCTGGTGCAGGCCGAAAGAAGGCCTGCCACCGCAACGATACCCATCAGTAAGAATTTCGTGATGTATTTCATGTTGTGCAATTTTTTTTGTTATCTGACAGATCTTACCGTGCCGGTCGGGTCGGGATTGTTCATGTTCGTAAGAGCAATGTTCTGCTGTACGGCGCCGAGCGGAATCACGCAGTTCCACCAGGGAGCGCGGCCGTCGGTCGAGATGATGGCGCCCGACGGGGCGTTCGTGCCCGTGTCCGCATTGTGCATGCTCATGTTCAGACGCTTCATGTCGTAGTAGATGATACCCTCGCCCCAGAACTCGATACGCTTCTGGAAGATGATCTCCTCGACAAGGTCCGTCGTGGCGGCCGGGATCCGGTAGTTCGGGTCGCGGTGTGCCATGAACGAGGTGAGCAGCGTGCGGGCCGTGGCCTCGTCGTAGTGAGCCGTAGCCTCGGCCTCGATTAGGTACATCTCCTCGACACGCATCATCGGGATGTCTACCACGTTGGCGATTGTGAAGTTGCTCTTCTCGCCGCCGGCCGTGTGGAACTTGTACGATGCGTAGGGAGCCACCGTCTTGAACTCCTCCTCGGTCAGGCTCATGTAGGGCTGTGCAGCCGCATACGAACGGTCGGCCGTTACATAGCTCTTCTTGCGGAAGTCGGTATCGGAGATACGCTCGTAGCTGAATACCGAGATACCCGGCTGTGCGCCGTAGCCGTAGCCGTAGACGGCCTCGAGGCTCATGTGGGCAGCCCACGAGAGCAGGTTGTTCAGCACCGTGTCGGTGGTCTGAATCATGGCCCACATCCATGCGTTGTTTACCGTGTTGAAGCCGGTCTTCGGATCGAGCCACTGGCTTTCGGTCATAATCGTGCAGCCCGATGCGTTGATGGCCTTGCGGGCATACTCGGCGGCCTTCTTGTAGGCCTCCGTTCCCGTCACGAAGCCTTCGTAGGTCTCCTCGAAGCCTCCGAGCCACAGGTAGGTGCGGGCCAGCAGTCCGTATACGACGGCCTGCGACGGCATGGTCTTCGAAGCGGGCTGGTAGTCGGCCAGCAGTGACTCGGCGTCGGTCAGATCCGAGAGGATGAAGTTGAACATCTCCTCACGCGTGGCGCGCGGGTTGTTCTCCAGTTGCTCGAGCGTGGCACCCTCGCGCACGATGGGCACCGTCAGCCCCTTGACGGCCTCCAGTTCGCTCTCGTAGGAGGGACGGTCCGGAGCCTTGGCCGGCAGCGGGTCGTACATGCGGGCCATGTCGAGGTAGCACATGGCGCGGAATGCCTTGGCTATGCCGAGCGCAACGCCGCCGCTTTCGCTCTGGCTGGCGATCGAGATCACCTCGTTGGCCGAGTAGATGAACTGGTAGTAGTTCAGATAGAAGAAGTCAGTCCATCCCGTGGCGCTGAGACCTCCCATGTCCGGGTAGAGCCATGCCTGCCAGCGGTCGTAGTACTGGTTGCCGCCGGGGAGATTCTGCGATACGGGGAATACTTCGCCCACCATGCGGTCCGTAGCACCGAAGATGCCGGGATAGCCGAAGTCGAAGTGATCGCCCATATCGAGGTAGTTCGTGATGAGAATCGTCGGAATCGAGGCGGCGATGTCCTCCATGGCGAACGGCGACTCGGAGATCTGCCCGCTCGTCACGTTACCGCCCTCGGGGAAGGTCTCCTCGATGCAGCTCGACAGCAGCACCGGAGCGCAGAGGAGCGCAGCCGCGAATTTTACTATCTTGTTCTTTTTCATGGTATGCAACTTGTTATGAAAGACATTAGAAGGTAACGGTTACACCGCCCGAGAAGGTGCGGATCGGAGCATAGTAGTAGGGGTTGGTGGCACCGTTGATGCTCTGGCGCGGGTCGAGACCCTGGCGCTTCGACCAATACCATACGTTGTCGCAGGCCACGTATACGCGGAGGCTCTCGACGAGGAACTTGCGCGTGATGCTCTTCGGCAGCGTGTAGCCGAGCGTGATGTTCTGGATGTTCAGATACGAGGCGTCGGTCAGGAAGCGGTCCGAAGAGGCAGCCGAGTAGTTGTCATTGTAGGCAAAACGCGGAATGTTCGAGTTCTTGTTCGTCTCGCTCCACGAGTTGAGCAGGTCGCGGTGGTAGTTGAAGCCGCTCGAGCTGCCCGACGGCGAACCCATGTAGGTTGCGTAGCCCGTATCGTAGGCCTGACCACCGATCTGGTAGGTGAAGCCCAGCGAGAGGTCGAAGCCGTAGGCGTGCAGCGAGGTGTTGAAACCGCCGTAGAGGTCGGGCAGCGCATCACCCTGCAGCTCGCGGCCGTTCAGCGAAGCGTCCGAGTAGTTGTTGGTCTTCTCACGGGTCTTTTCGCCGGTCTCGGCATTCGTCTTGTAGGTGTACCAGAGCGATTCACCCGTCGTTTTGTCCACGCCTGCGTAGGTCGGCAGGTAGAACGAGAAGACGGATTCGCCCTCGGTCAGGAAGTAGCTGCCGCTGATACGGCCGACGTGCTTGCCGTCCGACGTGGTGTTGTTCTTGTACTGTTCGGGCAGCTTGACGAGCTTGTTCTTGTAGTGGGTCATGTTGACCGAGAAGTCCCAGACGATGTCCTTCGTGCGGATCAGGTCGGCGCGCAGTTCGATTTCGACACCGCGGTTGACCATGTCGCCGATGTTGGTCCAGATCGAGGTGTAGCCCGACTCATACGGCGTAGCCATCTGGAAGAGCATGTCGGTGGTCTTGCGGTTGAAGAAGTCGATGCCTCCCGACAGGCGGTTGTTCCACAGGCCGAACTCGACGCCGACGTTCAGGTTGGCGTTGGTCTCCCACGTGATGTCGGGGTTACCCTTGCGCGCGAGGTTCTGCGTTACGCTCGTGCCGCCGGCGCTGGCGATCGTGTAGTAGTCCGTGTAGAGGTATTCGGAGATACCGTCGTTACCCTGCGAACCGTAGGAGGCCTTCACCTTCAGCATGTCGACCCAGGGGGCGTTGAACCAGCTCTCCTTGTTGATGAGCCATGCCACGCCGGCCGACCAGAAGTTACCCCAGCGGTGATCGGGGTGGAAGCGCGACGAGGCGTCGCGGCGATACGAAGCCGAAACGTATACCTTCTCGTCGTAGTCGTACTGGCCGCGGAAGAAGTAACCTTCGTTGTTGTACTCCGAAACCGACGAGCCCGAGCTGGCCATGTCGACCACGGCGCCGCTCAACTCGAGGTTGTTGGGCGAGTACATCACGCTGCGCTGTGCATAGAGTCCGTAGACCTTGCGGTTGTACATTTCGTGACCGAGCAGCAGGCCGATGGTGTGCTTCTCGCCGATTGTCGTGTTGTAGTTGAGCAGCTGCTGCAGGTTGTAGGTGATGTCACGCGAGTGCGACTTGTAGACCAGACCGCCCGATTCGGCGAACTGACCGTAGAAGGGGTTCATCACCTGCGTGCCGCGGGTCTCGTCGATGGCAACGCTGCCGTTGACCGTCAGCTTGAGGCCCTTGTAGAGGTCGATGTCGGCAAAACCGTTTGCCGTGAAGGCGTTGCCCTCGCTGATGTACTTGTTCAGCTGGATGTCCTGCAGGTCGTTGCTCTGACCGCCGGTCGAACGCACGGCACCGCCGTTGCGGCCGTCGCCCGTATCGTAGAGCTTCATGCCGTACTGGTCGATCATGATGTTGCCCTCGCCGTCGCGGATGTAGACCGGATAGATCGGGGCCGTCCGCATGGCCGTGGCGAATGCGTTGCCGCCGTCGCTGGCACCCTCGTTGCTCGTATCGTTACCGTTGTTCCATACGAAGTGCGTGTAGGAGAAGTTACCTCCGACCTTGAGCCACTTCTTGGCCTGGTAGTCCGCGCGCAGACGCGCCGTGTAGCGCTCGTTGCTCGAGCCGTCGATGATACCCGTGTTGTCGAGGTAACCGAGCGATGCGTAGAAGTTCGCGCGGTCCGTAGCGCCCGATACGTTGACGTTGTACTCCTGACGGAACGTGGCCGACTTGTAGATCTCGTCGAGCCAGTTGTCGGGCTTGAGCATGTACTCCTGTCCGTTGTAGGTCACCACGCGACCCTCCTTGGCCAGCGGGTTGAGCTTGCCGTTGGTACCGATCAGGTTCTGGCCTTCGGGGTAGGACATGACGTTGTAGCCCAGACCGCCGGCGGCGTTCGACGTCAGCAGCTGGTTGGCTGCCAGGTTGGCCTGCACGGCGTTGTAGCCGTTTACGAGCGTGTAGTAGTTGTAGAGGGCCTTGTAGTGGTACTCGTAGTACTCGCCTGCGTTGTCCACGATGTCGTAGTTCTGCAGGGCGCGGGTGTTGACACCCCACTTGCCGTCGAAGGTCACGGTGGCATCACCGGCCTTGGCGCGCTTGGTCGTCACCATGATGACACCGTTGGCACCGCGGGCACCGTACAGGGCGTTCGAGGCGGCATCCTTCAGGACGCTGATCGACTCGATATCGGCCGTGTTCAGGTTGTTGATATCGCCTTCGTAGGGCACGCCGTCAACGACCCACAGCGGCGACTTGCTGGCATTCAGCGAGCCGTAACCACGGACGTAGATGGACTGTCCCGCACCCGGACGACCCGAGGCCGAGTTGAACTGCACACCGGCGATCTTGCCGACGAGGGCGTCCTGTACGTTCGACGACTGCGTCTTGATCAGGTCGTCCGACTTGATGACTTTGGCCGATCCGGTGAAGGCCTCTTTCTTGGCCGTACCGAATGCCACGACGATCACGTCGTCGATCGCCTGCGTATCTTCTTGCAGCGTTACGTTAATCGTGGTCTTGCCGGCAATGGGAACCAGCATGTCCGCATAGCCCACGAACGTCACCTTCAGGGTGCCGTCTGCCGGGGCCGAAAGCGTGTAGCTGCCGTCCATGCCTGTGGTCGTGCCGACATGCGTGCCGTCAACCAGGACCGTCGCGCCGACAACCGGGTTGCCTTCCGCGTCGGAAACTGTACCAGAGACCTGCCGGTTCTGAGCGACGGAAAGAAGCATCCCCGCCCCCAGCACAGCAATTAACGATAGTACAATTTTTCTTACCATAAGCGTTAATTTTAATTGATTTTAAAATAAAAAGTTCATGAGCAAAGATATGTGAAAGGCATCTCTTTTGCAAACAAAATTATTAAAAAAATTGCTGATGTAATACATTTTCTTTGAATTTCTCTTTCGCAGTTACAATTTATTTACAGTATTGTAATATCAATTACAATCTGTAACCGGATTTTTTGCCTTTTTTGAGGGTTTCTTCGCGCTTTCCGAGGGGTGTTTTTACCGTCCGAATACCGTTTTGAGTACCCTTACGGTCCAAAAGGTCTATTTTGCGGGTTGCAGCATCTGCTTTCCCGGGCGAAACGGTGCCTTTCTGCGAACCGTTTTGCAGTGGAGGGCCTCTTGCCGCGGCGGGCGTGGGGCGAAAAAAGGCGTATACCTTATTTATATGTTTTTCGGGTTCAAGTGCCGATGCATGCGTTTTCTGCCGCTTCCTAACACTTTGCCGCAGCTTGTTAGGGGTTCATGTTGCCTGTCTCGGAGGAAAAAACGCATATTTTTTCGCTCCGGGCTTGCAGATTCAAATTTTTTGCTTACCTTTGCACCACGATAATACGGAAGGGATTTCCCGTCGGATTATTGCGATGGTGCCATAGCTCAGTTGGTAGAGCAAAGGACTGAAAATCCTTGTGTCCCCGGTTCGATTCCTGGTGGTACCAC
>UQUQ01000002.1 GCA_900544265.1 uncultured Alistipes sp.
TTGATTTGCAACACTAAGATAGGTGAAAAATCTGACATGGCAAAATCCTGAGCAACTTTTTGTTGCTCAGGTACTTAAAAAGTTATATTTGTAATAGTGTTGCGGAATTAAGGAAAAATAAATATACCGGTTCTATAAGGTAATCATATAATCCCGAAAGACTGCGGACAACCACAACCTTTCGGGATTTTTTCAAAGGCATATGGGAAAACAAAACGGAATATCGTTGCGGATAAAAATTATATCAGGTTATCTTATTTTATTGGCGGTCATAGGCAGTATGGTCGCCATTTTATTGCATGAGCGCAAGCGAATAAAAGAGATAAAAACCGAATCCGCCGAGATACGGCAAGTGCGCCGTGACATCAACGCCGCTCACCGCCATATCACACAGCTTGCCACCCTTGGCGAGAGCGTCATCGGTTGGGAGAAAGCCGACAGCACCCGTTACCACGCACTCCGTCTGCGTACCGACAGCCTGCTGCTAACCTTGAAGCCCCACTGCACGGCGTATGTGCGTCCGACACAGATTGATACCTTGCGTAGTCTCTTGGCGGAAAAGGAAAACCATCTGTTGCACCTAACGGAAATTCTCGCCCACCGGAATGAGGCGGACAGCCTCTTGGCGAACCATCTGCCCAAAGTAGCAAGGCGTGCCACACATATACGTACCGTTACACACAAAAAAGATGGGATAGCCGGAGTCTTCGGTGGAAAGAAGACGGTACACATATTACCGTCTGCAAAGGAACTATACGCCTTTAGCGACAGTCTGATAGCCATGCAACAGGCACAGTCAGCAGAAATGGAGGTTTATACGGACAGCCTCCGCACCCGCAACCGGACACTTAACCGTGAATTATCTCAATTGATCAACAATCTCGACGAACAGGCACAGACTGCCTTCTCACAAAGAGAGTTAAAAATGGCAGAAGCAGAGAAAATGTCGTTCTTTTTAATGACAGGAGTAATCGGCATGGCCATTATCCTGCTCATCATTTCGCACCTTATCATCATGCGTGACCTTAACCGCAGGGAAAGGGACAAGGCAGAACTGGAGGATACGGCAGCACAAAACCGTACACTCTCCGACATGCGCAAGAAAATAATCATCACACTTTCCCATGACATACGAGGACCTCTGAATGCCATCAGTGGCAGTGCTGAACTGGCCATGGATACTCGTGACCGGAAACGCCGCAATGCCTATCTTGGAAACATCCTTGAATCATCCCGTCATATCACCCGGCTTGCCAACAGTCTGCTCGACCTCTCCCGTCTGGACGATGCTAAAGAAACCCTAAACGAAATTCCGTTCCATCTTGAATCCTTTCTGGAAAGTATCGCTGAAGAATACACACGCAAGGCGAACGACAAAGGACTGATGTTTGACAAGGCTTTTATGGGTTGCGGCATCACCGCCCTTGGCGATGCAGATCGCATAAGGCAGATAGTGGTCAACATTCTGGAAAATGCTGTAAAATTCACCCGTACAGGTTATATCAAGTTTCTGGCAAGTCATGAAGATGGTACTCTTTCTGTACAGGTCAAAGATACGGGGATAGGAATGGACGAGAACACGACACAACGCATTTTCCAGCCCTTTGAACGGGCTGCTCCGGATTTGGATTCAGAAGGCTTCGGACTGGGACTTTCCATTACGAAAGGGCTGGTGAACCTGTTCGGAGGAAGACTCTCTGTTTCGAGCCAGGTCGGTAAAGGCAGCGAATTCAAGGTGGAAATTCCGCTTAGGCAGACCAATGAGCCTGCAAAAGACAATTCCCAACCGGATGCAGGAAGTCTCAGA
Organism: uncultured Alistipes sp.; assembly: GCA_900544265.1. Classification (GTDB taxonomy): domain Bacteria; phylum Bacteroidota; class Bacteroidia; order Bacteroidales; family Rikenellaceae; genus Alistipes; species Alistipes merdavium. The sequence continues at coordinate 1,808 of UQUQ01000002.1, forward strand.
CTTCCGCGACGGGTTCTTGTAGTCGATGACGATCCTATACAATTGCGCAACACCGTTGAAATGATGGAACGAAACGGTATCTCATGCCGAGCCTGTATCAATGCACAGGAAGTGGTCAAAGCATTGAGAACCGGAGAATACGACCTGTTGCTGACCGATATACAGATGCGTGGTACGGGAGGTTTTGACCTGTTGCATCTGCTACGCCTTTCCAACATAGGAAATTCACGGACAATTCCCATAGCTGCAATGACCGCCCGTAACGACGGCGATGCAGACCGCTATATTCAAGCCGGATTTGCCGGCTGTATCCACAAACCGTTCTATACAAGAGACCTGCTCGAATTTCTCTCGTCACTCATTGGACAGGACAGAACTATGGACAATCATTCTCCAGATTTCGAGGCTCTGTATGTCACTACGGGAGATGAACGCTGGACTTTGGAGACTCTTATAGAGGAATCCAATAGGAACAGTTCTGACTTGCTGGATTCTTTGAGTCAGGAAAAGCCCGACCGGAAGCGGATATGGGAAACTCTGCACAGGATGTACCCGATGTGGGAGCAATTGGGAATAGCCCATGAGCTGGAACCGTACAGCTATGAACATTATGCGGAAGATACGGATGAGCCAACATTCCGCAATGATGTGGAAAGAATTGTCAGAAGAATAGACCGGCTGATATCTGAGACAAAAAGCCGATTATCGGAAATGGACGGACATAATTAAATGAAAACATGAATGAAATACAGAATACTGATAGTTGAAGACAACATCATGCTTGCCGGGCAACAGAAAAAATGGTTGGAAAAATCCGGTTATGAAGCAGAGATAACAATAGATGAACCAGGGGCACGAAAACTGCTCAAGAAAGAAAGTTTCGACCTCGTGCTGTCCGACGTACGCCTGCCGGAAGGGGACGGTATATCTTTGCTCGAATGGATGCGGAAGGAACGGATGGATATTCCTTTCATTATCATGACAGGATATGCCTCGGTACCGGGTGCTGTGCAAGCCATAAAACTGGGAGCCAAAGACTATCTGGCCAAACCGGTACAAATGGACGAACTACAGAGACAACTGAAAGACATTTTCCACCCTCGTTCCGTAATATGTGACAAGGACAAGGGCTTGCTACCAAGAAACAGCCTTCAGATGAAAGAAATCGAACATCTGGTCAATACTGTTGCGCCGTTTGATATTTCGGTACTCATACTTGGTCCGAACGGCGCAGGAAAAGAATCGGTGGCACAACGTATCCACTATATAGGAGAACGGAGGAATATGCCGTTTGTCGCCGTGAATTGTGGGGTCATACCCAAGGAACTCGCACCTTCACTCTTCTTCGGACACATAAAAGGTACATTTACCGGTGCCGACACCAATAAGGACGGGTATTTTGAAATGGCGAAAGGCGGCACCCTTTTCCTTGACGAGATAGGTACATTGTCTGTTGAAGTCCAGGCTATGCTCTTACGAGTGCTTCAGGAAGGTACATACATTCCAATAAGTAGCAACAGGGAAAAACGGGCTGATGTCAGGATTGTAGCCGCTACAAACGAGGACCTCCAACTTGCCATACAGGAAAAACGGTTCAGGGAAGACCTATACCACCGGTTATGCGAATTCGAGATTGTCATGCCTTCCCTGCACGAATGTCCTGAAGATATCCTGCCGTTGGCAAACCATTTCAGGAAAAAATTTTCCGGAGAACTGAAAAGACCAACCGAGGGATTCAGCCCTGAAGCGGAACAACTGCTTCTCTCTTACCATTGGCCGGGAAATGTGCGGGAACTGCATAACAGAATAAGAAGGGCGGTACTCATGGCAAAACAGCCGCTCATTAAAACAACCGATCTGAACATTAAAATGGAAGCGGCAACTGAGGAGATCAATCTTTTCCCCGAAAACGATGCGGAAGAGAAACGCTCGATAGTCCAGGCATTGAAAATCACCCACGGGAATCGCAAACATGCCGCAGCCATGCTGCATATCGACCCGTCCACGCTATACCGTAAGATGAAAAAATACGGGTTGAACAGAAAATAACAGGTATTCTATATGCTTGTTCGGAATAAAATGCCTACATTTGTAAATGATCGGAAGTCCTGCCATGCAGGACAGACGGTCAAAACATAAGAAAAGAATATCGGCATTGCTTGGAGCCTTGCCGAATGTTACAACATAAGTCGCAAGACGTCTCAGGTAGAAATCTGGTAAATTTCAAATTGTAGAGACTATTGCGTGTAGCTTATGCTATGTCTTATAGCGTGAGCTCATGCATGATTCTACAATGGGCTTACCAGAGCCTCTACCTGATAGTGCGTGAGTTTCACGCTTCTTATTTGAAGGAAAAGGTATGGCAAGGTTACGGGTTCTGATAGCAATGACATTAGACGGCTCCATTCCGGCGGAGGACGATCCGTTGCGACAATGGCTGAGAGACGATAAGGACGGATTTTCATATGGACGCGGTAAAAGTACCCGCCGGCTATATCCGGGTTATCCGCTTGTGGATTTCATGTGCGAGAAAGATATGTCAGCCCCATCAGTCCTTTATCAAGCCGAAATACATGACGAGGAAAGCATAGAACTCCTGCGTGGCCTCTCACTTTATCATCTTATTGACGAGATAATCATCTTCCTGTTTCCCTCCACCCGTCCAGACTACAAATCCGTCTCAAAGCATATACCACAGGGTGAATGGAAAATCGTAAATACCAAAACATTCAAAAACGGAATTTGCCGCTTGATTTATTGCAAAACATTGCAATAAGGTATTGCGACATATTGCATTTGCAATACTTCCATCAGTCTCGTTTTTATGGGGCTGATTTTTTATTTCTCTATTATTCAGCGACTTGCCATGTTTTTATGTGGCAATATGCTCCATTGGTCCATGTTTTGGCCTATATCATAATGAAACCTGTTGCGCAACACGGTGTAAAAAATGGAATTATTACACTAAAAACAGAATTCATTATGATACAGATAGACAGGGAGACATTCCAGATGATGCTCCACCAGATAATGGAACGGTTTGACAGGATAGATGACAGACTGAACCGCATGAACAGGCAGACGGCCGCCCTTGAGGGTGACAAACTGCTCGACAACCAGGATATGTGCGAACTCCTTGGCGTTACGAAACGTACCCTTGCACGCTACCGCCAGAAGAAGCTCGTCACATACTACATGATTGACGGGCGTACCTACTACAAGGCTTCGGAAGTCCAGGACTTCCTGAACAGGAAGGGGAAGGTGCTGCCGGCGAGAATAAAAAAAGAACTCGGTCTTCAACCCTAATAAAATGACGGTATGGAAATTATATGTATGGAAAAACAGACCTTTGACGAATTGGTTGTCCGTCTCAGCATGATCGAGAAAAAAGTCACCGGTATATGTAGTCAGACCAAAGACGCGGGACTGAAAAAATGGATGGACAATCAGGAGGTATGCGGGATTCTCCGAATATCCAAGAGAACACTTCAGGTATATCGCAAGAAAGGACTGTTGCCTTTCACCCGGATCAAGAACAAGTTTTTCTACAAACCGGAAGATGTACAAAGCCTGTTGGAATCAAGTTATCACCCACAAAAAAGAAAGCCATGAGTTACAATCTTATAAACAGAAAAGACCCGAGAATTGATACTATTTTCAAAGGGCTGGAAAACATGGAGCGCATGATAGACGCAATACGGACGGCTCCGAGACCCGCATTCCACGGTGATTATTTCCTCACGGACGAGGAACTTTCAAAACTGTTGAAAGTAAGCCGGCGTACCTTGCAGGAATACCGGACCCTCAGTGTGATACCTTACTACCTTATACAAGGGAAAGCCCTTTACAAAGAATCGGACATAAAGAAAGTTCTTGACGACGCATATAAAAGATGCAGGGAAGAACAGCGATGGGTATAAAACGAAGCTAAAGAAACGGCCTCTTTACAAGGTCGTTTCTTTGTTGTCGGACAATTGGTATCCGAATTTCCTTCTCCGTTTCCTGACAATAACCTCTTCTTCGTACAAGCCAAAAGTTCGATCCATTCCGGCTGCTTTCAGCCGTTTCATGTCCTCGTCCACTTTCCTGTCAGTCACTTTGGCATAAAGCTGCGTGGTCTCAATACGCATGTGCCCCATCATTTTGCCGACTGTCTCGATCGGAACACCCAATGAAAGGGTTATATGGGTTCCGAAATTGTGTCGTGCCTTATGAAATGTAAGTTCAAATCCGTAAACTTCACCCAACTGGTGGGCGAGCATAATGAAATACGTACGACTATACAGATTGAAGACCTTGTCATCCTTTCTCTGTTCCCGATATTTCTCTATTATCTTCAACGGAATATCCAGCAATCGGACAGAAGACAGTGTTCCTGTTTTCTGGCGGTGGATATGAATCCACCATGAACCGTCTTCAGATTGGGTAATATCATTTACCCTCAGTTTTTTCAAATCCGTATAGGCAAGTCCGGTAAAAGTGGAGAAGATGAACATATCCCTTACAAACTGAAGCTGTGGCTTCTCGACAGGTGTTGTAAGCAGCGTCTTCAGATCTTCCAGCTTCAGATGACGACTTTTCCGTTTGGGCAGTTCAGGATGAAGGCGACAATACGGATCACGGCGGATTGTTCCCTGGCTGACAGCCCGCATGGTCATCTTCTTCAGCCTGTAAAGATGTTCATGCACGCTCTTCGGGCTTAAATTCCTGTCCGTCCTGAGAAAAAGTTCAAAGTCATCGTAGAACACACGGTCAAGACTACGTAGCAGTACATCCTCTACGCCGCGTTTTTCCTGCACGAAAGCCGAAAGGTGCTTATATGAACGTAAGTAGGAATCATAACTCTCCTTTATACGATCCACACCGATACGCTTCTTGAACTCCTCGTTATGCTCTCTGAAAAGAGCCAGCAGAGTTAGCGGTTTCTGACCGACTCCCATCACGGCATTCTTTACCTGCTCTGCCGTAATAAATCCCAGACTGTTCTTAATCCGCCTGTAATGCTCCTTGATTTCTTTGGTCAGATCATCAATAGCCCGGTTGACGGTAATGGCATTCTCACTGCGGCCGTCAGCCCGTCCTTTTTCAGGATTCCAGATGGCCGGATTGACGGATACTTTCGTTCCTATCTGTTCCCATTTGGCATCTATGCTTATCTTGCACAGCAACTGGCACGTTCCATCCTTACGGACTTTGGTGCGGTTTATATAAAACAGTATCGCAAATGTACTGCGACGTTTGATTTCCATATTGTCAGTATTTCTTTTCATAATCCTATTTTTTGCCATTGTCAAATAACTACAGAAAACCGCTCAGCAATTATTTTATCCAATGCTTTCGTATCTGTATCTATCTTATTGTCTGTCACCTTTGCGTAATGCTGTGTGGTCTCAATACGACTGTGCCCCAACATCTTGCTGACCGTTTCAAGCGGTACGCCATGGGAAAGTGTAATTTCTGTCGCATAGGTATGACGGGCGGTGTGGAAGACCAGCTTACGTCCTATACCGCAAATTTCGGCGATGCGTTTCAGATAACGATTCAATGAACTGTTGGAATACATGGGGAGAAGCTTTCCTTCAGGAGCCATATCGCGGTATTTTTCAATAATATGGAACGGCAGTTCCATAAGCGGTATTTCAAAATCTACACCGGTTTTCTTGCGAGAACTCCTGATCCACCAGGTACCATCTTCCGCGAGAGAAAGGTTTTCATTTGTCAGCAGACACATGTCGCTATAGGGAATACCCGTATAACAGGAAAACAGGAACATATCTCTCACATGATAAAGAATCTGATCATGGAGAGGTGTTGTCATAATCCTATTCAATTCTTCGGAGGTGAGATATTTCTGTTCCGGTTTCGGATGTACCGGTTCATATCCGACAAACGGGAATACTGTTATTATACCGTCAGCAATAGCTTCTCCGACAATTGTTTTCAGTTGGACGGTAAGATTGACTATTGTGCCTGAAGCCAGACAACATTCCGTACGTAGATACAAGTCATATTTTTCAATGAAGGAACGGTCCAATGCGGCAAAAGGGATATCTGACAGCTTATATTGCATCTGTAAAAAACGTACCAGATGATTGTAGGAATTGCAGTAAGCCCTCAATGTCTTTTCCGTACGATTGATCCCAACGCGTTTCTCGAAATTTCTAATGAAAAGTCTGAAATAGCTTAATAGGGTTTCCTGTTCCGAAGCCATACCCAAAAGTTGATGCTTTACATCCTCTGCTGTTACATCCTCACGGATTGCAGATTGTTCCGCATAGATGCCGAGCGCGGCAGCACGTATTTCATCCAGTCTGTTGTTTATGTCTCTTGCCGCAACACTTTTTCCACACGCCCGTCCGGATGACCACAATGACTGTGGCACACGAAACTTGACACTGAATGCTGTTTCAGAGTGCTTGCCGACAATAAGCCGTGCCATCACGGGACAGTTTCCCCTGGCATCCGCCTCGCTCTTTTTAAGGTAGAACGAAACCTTTACATCTGTCTGATTCATAATCTGTTCCATTGTTTGCAAAATTAACAGAGACAGAGTTAATCATCGGCATGTAAAATATCGTCAGACATCGACAAAGCTATCACCATTGACTTCCGGAACCTATATTTTTCATATCTCAAAAAAAATAAGTACCTTCGCTAAGCCAAAATGATGAAACTGCGTTCTTTACGGTCGGAGCAGAAAGGATTTTCAAACAAATCCATACAACTGGAATGGGCAACGGATAGGTAGCAATTTTTTCGCTTAACTATTCAAAAAACGGCTTCAAAGCACACATTTACAAATGCGGAATAATGCTGCGTATCTCCCTGAAAGCCCAATAGTTTACATTATTCTTCCTAAATCCATCCGAAATCGGGCGAGTTTTGCTATATTTGCATAAAATACTGACAAAACACGCGAGTGTTTGCACTTCTCGCTGATGAACCTAGGAAATTCATTGACGGTAAGAGAAGGCGAACTCCTCGGCGCTTCTGCATACTTTGTGCAACTGCACGTATGCGGATACAGCGCGGGCTGTTGCTTTTTTTCTTTACCACAGGTTTTCCTAGGACCTATCAGCGGAAATCAGCAACTGATCTGCGCTTCTTTTTTTATGCCCGGCGCAGATTCATGAACCTACTAACCTGAAGGCCCTTCCCGCTCGGCCCGGCCTTCATAAATGAATTGAACGCTGTATGGCAAAATTTTCCGCAACCATCTATTCCTGGCGAATCGAGATCGCCGACAACGGGGCCGTATCGGTATTTGACAAGGAGACTCTCTGCCCGAACTCCAAAGAGGCCCTGAACGAAATTGCCCGTCAGGTCGGATTCACGATGGACGCTTCGTGGACAACCCGTCAGGCCGGCCGCAAACTGGTTGATTTTCTGAACAGCGGGACTGCCTCCGCGCAATCCGTTCCCGAGCCTTCACAAACACCGGAAGCCTCCAAAATCGAAGAGCCCCGACCAAGGTCCCAAAAGGCGGAAGAACCCAAAACGAAACCGACACCGGCCGAGGGTTTCACCGCATCGGAGCGTGAAAGCGCCTCGGCCAAAGTCCGCGTCTATGGCAAAGCCCAGAACCGCACGGCCTTGGGAATCGCTCATGCCTATATGGTGATGTATCCGCACTCCACGCTGGAGGACCTGCGCAAGGCGTTTCCCAATTCGCTCAACCCCGACGCCGGCGTCAAGGAGAACTTTATCCCGGCCGAAGAGAAGGGCACGACATTCGATTGGAACGGATATTTCAAGGGCGAAGATGAGATCCTCACGACAGGTGACGGTCGCAAGGTGGCGATGGTTTCGATGTGGACCCGCCCCAGTTTCGAGCGCATCGTTGCCCATGCCCGGCTCTACGACATCGTCGTGGCTCAATTTGAAGTGGCCGACAAGGGTGGCAAGAAAGGCGGGTTCCGGCTGGAATATCTCAACGGATATATTCCGCCCGTTCCCGAAAAGAAGCGCTCCCGCTGGTGGCTGTGGCTCATCCTGGTGGTGATCCTGGCGGCCGTCGCCGCCTTCTTCGCTCTGCGCAGGCCCGAGGTCGTTGAGGTCGAGAAGATTGTCGAAGTCGAGAAGGTCGTCTATGTCGATCGCGTTGAAGAACTGGAGAAGAATTTCAATGCCGCGCAGTTCGAACAAGGCAAGGCCGATCTTTCGGACGACGCCAAGTTCGTGCTGCACGATCTCGCCAAGGTGATGGAGAAATACCCCGAAATGAAACTCCGCATCGTGGGCCACACCTCGGCTGAGGGTGATCCGGATTTCAACCTGAAGCTCTCGGAAGTCCGGGCGCAGGCGGCGGTCGATTTTCTCGTAGGGCGGGGGATCTCAGCCGACCGGCTGACAGCCGAAGGAAAGGGCTCGTCGCAACCCGTGGATGCCGACCACCCCGAGGCGAACCGGCGCACCGAATTCATCGTTATCGAATAGAAACAATCAAATTCATCGTTATATCATGGGCCTTCTGAACAACATTCTGGACAAGTTCTCCAAAGCGGAATTCACCGTTGCTCCGCAGAAAAAACTCAAATCCATCTCGGCCGAATTCAAAAAGGCATTCGGCCTGACGCTTGTCTTCTACAAGGGAGCACAGATCGCTGACGGAGACCTGACGCTGGCCGCCCTGAACAAGAAGACCTCGAAGGAGGTCAAGACCAAGGCCGAAGGGCTGAAGATCAAGGGCAGTTCAAAGGTGGGTGAAGCCGAAAAACTCTTCGACAGCCACTTCGGCGTGACGGTGCAGATCAAGGATGCAGCCGGCACGAAGCTCGTTCCGAACGAAATCACCATCGGGCAGGCCGCCCGCGGCGAATATTGATCTCCGGAGCCATGTCCCGACTGGTCGACTCGGTGCGCGATGACATCCGCAGATTTCTGGAGCGCAACGATGAACTGCTCTTCAACGAGCGCGATCTGCAAATTCATCTGGCCATGTCATTGCAGAAGTCATCGCAGGCCTATGACGATGTGGATCTGGAATACTATGTTCCCCGGAGCGAGCTGGACGGATATCTCTGGAACAGCGAACTGCGGCTCGATCTCGTGGTCCGCCAAGGGAATGAGTTCCTGCCTGTCGAGTTGAAGTACAAGACACGGAGCATCTCCCGACGGATCGAGCGCTTCGGCGAGTTGCTCACCGAAGCGGCCGTGGTCGTAAAGAACCAGGGGGCCCAGGACCTGGGACGTTACGACTTCTGGAAGGACGTCCGTCGTCTGGAGCTGGTTCGCAGACGCTTCGCCGCCGTGAAAAACGGACTGGCCCTCTTCGTGACCAATGATCCGAGTTACCTGAAGACGGGTAGGGCATCGTCCAACCATGCGGCATTGAGTATGGCCGCCGGGGTGCACGGTCGCAACAAACAATGGCAGAACGGCGATTCGTTCTGTGCCCGGGAACATCCCGCTTTCGAGCTCGAAGCCGATTACGGGATCGTATGGCAGCAGTTCGTCACCGAAGGCGAAACGTTCCATTACTGCATCTTGCAAGTCTGAACCAATTATCAACAACCCAAAATTTTACAGCTATGGCAGAATTCAATGTAGATGGCCGTCTGAAGGTCAAGACCTTCAAGGCAAACTTCAAAAAGGCGTTCGGTGCGTCGCTGCGCGTGTACACCACGACCAACTGCAAGACGCCGGCCGATGAGGAGGCGACACTGGCTTCGCTCCGCGCCGAAGGCAAGAAGGGCGGCGAACTGACCGTCGGAGGCAATCTCCGGGTCGGGAATTTCGAGAAGAAGATCGCCGAACTCTACGGCATAGGCGTGCAGGTGGCCAATGCCGACAACACGAAACTGGCCGATAACGACATTACGCTCGTTGCCGCCGGCAAGTGATCCGTCGGGAGCCATTCAGGGTCATGTGCTCCGTCGGGCACATGACCCTTTTGTAAATCAATCCGATACCCGTCAAACCTTTATTAGCTACAGGATCCGATGCTTCAGGTGCTTGCCTTCCTCATCAACCTCTTCGCTCCGATCGTCCAGCCGCTTGGCGTTCTCGGCGTGTGCGGCTGTGTCATCTACGAAGATTATCAAAGTCTCCAACAGGCCGGGCTCCTGGCCGTCGGGGGATTCATTTTCGGTATTCTGGCCCATCGGCTGGACATTCCTCCGAGGTGGTTCTGGGCCAAATCCCGCAATGAGATCTTCCGCTACAGGATTTTTACCGTTCTGGGTTACATGTGGAGCCTGGCAGCATGGCCTCCGGCCATCTATTTCGTGCGGCTGATTCTGGAACCGGTACTGGCCAATCACTGATCGAGGGCATACGCCTTCATATCGATCCCAATAATGATTCGTCATGAGCAAAGAATATTACAAGAAGAAACTCGTCGACCTGCGTGCCGATATTGCCCGGGAGCGTGAGGCTAAAAAGCGTGACAACGCCAACTACGCCAACCTGATCAAGAATGCCTCAAGTACCTCGACCAAAGCCACCTATCGCAAAAATAAGATCGACAAGGCCGCGGCCCACGACCGCCGCATCGAGTATCTGAAAAACGAAGTCGAACGTACGCGCGACGCTTTGAAACGTTGCAAATAACCAGTTGACAGTCTTTCGGCGGAGCCGAAGACTTCTGGCGACAATGGACAGCACAAAGAAGAAAAAAAACGGAGCAACATCCCGGCCGATCTCGATAAAGGGTATTCTCGGCGATTTATGGCAGGCCCTGCTTTGGCGACGCGGATACCGCATCGCGTCGGTCATCGTGTGGCTTGTGGTTCTGGCTCTGCTTTCGATTCCGGTCGAGCGAGACGAATGGGCTGCAGACGCCGCTTACGAACAACGGACCGATTACCGAAACCGGTGTGCTGCGGGTGATTTCGAAGGGGCCCATGCCATTCTTTCCGAATTCTATGCGGACTACTCCGATGAACTGGGACGATGGAAGGCAAATGCCTTTCACGCGCCGCAAGCCCGCATGCTGCAGGAGCGCTACCACTCGGCTCTGGGCTATGTCTTCGGACAGGAAACCGCCGCCATTTACTTCGGTGCGAAGAGCGGGGACGACGACAACGAACTGATCCGTCTGCTCGTCACCATTCCGGTCGAAGGGGCTCCACTGGCTGAAGGGGCACATGCCAACGGCATGTTCTACAACAACGATGCCGCCGCAAATCCCGCAGCCATCGATCACGTCATCTACCAGTCATGGGTGCGCTTCTACAACGACCGATGTGATCAACTGCTGGATATGGCTCTGACGAACAACGACTCGCTGTTGGCCCGGAAAGTAAGCCGTCTGTATAAGACCGAAATCGTGACCCGGTTTGCGCCCGATACGGTCCGTGGTCCTAAATACGACATTGCCACCGTAACGTATGACGATTCGCGCCGGGCCAATGCTGCTCGCCGGATCGCTGAAATGCATTCATCAACCATTTTTAGAACCAACTGATATGGCTGCAACCTCCTCAAAAACATCGGCAACCAAAAAAACGTCGGCTTCCAGAAAGACGACAGCCACCACCAAAAAGGCTACCACGGCCAAAACGACGGCAGCAAGTGCCAAGAAGACGACCTCGGCAACCAAAAGTTCGGAATTGACGGTGACGGGCAACAAGAAGATCGAAACGCTGCGCAAGGAGTTCAACCGTAAATTTCCCTATCTGCGCCTGGGCATCTTTTACAGTTATGCACGCCAGCAGGTGGCAAAAGGAGAGAGCATCACCCCCATCGACGGATCGAAAACCCTGGCCTCGGTACGGCGGGCCGATTCCGGCGGCACGATCTCCATCTCCGGGAACAAGAAGATCAAGAGCCTCGAAAAGGAGTTCGACACGGTATTCGGGCTCTACTGCCAGGTTTGTTACACCGACTCGACCGGTAGCCGCTATTATACGAGCGGATCGGCCGACGAGATGACCTTGTCGACATTCAACGAATATTGCGAAAAACGAGGTTGCAAGAAGGACGTCTGGAAATAGTCCTTCCCCGCATACGGATGAGTGGGAGTCGGCCATCCGTATCTCCGCTCGCAGCCAGCGGCCATAAAACCATTTTATCCATCCATGAAATCAAGTATTATCGACGTTCCGCGCCAACATACACAGAAGGACCTCTTCGGCATCCAGGTCTATCAGGATGCCCTGATCCGTTATATCGAACTCACCGATACCCCTATTACCATTGCCTTGCAGGGTGAGTGGGGCAGCGGCAAGACCTCGTTGATGAACCTGTTGCGATACAACCTCTGCGAGGTGGATCATGCGCCGTTCTTCCCGGTCTGGATCAACACGTGGCAGTATTCGCTCATGAAGACGCCGCAGCAGGCCATCATCTCGATTCTCGAGGGGATCATCAACCAGATCGGAGCCCTGAATCCCAACCTGCAACGCTGGGAGGAGAGCAAAAAGAAGATCGGCGGGCTCTTCAAGAAAATGGCTACCGTCGGGACGAAGGTTGCCGCCGGAGCAGTAGGAATTGACGGAGGCGTGGTTGATGAATTCTTCTCCGGGGATTCGTCAAGTGCCTCGTCGGAGATCCTCCAGCTCAAGGAAGAGATCGCCAAACTGATCGGCGACGCCCTGGCCCGTGACACTTCGAAGCAGGGCTTCACCTTCTACATCGACGATCTCGACCGGATCGACCCTCCGGTCGCCGTCGAAATCCTCGAACTGCTGAAAAACATCTTCGACCTGGAGAAGTGCGTCTTTATCCTGGCCATCGACTACGATGTAGTCATCAAGGGGTTGAAACCCAAATTCGGCGAGTTGACCGATGCCAACGAACGCGAATTCCGGTCGTTCTTCGACAAGATCATTCAACTGCCCTTCTCGATGCCCGTCGCCTCGTACAACGTCGACACGTTTCTGGTCGATGCGCTGCGGAAGATCGAATTCTTCACCGATGCGGAGCTCGATGATCCGGCTTTGGCCGAAACCCTCTCCGAGATCACGCGTCTTTCGGTGGGCAGCAATCCCCGATCGCTCAAACGGCTGACCAATACGCTGGCCCTGATCTCGATCATCAACGAAATGCAGCATCAGGGCGAGACCACTCCGCAGGAGCGGCAGAACAAGACGCTCAACTATGCGCTGGTCTGTATGCAGATTGCCTATCCCTATATCTACAACCAGTTGACCGAGGAGCCCGATTTCAAGGCCTGGAACGAGAAAATCGCCTCGAAACTCAAACTGCGGCCGCTGACCGAGGCCGAACTGGAGTCGCTCGATGCCACGGAGGAGTTCGACGAGGAGTGGGAGAAGGTCGTCTTCCGCATGTGCCAGAAGGAGACCTATCTGAGCAACCGGGTCTTCAACGTCTCGGCCCTCTTCAACCGAATTGCCGATCTGGTTGGCGACGACGCCTCGCTGGGTGAGGTGATCGCCTCGACACTTGAATTATCGGCCGTCACGAATCTGAAGGCCTTCGACGGCCCGATGAAGAAGCCCGGCGAGCGCAACCGCGATACGCAGACCTACAGTTTCAACGGCAAACCCTATGCCCGAAAAACCGAGTTTGTACACGATGTGGTGGCCTACTACGTCTCACAGCACCCCGACACCACCCATGAACAACTTAAGGAGGCGTTCTGCATCAAACGAAACATGGACAAGGTCTTCATGGACTATGACCAATATCTGGCACAATTGGCCGAACGGGGCAGCGTGGATTTCTTCGGGCGAAAACCGGATATTCCGACGATCCAGCTGGCTGACCGGAAGATCGTTATTGCCGCCAACTGGCCGACGCAGGTTAATGGCAAACCGGCAGAATTTGCCAAGTTGCTCGATTTGTTGCGCAACAAGTTGGGGTATGACATAAAAGCCAATTAATTTTATCGTTGGTATAAAATAATTTATTACACTTTTTACAGTAATGACGCTATTGCCGGCGTCGAAATGTAGTAAGATCGGTTACACCATCACCTCTACCAAGAGTGCAGACAACGATTTATCACGGACGGACAAGATGGGGCGCCTGAGGACGGCCAGGATGGTGCCGTCGGACTGAATGGACAGGATGGCGACGTTTTTTTCAGCGATGTTGCTCAGGACGAGGACTATCTCTATCTCACCCTCTCGGGCGGCGAGCGCATCGAGGTGCCGAAGCATCATCCGCACTGCGTATCCTTCTCCGAGACGGAGGCCATCTGGGTGTTTCCCAACAAGACGTACACCATTGACTGTACCATTACGGACGCTGATGAAAATACGGTGATAAAAGCTCTTGCGCAAGATGGATTCCGTGCTGTCGTAAAAGAGCCCGATTTCTCAACAGGCGTAATTGAGATTACGATCCCGGAGACAGTTCTATCCAGCAAGATTCTTGTCTTTGTTACGAACGGGAAGAAGCGAACGATCATGAGATCCATCAATTTTGTGGAGAGAGGGGATATCTTTATAACCACCAAATCCTACACGGTTGACTCCAATGGCGACTCCGTAAGCATCGACCTCTCTACCAATATCGATTATACGGTTGAGATTCCGGAAGAGGACACGTTATGGATTTCCATATCGGGCACAGAGACCCGCATTGCCATGAGAGACGGTCGCATTTCTTATCCAGCCCAATGAGAATCTCACGTATAGATACTCCACCATCAAGTTCATCAATGAGCAGGGTGTTACCGGAGAGACCGTGCTGATAACCCAGAAGTCGGGAACGTCAAGGATCATCAATGTGGAGACCCCGGGAAGCCTGGAGACAATCATGAGCAAGGATGAAAGAAACAAGAGGAAGGATTTGAAGATAATGGGATCCCTCAACAGCTTCGACTTCGAGTTCATTCGGACAATGCCGCTCCTTAATACGCTTGACCTCCGGGATACCCAGATCGAAACCCTGCCGGCAAGTTGCCTGGCCGAGACCAGAATGTCTACCGTGATACTGCCTGCATCCTTGAAGAAAATCTCAAGCAGGGCCTTTTATGGCTCGGCCATAACATCGCTGTATATCCCCGAATCGGTGGAGGAGATAGGGGATTATGCTTTTGCCAATACATCGGCCTTGACTGGAAACATCGTCATACCGGACAATGTGACCACCATCGGCAACAATGCCTTCCAAAGCTCGGCATTCAATGGGACCCTGCATATTGGAGCATCGGTTCAGATCATCGGGGAATATGCATTCAGCAAATGCCAGGGAACCGGAGATATCATCATACCGGGCAATGTGACAAGTCTGGGGGCATATGCCTTTTATCAATGTACGGGCTTTACGGGAAGTCTGAATATAGGAAGCGGAGTGACCATTATCAATGAATATACCTTTTCAGGCTGCTCGGGTCTTAAAGAGATATTGAAGTTTGGCAACAGTATCACATCGATAGGAGAGTATGCATTTGATGGTTGCAGTTCTCTGACGGGAAATGTCAACCTGCCGGAAACGCTTACAGAGATAGGTGATTATGCGTTCTGTGGTTGTACCGGGTTCACTGGATATCTGAAAATTGGGCCTAACGTAACTGATATTGGAGATCGTGTATTTTTTCAACAACTGGATGATCCGTATGATTATCTTAATGGCTTTAAGAAACTAAATTTTGAAAAGATATATTGTATGGCAGTTACACCTCCAAATATTGATAATACTACATTTGGTTATTATAATAGGAGTTGGCCTGAACATCTTTTGGTCCCGGTAGGATGTAAGGAGACGTATGAAGGTGAGGTTTGGTGGAAATATTTTACGATAATAGAGGAGACGGAATTTTAAACTTATGAAGACATGCAGAATCGAAGGGAGAGAATGACAGCCGACAATATTATTCCGCAGATTGTCGACTTCGGTCGGCTGCTGATTGAATCCAGCCTAGACACCTTCAGAAGGGTGAACGCTGTCGTAAGGCAGAGGCTGTCGTGAAAAAGCATCAGTCTGCCCAACGCTTGGGAAATATTCTCCCATAAAGTTAGATAAAGGCTATTTAGGAATTAAAAATTCCTAAATAGCCTTTATCAGTACCTCATAAGATTTGTCTTTCAATCGGGAAATAGTTCCCGATCCAAGGCAATTTGGGGGACAGGTACGATTTCTTATCCATGGCCGTTTTGCCCATCAACTGCAGAAACGACTCCTCATTGGGTCTAGCTCTCCGTGGCCGTAATATGAATTTGGAGAAAATCGTTTTACCACCTATCTTTGTATTCGAGATGCGTTCTTTCCGGCTATGCAGACTCGAGTGATTCAGAGAATATCGCTCGTCTCCAAATCGTTAGCTCTCAACCGGCAGATTTCTGTAAATATCTCTCATTCAGCGGATATTTCTGAAACCAATGTCTTGCGCAATGAAAAGTTATGTTCTTGTTGATCCCGCAGACTTCGGCAATCTCTTTCAGATATTCGTTGCACTTCTGGTTTGACGGTACGGGGAGCAGACGTTTGCCTTTACGGAAGTGTTTGTATTTCTCAATAATCTGGAGCGGCACATCCAGCAGTCGCACGTTGAACGGGACTTTGGTCTTCTGTCGATGAAAACTGATCCAGGTATTGCCATCAGCCCATACATTCAGCTGGTCTTCCGTGAGGTTGTAAACATCAATGTACGCCAATCCTGTATAGCAGCTGAATATAAATATGTCTCTGACCTGCTCCAGCCGCAGGCTTTCAAATTCCTTATTGTACAAACGGGAAACCTCTTCGATCGTGAGGTATCCCCGGTCCACCTTGTCAAGGTGTAGTTTTTGTTGCTTGAAAGGGTCTGCTGCAACCCATCCGTTGTCTTTTGCCATCTTGTATATGGAGGCAAAACGGTGGATAAACTTTACTGCAGTATTATTGTTGAGCCGATGTGCCGAGCGTAGCCAAAGGTATAGTTTGTCCAGAAAACGCTTGTTGATATCCTGCAAGGGAAGGTCACTTACCTTGAACTCATCCCGGAGAAACTCCTGCAGGCGATTACGGCAAACCTTATATCGGAAGAAGGACTCCTGGCCGTAGTCCTGTGTCAGTACAAGTTTTTCGTAGTCCTCAATGTATTTATTGCATAACGCAATGAGTGTCATACTGCGCTCGTCCTGGCAGAGTATGGAACTCTTGATCTTACTTGCCGTTATTACCTCGCCACGATAAATCATATCATTGTACTTGCGTTTGATCGTGGCGTGAAAATCGAACAGGGTGCTGTTGATCACCTGTTCCTCATGTGTTTGTCCCTTAGTCTTGTACTCCAGGGGAAGCCATCGTTCGGGTTCTATGTACATCTTGGTCGAAAAGTGTACCATCTCCCCGTTGACGGTAATGCGTGCTACGATGGGTGCTTTGCCATCAGGACGACATTTGCCCTTCTGAATGACGAAAATCACGCTGAAGGTGTTCTTGCTTGCTTTTTTGTCTGCTTTCATACTCTCTGTTATTTGGTGATACAAAGTTAAATATCAATAATTTACTGAAAGCCAAAGCAGTATAGTCAGAAGTAGTCGTATTTCAGACGTTTGTAGTCGGGTTACGCGCAATGTCTATTGCGGTTACGAACAGGTTACCGCAAGATGTCTATTAGGTGGATATTTGCCTGTTGATAATCAGTTGTTTGCCGTCCTGAAGTAGTCATATTCAGCAAAAAAGGGACGCTGAACGGACAAAAAATCAAACAGTTAGATGCGCAACTAAAACAAAATGAGGATATTACTCATCGTAACATCCTCATTGTCTGGCGGAGAGAACGAGATTCGAACTCGTGGTACGGGTTGCCCCGTACGTCGGTTTAGCAAACCGGTGGTTTCAGCCACTCACCCATCTCTCCGGGCCGCCTTCCGGGCGTTTCCGTCCGAAAGGGTGTGCAAATATAGAATCTTTTTGGGAAAACACAAAGAAATGCGGCCGAAATTTCTATCTTTGCATCATCCCCAAACTCCGAACCGGTGAAAATCCTGCGTTTCATTCTCCTTGCGTGCACCCTGTGTGCGGGTGCCGGCGTCGCGGCGCAACCCGTCGCCACGGAGCGTTTCGACCGCCCGCTCGGCGAGGTGCTCGACGAGGTGGCCGCCCGCTTCGGCGTGCAGATACGCTGCAAGCGCTTCGCCGCGGATACCGTTACGGCCCGTTGTGCCGACTTCCGCCTGCGGCCCTATTCACTCGACGAGTCGCTCGACAACCTGCTCCGCCCGCTCGACCTGGTCTGGGCCCGCGATGCGAAGCACGAAGGGCGGATCGTCGTCCAACCCTATGAATACTACCGCCGCACGCCCGATGACGGCCGTAAGCTCCTGGTCTGGCTCTCGGCGCAGTATGCCGACAGTGCGGCGTGGGCGCGGCGCCGCGTGGAGGTGCTCGACGGCGTGCGCGAAATTCTTGCGCTCGAACCCTTCGAGCGGGCGCTGGTTGCCCGGCCCGACATTCGGCTGGGGCGCATCGTCCGCCACGACGGCTATACGACGCAGAACTACGCCCTCGAGACGCTGCCCGGGCTCTATGTCTGCGGCACGGTCTACGCACCGCTCGCGCGCGGACGCCATCCGCTCGTCGTCTCGCCCGCGGGGCACTGGGAGGGCGGGCGTTACCGCCCCGACCAGCAGCTGCGCATGGCCACCTTCGCCCGCATGGGCGCCGTGGCCGTCGACATGGACATCTTCGGCTGGGGCGACTCCGAACGGCAGGTCGGGCGCGAGTCCCACACGACGGTTTACGCCATGCAGATGCAGGTGCTCTGGTCGAAGGCCGTGACGCGGTGGATCGTCTCCGCGCGTCGCGACATCGACACAACGCGCATGGCCGCAACGGGCGGCTCGGGCGGCGCGACGCACGCCCTGCTGCTGGCCGTCGTGGAGCCACGCTTCGCCGTGCTGGCCCCCGTCGTACATCTGGTTTCGCACTTCGACGGCGGCTGCCCGTGCGAGAGCGGGCGTCCCGTGGCGCTGGCCGCCGGCGGGAGCTGCATGCCCGAGATACTGGCTGCGGCGATGGCTCCGAAACCCGTGCTGACGGTGAGCGACGGCGGCGACTGGACGGCAACCTATCCCGTGTTGGAATATCCCTATCTGCAACGTATCTGGGGCTTTTACGGCGCGGCGGAGCGGGTGGAGAATGCCCATTTTTCGGACGAGCGCCACGACTATGGCGTGAACAAGCGCCGCGCCGTCTATGAATTTTTCGCCCGCACGCTGGGGCTCGACCTTGAGCGGGCGGACGAGACGCGCGTGAGCGTGCAGCCCGAAGAGGCGCTGCGCTCCTTTGCGGACGGACTGCCCGCCGGGGCGGTGCGCAGCCGGGAGGAGCTGGAACAACTGCTCGGAAAACTCGAAAAAACAGAATAACGATGAAACGATTGACGATTCTCATGCTGGCGCTCTGCTTCGTCGGAAGCCTCTGCGCCGAAACCCGCCGGGATGTCTACCGCGTGACGGTCGACGGACGGCGGGCACAGTGTCCCGTGGTGATCCGCGACGTGCCCGACTGGGCCGTGAGCGCCGTGGTGCGCAGTGGCGGGCGGGAGATCCCCTCGCAGCTCGATGCGCCGCTGCGCGAGCTGGCCTTCGTGGCCGACGTCGACGGCACGCGCAAATTCCGCGTCGAGTGGTCGTCGGAGCCCGCACGGCGGGAGTATCCCGCGCGCGTGCATGCCCAGATGTGGCTCAAGAACGAGGACAAGAGCCTCCGCGCCGCGGACACCGTCGCGTCCGATCGCGACAACATGTACCACCGGCTCCACCACCACGGCCCGGCCTTCGAGTCGGAGTATGCCGCCTACCGCATCTATTTCGACAAGAAGCAGACGATCGACACCTATGGTAAAAAGAGCCCGCGCCTGGAGCTGGCCGAGACGATGTGGTACCCTTCGGACGAGCAGCTTGCGGCCGGGTACGGCCACGACAACCTGCGCGTCTTCGGCTCGGTGGGCGTCGGGACCCTCAAGGGGTGGGACGCCGCCAAGAACAAGATGATCCACATCACGGAGTTCGACCGCCGCGAGGCGCGCATCATCGCCCGGGGGCCCGTGCGCACGGTGGTCGAGATGGCCGTCGAGGGGTGGCGCTACGGCGGACGCCGCATCGGCATGGTCTCGCGCTACATCCTCTATGCGGGCCACAGCGACGTGCAGGTCGAGAATAGCATCACGGGCGACTGCGACGGGCTGCTCTTCACGACCGGCGTGATGAAGATGGCCGGCAACAGCTTTCTGCGCATGGGCAATGCCATGGCGGCTGTCGGGTGTGACTTCCCGGAGAACGACACCCTGAAGTGGGAGCGCGAGCGCGTCGCCCTGGCCGTCGCCGTGCCGGCCGGACAGGTGCGCGCCGATGCCGAGGACAAGACCAGCTACCTGTGGCTGCTCGCGCCCGACGAGCACGGGCACATCGACTACGTCTTCGACATGTGGTGGCGCAAGAGCCGCTGGCTCGAGGGCGTGAGCGACGAGGCGATGCTCACGGGTGTGCTCGATGCCGTGCGTCGGGCCGCTTCACCCGTCCGGGTGGAGCGTCTGCGGTAGTTTTGACGAAAAATACATCGTTTGCGTCAAAAAATCCCTGTTCAATGGGCAGGATCGTTCTACTTTTGTATGCCTGAAATTACGAAATTATTTGCGAAAGTAAAACCTTACTGTCTTATGAACCTCAAACACGTGATGGTGTATGCCCTGGCGGGAGTGATGCTCGCCGCTGCGGGATGCCGCGCCGGTGCCGCGGTGACATCATCTGATTCCGAGCTGCCGTTTACCCTCCCGACGATCCCGCGCCCCTCGATTCCCGACCGTTCGGTCAGCGTCGCGGACTTCGGCGGCACGGGCGACGGACATACGCTTTCGACTCGGGCCTTCGCCGATGCGATCGAGTCGCTCGCCCGTCAGGGCGGCGGCCGGGTGGTCGTACCCGAGGGCGTCTGGTACACGGGCCCCATCGTACTCAAGGACAATATCGAACTGCACCTCGAGCAGAACGCCGTCATCGTCTTCAGCGACGACAAGAGCCTCTATCCGCTTGTCGAGACCACCTTCGAGGGGCTTGACACGTGGCGCTGCCAGTCGCCGCTTTCGGCCCGCGGCGTGAAGAATGTCGCCATCACGGGCCACGGCGTCATCGACGGCAACGGCGATGCGTGGCGCGCCGTGAAGTACGACAAGCTCAATCCCCGCCAGTGGAAGGAGAAGATCAGCAGCGGCGGCGTGCTTTCCGACGACGGCAAGACGTGGTACCCCTCCGAGAGCTACAAGTTCGGTGCCACGTCGGGTGCCGACCAGAACGTCTCGACCTGGGCCCGGACGGTGGAGGACTTCGAGCGCATGCACGACTTCCTGCGTCCGGTGATGGTCTCGATCCACCACTGCGAGAACGTGCTGCTCGAGGATGTCACCTTCCAGAACTCCCCCTGCTGGAATATCCATCCGGCCATGTGCACGAACCTGATCGTCAACAACATCACGGTCCGCTGCCCGGACTATGCGCAGAACAGCGACGGCATCGACGTCGAGTCGTGCCGGAATGTCAGCGTGACCAACTCGCATTTCGACGTGGGTGACGACGGCATCTGCATCAAGAGCGGCAAGGACCAGGCGGGCCGCGACCGCGGCATTCCGTGCGAGAACATCCTCGTCGACAACTGCATCGTCTTCCACGGCCACGGCGGCTTCGTCGTGGGCAGCGAAATGTCGGGCGGCGTGCGCAACGTCAAGGTCTCGAACTGCGTCTTCTCCGGTACGGACGTCGGCCTGCGCTTCAAGTCGACGCGCGGCCGCGGCGGCGTCGTCGAGAACATCCACATCGAGAACATCACCATGAACAACATCCTGCAGGAGCCGCTGCTGTTCGACCTCTTCTACGGCGGCAAGTCCGCTTCGGAGGCGCGGGCCGAGGGGCCCGAGGCCGAACCCTCGGACCTCGAGGCGAAGCCCGTCGACGAGACCACGCCGGCCTTCCGCGACATCCATATCCGCAACGTGTGGTGCCGCGGCGCCAACCGGGCGATGTACTTCAACGGCCTGCCCGAGATGAACGTCGAGCACGTGACCGTCGAGAATACGCAGATCTACGCCCGCACGGGTGCGCAGATCAACGAATCGTCGGATGTCGTGCTGCACAACGTGAAGGTCATTCCCGAAGAGGGGCCGGCCCTGCTGCTCAACAACGTGAAGGACTTTACGGCCGAGGGCTTCGAGTGCCCCGCGGGGCTCAACCCCGCCCTTGTGGTGACGGGCAGCCGCAACCGCGGCATCGCCGTGCATTCGGCGCAGATCGGTACGGCGAACGCCTCGTTGTCGAAGAGCGCCGCCGGGTGTGTCGCAATCAACGAACAATCCAAATAAACAGAGACAAATTATGAATCGTTGCATTCCCTGCTTTGCGTTGAGTGTGCTGTTCTGCCTGGCGGCATGCAGCAGCAACTCCGCCGAGGAGACGCAGAACGACGGAGCCCGGACGCTCCCCGTGCCGACGGTCACCGTGACGGTCAACGACCTGACGGCCAATGTGCGTTGGAGCATCTCCGAAAATGTCACCAACGTGCGCTTTACCTACGAATTTTACCGCGACGGCGCCGAGACGCCGCTCGAGACGGCCACCACGCGCCAGAGCTCGCACGATTTCGAGATCGAGGAGGGCCTCCTCTATCGGGTCCGCGTGCGTGCGACGGCCCCCGTCGGGACGAACGAATGGAAGGATTCCGACTTCTCGGAATTCGTCGAGGTGTCGGCCGACAACGGCGGTGACGACCCCGACCCGGATCCCGATCCCCAGCCGGGTGTGGATGTCGGGCTGCCCCTTGCCGGAGAGAACGACGGCGTGATCCGCGCCTTCCCCGGCGCCGAGGGCGGCGGCATGTACGTCACGGGCGGCCGCGGCGGCAAGGTCTACCACGTGACCAAGCTCGACGACGACGGTTCGGTCGGTACGCTGCGCCACGCCATCAGCCAGTCGGGTGCACGCATTATCGTCTTCGACGTCTGCGGCACGATCCGCCTGACGAAGACGCTCGAGATCAAGAACGACAACCTGACCATCGCCGGACAGACCGCACCGGGCGACGGCATCTGCCTGCGCGACCACTCCGTGCAGGTGAAGGCCGACAACGTCATCATCCGCTACATGCGTTTCCGCATGGGCGATGTCGCCAAGGATGAGGACGACGCCATCTGGGGCCGCTACAACGAGAACCTGATCCTCGACCACTGCACCATGTCGTGGTCGACCGACGAGTGCGCGTCGTTCTACGCCAACCGCAACTTCACGATGCAGTGGTGCCTGCTCTCGGAGAGCCTGCGCAACTCGATTCACGGCAAGGGCAAGCACGGCTACGGCGGTCTGTGGGGCGGACGCAACGCCTCGTTCCACCACAACATGCTCGCCGACCACGACAGCCGCAATGCGCGCATCGACCACCCGGGCATCTACGTCAACGGCTCGACCGACTACCGCCCGACGCACCGCGGCAACGTCGACCTGCGCAACAACGTGATCTACAACTGGGGCGACAACTCGACCTACGGCGGCGAGGACGGCAGCTACAACCTCGTGGGCAACTACTACAAGCCCGGTCCGGCCTCGAAGCAGCGCAAGTATTTCGTCGATGCCTACTGGTACAACTCCTCGTTCGACATGGGTTCGGCCTATCCGCGCATCTACATGGAGGACAACTACCACGCCGGCAGCTATGCCTCGGCGCTCAACAGCGACAACTGGAACGGCGGCGTTTCGTATCACAACCAGTCGCAGTACGGCGAGAACCCCTCGACGGAGGCGGGGCATCTGACGGCGCCGCTCTCGATCAAGGCCGACGACGCGACGACGTGCTACACGACGACGCACCCCGTGGCCGATGCCTATGAGCGCGTGCTCTCGTATGTGGGCGCCTCGCTGCGCCGCGATGCGGTCGATACCCGCGTGATAAGCGATGCCCGCACGGGTACGGCCTCCTGCACGGGCAGCAACGGCTCGACGGGCGGTCTGATTGACACGCAGGATGATGCGGGCGGCTGGCCCGTGCTGACGGCCACCGACGAGGAGATCGTCCGCGCGGCGACCGACACGGACGGCGACGGCATTCCCGACTACTACGAGGAGCTGCTCGGTCTCGACAAGAACGATGCGTCGGACGCTGCGGCCAAGACGCTCGACCCGCAGGGGCTCTACTCCAACCTGGAGGTCTACCTCCACTACCTGGTCAAGGACATTACGGCGGCACAGGTGGCCGGCGGAACCTATACGGCACTCGACTGATCGTTCGGTGCCTGCACGTGGACGGATGAGGGGGCAATACCTCTCATCTGTCGTATAAAGCGATGAGAAAAATGAAGTTGCGTCACCTCTTGCCGGCCGTCCTGCTGCTGACGGCCCTCCCTGCCGCGGGGCAGGATTCGCTGCGGGTCTTCCTCGTCGGAGATTCGACCTGCGCCACGAAGGATCTCGGAAAGCAGAACCCCGAGCGGGGCTGGGGACACATGTTCGCCCCGCTGTTCGATGCCTCGGTGACGGTCGAGAACCACGCCGTGAACGGGCGTTCGACCAAGTCGTTCCGCGACGAGGGCCGCTGGGATGCGGTCCTGTCGGCGCTGCGGCCGGGCGACTACGTCTTCATCCAGTTCGGACACAACGACCAGAAGATCGCCGACTCGACCCGCTACGCCTCGCCCGCGGACTATGCCGAGAATCTGCGGCGCTACGTGCGCGAGGCACGGGAGCGGGGGGCCGAGCCGGTGCTGCTGACCTCCGTCGTGCGGCGCCACTTCGTCGACGGCGAGCTGACGGACACCCACGGGGAGTACCCCGCAGCCGTGCGGCGCGTGGCTGCGGAGGAGCGCGTACCGCTGCTCGACATGGAGCCGCTCACGCGCGAGTGGGTGTCGTCGCTCGGCGACGAAGCCTCGAAGGGGTATTTCATGTGGGTCGAGCCGGGCGTCTGCCCGCGCTATCCCGACGGACGGCAGGACGACACGCACCTCAACGTGCGGGGTGCCCGCACCGTGGCCCGCATGGTGGCCGACGAGGTGAGCCGGGTGCTTCCGGAGCTGGGCGCCCGCCGCGTCGATTACGACCTCGTCGTGGCGAAGGACGGCTCGGGCGACTTCTTCACGCTGCGCGAGGCGGTGGCCGCGATTCCCGACTTCGGGCGCGACACGACGCGGGTGCTCGTGTGCGCGGGCCTCTACCGCGAGAAGGTCGTCATCCCGGCGACCAAGCGGCTGGTGGCGCTCGATGGCCGCGGCCAGGTGCGCGTCTCGTGGGACGATTACGCCTCGCGGATCGGCGCGACGGGCCGTCCGCTCGGCACGTCGGGTTCGGCGACCGTCTACTTCGGCGGCGACGGCTGGACCGTGCGTAACCTCACCTTCGAGAATACGGCCGGAAGGGTAGGGCAGGCCGTGGCCGTGCAGTGCCTCGCCGACGGGCTGCACTTCATCGGCTGCCGCTTCCTGGGCAATCAGGATACGCTCTACCTCTACGCCTCGGGCAACCGCGACGGCGAGACGGTCGCAGAGAACGCCCGCATGCGCTTCGACGACTGCTATGTCGAGGGGACGACCGACTTCATCTTCGGTGCCGCGTCGGCACTCTTCCGCCGGTGCGAGATCCGCTCGCTGGCCGACTCCTACGTCACGGCCGCCTCGACCTGCCGCGGGCAGTCGTGCGGGCTGATCTTCGAGGAGTGCCGCCTGACGGCCGCCCCGGGGGTCACGCGCTGCTACCTGGGCCGCCCGTGGCGCGATTACGCGCAGACGGTCTTCATCCGCTGCAATCTGGGTGCGCACATCCTCCCGGTAGGGTGGCACGACTGGGACAAACCCCGCACGCACCGGACGGCCTTCTATGCCGAATACGCCTCCGAAGGCCCCGGCGCCGCTCCCGCGCAACGCGTGCGCTGGTCGCACCAACTCTCGGCCCGCGAGGCGCGGGCAGTGCTTTCGGCGTTTGAAAAGTTGGACAAATTCCGATAAATTTCGTATATTTGAATTCTACCGGAACCGACCAAACTCATGAAACGCCTGCTGCTGACCCTTTTGATCCTGCTTTGCGGGGCGGCCGAATCGACCGCCCAGCAACCTCCGCAGTGCATCTTCCAGACCTACTCCACGCTCGACGGCCTGACGCACGACCGCATTGCGGACATCTATACCGATTCGCGCGGATTCGTGTGGGTCTGCACCTGGTACGGGGTCAGCCGCTTCGACGGTTATTCGTTCAAGAACTTCAGTACGGCGCCGGGTGATTTCTCGCCGCTGTCGCACCACCGCTTCATCTCCGTGAGCGAGGACTCGAACGGGCACCTCTGGTTCACGACCTACAATTTCCATGTCTACCGCCTGAACCGCTTTACCGAGCAGTTTGAGGATGTGGTGTCGCTCATCGAGGGGGTCGATTCCAACCACTACCGGGCGAGCTACTGTCTGCACGACGGCGACGGCGGCACGTGGGTGGCGATCTCGGGGCTGGGCGTGGCCCGCTTCGCCGACGCTCCGGACGCTTCGCCCGTGCTCGTCGATGCCTTCTTCGATACGCCGGTGCTCGGCGGCGAGGTGACGGCCATGTATGTCGACGACCGCAACAACGCCTGGATCGCCGCGGCGGACGGTCAACTCAACTACATCGCGGCCGCTGCGCCGCGCCGGGCCATCACGCTCTGCGAAACCGAACTCCCGGGCTTCTCCTTTGCGGCCGATTCGGGTGCGGTCTACTGCGCCACGCCGCAGGAGGTCGTGCGGGCCGACAAGCGGGGCCGCGACGTCGTGCGCATTTCGGGCGCCACCTCCGACCTGACGGCCATTGCGGCCGATACGGCGCGCCGCGAGGTCTATGTCGGCAGCCGCAACGGCGATCTTTACCGCATTGCCCGGTCGCACCTGGCGCGGCTGACACCCCGGGGTCCGCGTCCGAGCCGCATCCGCGACCTGGCGGCCGACTCGCACGGCATCCTGTGGGTCACGACGCCCCGCGCCGGCATCACGCGCTACAACCCCTCAACGGACGACTACAAGCACTTCGAGCAGAAACCCTATACGGTCTCCTACAACCTCGATACGATCACGAAGATCGCCGAGGGCGGCGGCCGCCTGTGGATCAAGATGAACCAGTACGGGTTCGGCTACTACGACCGCAAGCGGGACCTCGTGCTGCCCTTCTACAACGATCCCGGGCAGCCGAACTGTCAGATGACCAACGCCGTCGTGCGCTTCGACGTGCAGGAGGACGTGCTGTGGCTCTCGACCTACAACGAGCGCGGCCTGCGCAAGGCGGTGCTGCTGCGGCAGCCGGCCGACGTCTTCACGCTCGACTCCGATTCGCCGAATCCGCTTTCGGGCGAGATCCGCGCCCTGATGAACGACCGCCGCGGCCGCCTGTGGGTCGGGACGCGCGACGGCGAGCTGATCGCCTTCGATGCCGATTACAACCCGCTCTACCGCCTGCCCGTGCAGGGACGCGGTACGGGCATGATCTACACGCTCAAGGAGGATTCGTCGGGCTGCATCTGGGTCGGGATCAAGGGCGAAGGCCTCTACCGGCTCAAGCCCGCGGGCGGCGGTTACGCCGTGACGCACTACGTGCACTCCGACGCCGACCCCTATTCGCTCAACGACAATCAGATCTACTGCGTCGAGGAGGACGCCGCGGGCCGCATCTGGATCGCCACCTACGGCGGCGGCATCAACATCCTCGATGAGCCCGACAGCGGCCGCTTCATCCATGCCGGCAACCAGCTGGCGCACTATCCGCTCGACGAGGCGGGGCGCGTGCGCTGGCTGCTCAGCGACACGGAGCACCGCATGTTCGCCGCCACGGTCGACGGCCTGCTGGTCTTCGACCCGAGCGTCGGCTACCGGCAGATGCGCTTCGACCTCGTACAGAAGATTCCGGGCGACGTCTCGTCGCTTGGCAACAACGACATCATCCACATGTGCAAGGACTCCGCGGGGCACATCTGGCTGGCCACCTACGGCGGCGGCCTGAACCTGATCGACGCCTACGACGAGCACGGCCGGCCGCGCTTCCGCTGCTTCGGGCAGGAGAGCGGCCTGTCGAGCAACATCTGCATGGCCGTGACGGAGGACCACGCGGGCGACATCTGGGTCTCGACGCACAACGCCGTCTCGCGCTTCGATCCGCACCGCGAGGTCTTCTCGAACTACAACCTCTACGACGACATGCGCAACGCCATCCTCAGTGAGGCGACGACACTGACTACCCCTTCTGGACATGTGCTCTTCGGCGGGCGGCGGCAGATCTTCCGCTTCGATCCCGAGCAGGTGCGCTCCTCGAAGATCGACTACGACCTCCACTTCACGAGGTTTTACGTGCGCAACCACCCCGTCGTGGCGGGCCCCGGGTCGCCGCTCGCGGTTTCGGTCTCCGAGGCCGACAGGGTGGCGCTGCCCTACGACTTCTCGAACTTCCGCATGGAGTTCGCCTCGCTGAACTACGCCATCCAGCACGCCGTGGGGTACATGTACAAACTCGAGGGTTACGACCGTGACTGGAACATTGCGGGTACGACCAACCGCGCCTCCTACTCGAATCTGCCGATCGGTCACTACCGCTTCCATGTCAAGGCCTTTGTCGGCAATACGGCGGCGGCCGATGACGGCATTGCGATTGCCGTGGATGTCCTTCCGCCGTTCTGGCTTACGTGGTGGGCCAAGACGATCTACGTGCTGCTGACGCTGACCGTTCTGGCGGTGATCCTGCGCACGGCGAATTCCGTGCTGCGCATCCGTCGCCAGGCCAAAGTCGAGCAGGACCTGACCGACCTGAAGCTGCGCTTCTTCACCAACATCTCGCACGAGCTGCGCACGCCGCTCACGCTGATTCTGGGCGGCATCGAGGACGTGCGCCGGCACGACAAGCTCTCCGAGCGCGGCGAGAGCAGCCTCACGCTCGCATACCGCAACGCCAAGCGCATGCTGTCGCTCATCAACCAGCTGCTCGATTTCCGCAAGATCGTCAAGAACAAGATGGAGCTGAAGATTTCGCGCGTGGACCTCGTTCCCGTCGTCGAGGATGCCATCGAGGACTTCCGCGAAATGGCCGCCGAGCGGCACATCGAGCTGCTCTTCACCGTCTCGCGGCGCTCGATCCTCGTCTGGGTCGACATCGAACGCATGGAGAGCGTCATCTACAACCTGCTGTCGAACGCCATGAAGTTCACGCCCAACGGCGGGAAGGTCGAGGTGATCCTCTCGCAGCGTGACGAGGAGGAGTGCGTGCTGCTCACGGTGCGCGACACGGGCATCGGCATTCCGAAGGACAAGCAGGGCGCGATCTTCGAGCGCTTCGCGCAGGCGTCGCGGGCCGTGGACCCCAACATGAAGGGTTCGGGCATCGGGCTGTCGCTCTGCCGCGACATCGTCGCCCTGCACCACGGCGAGATCACGCTCGAGAGCCGTCCGGGCGAAGGATCGGCCTTCACCGTGCGGCTCCGCCTGGGCAACGCCCACTTCGGCATGGACCAGATCGACTTCTCGGGGGCCAGCGTCTCCGAACACCACAGCCACTACATGGTCAGCGACTACACGTCGGCCGAGAGCCAGCGCCGCACGGATGTCACCCCGCCGAAGGATGCTCCGAAGATCCTCCTCGTGGAGGACAACCGCGAGCTGCGCATCTTCATGTACAACAGCCTGATCGACACCTACCACGTCGTCGAGGCCGAAGACGGCGTCGAGGCGCTGGAGAAGATCCGTTCGGAGATGCCCGACATCATCGTCACGGACCTGATGATGCCCCGCATGGACGGCATCGAGCTGATCGACAAGGTGCGGCACGACTTCACGATGAGCCACATCCCGATCATCATGCTTACGGCGCGCCATTCGCCCGACGACCGCGTGAAGGCCATGGAGTACGGTGCCGACGGCTACATCACCAAGCCCTTCAGCATCGAGCTGCTGCTGGCCCGCATCGACAACCTGCTCACGCAGCGCCGCAAGCTCTTCGAGAAGTTCTCGTCGCAGGCGGCCCGCAACAAGGCCGTCGAGCTCGTCGTCGAGGATGTCGTGGTGACGGACCGCGACGAGGAGTTCATGAAGGAGGTGATGTCGTGGCTTGCCGATCACATCGAGAATTCGGACCTGACGATCGACCAGCTGGCCTCGCACCTCGGACTGGGCCGCAC
Source organism: uncultured Alistipes sp. (assembly GCA_900544265.1). Taxonomy (GTDB): domain Bacteria; phylum Bacteroidota; class Bacteroidia; order Bacteroidales; family Rikenellaceae; genus Alistipes; species Alistipes merdavium. The sequence continues at coordinate 31,793 of UQUQ01000002.1, forward strand.
GACGATGTACAACAAGCTCAAGAGCCTGACGGGCAAGTCGCCCGTCGAACTCATCAAGGAGTACCGCATCACCAAGTCGCGGATGCTGCTCGGCACGGGGCAGTTCTCCGTCTCGGAGGTGGCCTACAAGGTGGGCTTCTCCGATCCGGGCTACTTCAGCCGCTGCTTCCGCGAGCAGTACCACATGTCGCCGGCCGAGTACCTGAAGACGCACAACCTGAAGCAGAAACACGAAACCAAATGATCCATTAACCCGAAAACCGAATCGAAACAGAAGATGAAACGTCCATTCTTTGCGGCACTGCTGTGTGCCCTGGCCGCGCTGCCGGCCTGTTCGTCGCGTCCGGCACGCCCGGCGCTGCTCGACGGCCCGACGCCGCTGGCCGTGCGGGTGGTCGAGAGTGAAATCGCCCGCAACCCCTCGGCTGCGAATCTCGACGGGATTCCTGCCGGCAAGATCAAGTGGAACTACACGACGGGCCTCGAACTGCTGGCCATGATGGATGCCGGCGAGGCCTACGGCCGCACCGATTTCCGCGACTATGCGCAGCGTTACTACGACTCGATCGTGCAGCCCGACGCCACAGTGCTCACCTACCGGCGCGAGAAGTACAACCTCGACCACATCTGCCCGGGCCGTGCGCTCTTCCGCCTGGCCGAAAGCTCGGGCGAGGCCCGCTACCGCCAGGTGCTCGACACGCTCTACGCCCAGTTGCAGGGGCAGCCGCGCAACGCCGACGACGGATTCTGGCACAAGGCCGTCTATCCCCACCAGATGTGGCTCGACGGGCTCTACATGGCCGAGCCGTTCTATGCCGAGTATGCCATGACGTTCCTCGACGGGGCCGAGCGCGAGCGGGCCGTGGCCGACATCGTCAACCAGTTCGTCGTCGTGGCGAAGCATACCTACGACCCGCAGACGGGGCTCTACCGCCACGCCTACGACGATTCGCGCGCGATGTTCTGGTGCGACAGCCTGTCGGGGCAGTCGGCCCACGCCTGGGGCCGTGCGATGGGGTGGTATGCCATGGCCATCGTCGAGACGCTGCAATACCTCGGTGTCGACGCCGCCACGCAGCCGATGGTCGACATCCTGCACCGGATCTACGAGGTGCTGCCCCGCTATGCCGATCCCGAGACGGGCATGTGGTACCAGGTGCTCGACCAGCCGGGCCGCGAGGGCAACTACCTCGAGTCGACCGCCTCGGCCATGTTCGTCTACGCCATGCTCAAGGGGGTGCGTCTGGGCTACCTGCCCGCCGAGCTGGGTCCCGATGCGCAGCGCGCCTTCGAGCGCCTTGTCGAGCGCTTCGTGCGCGAGAATCCCGACGGTACGGTCTCGCTGACGGACTGCTGCGCCGTGGCGGGGCTGGGCGGCAAGCAGCGCCGCAACGGCACGTTCGACTACTACATCTCCGAGAAGGTCATCGACAACGACTGCAAGGGTATCGGCCCGCTGATCTGGGCGGCGATGGAGTACGACCGCGCCCTCGGCCGGCTCGAATGACCCGCGGGCAGGATGCCGCGAAAAAAACCCCTCGACGCCGAGGGGATTTTTTATCATCCGGCACGGAAAAAGCCTCCGCAGAGGGCTTTGTGGCCCGTATGACAAATTTTCCATGAGAAGTGATAAAATTTACCAGCCCTCTTTTGGCCTCTTTCTTACTTTTGTATAGTAAAAAAGTGCGGATATTTGTAAAATTTTAAATAATTTACGGATTGCAGGCTCCGCACCGATAATACGCAAACAGAATAAACCTAATTATTAACCAAAACCAGTTTTATGAAAAACTTTACTCTGAAGTTCGCCCTGTTTCTGCTACTGGGCGTGGGTCTGGTCTCCACGGCCGCGGCCCAGCAGATCGGAGGTATCGTGAAAGACTCGGCGGGGGATCCGGTGATCGGAGCTTCGGTCGTGGTCGACGGTACGACGTTGGGCGTAAGCTCCGGGATCGACGGTTCCTGGTCGCTCGATGTGCCCGACGCTTCAAAGAAGACGCTCGTCTTTTCATACGTCGGTATGAAGACGCAGCGCGTGGAGATCGGCTCCCGCACGCGCATCGATGTGACGCTCGAGGGTGAGTCGACGGCACTCGACGACGTGGTCGTCGTGGGTTATGCCGCCGTCAAGCGGCGTGATGTCGTCGGTTCGGTCGCTTCGGTCAGCTCCGAGGCCCTCATGCAGATGCCCGTGGCATCCGTGACGGAGGCCATGGCAGGCCGCATGGCCGGTGTCTCCGTAACGGCCAGCGAGGGTGACCCCGACGCCGAGATCAAGATCCGCGTCCGCGGCGGCGGTTCGATCACGCAGGACAACTCGCCGCTCTACATCGTCGACGGCTTCCCCGTGGAGAGCATCACCGACATCCCGGCTTCGGACATCGCCTCGATCGACGTGCTGAAGGATGCCTTCTCGACGGCCATCTACGGTGCCCGCGGTGCCAACGGCGTTGTCATCGTGACGACCAAGAGCGGCGAAGCCGGCAAGGTCACGGTCAACTACAACGTATATTACGGTATCAAGAAGTTCGCCAATCAGGATGCCCTGACCCCGATGACCCCCTACGAGTTCGTACAGTATCAGTACGAGGCCGCCATGGTCGAGGGCAAGCTCGAGAACAACTACTATCCCTACTTCGGCGGATTCTCCGACATGGACCTCTACAAGAACGTGAAGGGCATCGACTGGCTCGACCAGACCTTCGGCCGCACGGGTACGACCTTCAACCACAACCTGAGCATCTCGGGCGGCGGCGACAAGTTCAAGTGGACGGCCGGTTACGCCCACATCGACGAGCGCGCCATCATGATCGGTTCGGATTTCAAGCGTAACAACCTCAACTTCAAGGCCAACTACAAGCCCTCGAAGAAGATCGGCTTCGACTTCTCGATCCGCTACTCCGATACGGACGTGCGCGGCGCCGGCTCGAACTCCTACAACGATGCCGGTTCGTCGTCGGGCAACGGCCGTGTGAAGCACGCCATCCAGTACCGTCCCTTCCCCTTCACGACGGCCGCTTCGGGCGACGATGACGAGACGATGGCCGGCGACAACGTCAACCCGTTGATCGCCACGGCCGACAACGACAGCCGCTACAGCCGCACGAACTGGAACGCCAATGCCGCCTTCCAGTGGGAGATCGTCAAGAACCTCAAGCTGCGTGTCGAGGCCGGTCTGGATACCTACCGCCAGACGAAGGACCGCTTCTACGGCATGACGACCTACCTGATCTACAACTCGAACCGTCCGGGTCCCGCCACGCAGTATACGGACTACACGCGCGAGAAGATCCGCAACACCAACACGTTGAGCTACGACTTCGAGAACGTCTTCAACAACGACGACCACTCGCTCAACCTGCTCGTCGGCCAGGAGTACATCGTCACGCGCTCCAATACGCTCACGGCCTGGGCCTACGACTTCCCCGACTTCTACGACTCGATGATGGCCTGGCAGATGATGAGCTCGGCCACGGGTACGCGTTCGATCAACAACTTCTACGATCCCGACGACATGCTCTTCTCGTTCTTCGGCCGCATCAACTACGACTACAAGGGCAAGTACATGCTCTCGGGTACGATGCGAGCCGACGGTTCGTCGAAGTTCGCCGAAGGCAACCAGTGGGGCTACTTCCCCTCGGCCGCCGTGTCGTGGCGCATTTCGGGCGAGGAGGCTCTGAAGGACATCGACTGGCTCGACAACCTGAAGCTGCGTTACAGCTACGGTACGGCCGGTAACAACAACATTCCCTCGGGTCTGATGCTGCAGGAGTTCGCCGGCAGCGACAACCCCAACAACTGGTATCTCTACGACAACTGGTGGGGCGTGGCCAAGGACGACAACGGCAAGATCGTCATGGCGAACCCCGATCTGACGTGGGAGACGACCTACTCGCACAACATCGGTCTCGACTTCAGCTTCATCCGCGGCCGCGTGAGCGGTTCGGTGGATGTCTACCAGAACAATACGAAGGACCTGCTGATCCAGTACCCGCTGACGGGCAGCGGCTATGAGTACCAGTACCGCAACCTGGGCGAGACGCGCAACCGCGGTATCGAGCTTGCCGCCACGTTCGTGCTGCTCGAGAAGCCCAAGTACGGCCTGACCTTCTCGGCCAACGCCAGCTACAACGAGAACCGCGTGATGAGCCTCGGCGGTCTGGACTACCTCGACGGTCTGCAGTCGGGCTGGGCATCGAGCGAGATCGGTACCGACTACCGCGTGCGCGTGGGCGGTTCGCTCGGCGAGATGTACGGCTACGTGTCGGACGGCCGCTACGAGGTCGACGACTTCGACTACATCGACGGCAAGTGGGTGCTCAAGGAGGGTATCGTGGACTGCTCGGCCGTGATCGGCAGCACCTACCTGCGTCCGGGCGCCATGAAGCTCAAGAACGTCGATGGCAGCGAGGACAACAAGGTGACGACCGACGACCGCACGATCATCGGCAACGCACAGCCCAAGTGGACGGGAGGTTTCTCGCTCTCGGGCTACGCCTACGGCTTCGACTTCTCGGCCAACTTCAACTGGGTCTACGGCAACCAGATCTACAACGCCAACAAGATCGAGTTCACCTCGGAGCGCGGTACGAAGAACAACTTCCGCAACCTGCTCGACATCATGGCCACGCAGAACCGCTGGACCAACATCGACTGGGCGACGGGCGAGCTGATCACCGATCCCGAGCAGCTGAGAACCGTCAATGAAGGTACGACGATGTGGTCGCCGCTCATGTCCTCGGCCGTCTTCAGCGACTGGGCCGTGGAGGACGGATCGTTCCTGCGTCTGTCGTCCGTGACGGTGGGCTACACGCTTCCCGAGCGTTGGATGAAGAAGCTCCGCATCCAGAAGTTCCGTCTCTACGTGACGGGTACCAACCTCTTCTGCTGGACGGGTTACTCGGGCTACGATCCCGAGGTGGATACCCGCCGTGCCACGCCGCTGACGCCGGGCGTCGACTATTCGGCCTATCCGCGCAGCCGCAGCGTCGTCTTCGGTGCGAACCTCACATTCTAATCTTGACCAAAGCAAAATCTACATCATCGTATGAAAGCATTCAAATATATATTCGTTTTGTCGGCTGCAGGAGCGCTCTGTGCCTGCTCCGATCTGCTGGAAACGGAAACCAAGTCGTCGTTCGACACCCAGACGGTCTTCTCGAACTACGAGCTGGCCGAGGGGTGCAACTTCGGTATCACGCAGGCTTTGCTTGAGAAGGCGAACCACCGTGGCCGTTACCATCCCTACGTGGGGCTGAACACCGACATCGAGTGGGGCAACAACTGGAGCAACGAGACCAATCAGGCGAACAACGCCAACCGTCAGGCCATCTACGGCTACGACCTGCTGCCGACCAACGGCGAGATGAACACCTCGGGCAGCAGCGCGGACGCCTATTCGCCCTACTACACGGCCATCGAGCGTGCGAACCTCAACATCAAGAACCTGCGGCAGTACGGCAACATCGAGAACAACGCCGACATGGCCTATCTGCTGGGCGAGGCGCTGACGCTGCGTGCCGTGATGTACTACGACCTGATCCGCGCCTGGGGTGACGTGCCCTTCCGCACGGAGCCGATCAGCGACGACATCTACATCCCGAAGACGAGCCGTGACGTGATCTTCAAGCAGATCCTCGGCGACCTGGAGGAGGCCTACGATTATCTGCCGTGGCCCGGTCAGGGACATGCCACGACGACCGACCGCATCAACAAGGCCTTCGCCAAGGGTCTCTACGCCCGTCTGGCGCTCATGGCCTCGGGCTATGCGCTGCGTCCCGCCGACGGCATGGTCGGCACGGGCGATGCCGGTTCGGTGCGCCTGAGCTCCGATCCCGAACTGCAGCAGGACGTCCTCTACCCGAAGGCACTGGCCGCCTGCGTGGATGTGATCCGCAACAGCGGCATGTCGCTCTACCCGAGCTTCGAGCAGCTGTGGCGCGACCTGAACAACTTTGACTTGACGGCTGCCGGTACGGGCCGCGAGGTGCTCTGGGTATTCCCCTACGGCAACAACCGCGGACGTTGGAACTACACCTTCGCCGTGCGTCACGACGGAGCGGACCAGTTCATCGGCGCCACGGCCGGAACGTCGAGCCGCGGCGGCAGCGTGGGTCCCGTGCCGACCATGTGGTTCGAGTACGAGAAGCAGGATACGCGCCGCGACGTGAGCTGCGTGAACTACATTTGGGAGTACACCTCGCCCTCGTCCACGACGACGGCTCCTGTACTGGCGGGTCTCGACACGTGGTATTTCGGCAAGTACCGCTTCGAGTGGATGGAGAACTATCCCTACAGCGGCGGTAACGACGACGGCTTCAAACCGCCCTACATGCGTCTGTCGGATGTCTACCTGATGGCTGCCGAGTGTGCCATTCACTCGTCGTGCGCCTCGGTGGACGGCGGCGGTCTGGACAATGCGAAGAACTACCTCCTGCAGGTGCGCAAGCGTGCCTACGCCGGTAACGAGGCAATGGCTCAGAGCTATGTCGACGCCATCGGCTCGGCCGACGCCATGTTCGACGCCATTGTCGACGAGCGTGCCCTCGAGTTCGTGGGAGAGATGCTCCGCAAGACCGACCTGATCCGCTGGAACCTGCTCAAGACGAAGATGGACGAGACGAAGCAGAAACTCAACGACCTGAACAACTGGACGGGCGACTTCAGCTACCTGGCCCAGGGTGACGGCTACGTCTACTACAAGGTCGAGGGCACGAAGCTCGAGATGTACGGCCTGGGACGCGACGAGCAGACGGCTCCCGACGCCACCTGGATTCCCTACACCAATACCGAGGGTGAGGTTTCGCGCTATGCGCCGTGCGCAAGCAATACCGAGAATCCGAAGTTCACGACCGCCGAGATCAACCGTCTCTACGACCGCGATCCCGATACGCGTCAGTACTGGCCCATCTTCCAGAGTGTCGTCGACAACTCGCAGGGGCAGATTCACAACGATTACGGTTATTAACGGATAATCGACCACCAAAACAGATTTTACGATTATGAAAAGCATATTTCGCAAATTGATGTCCGGGTTGCTGCTGTTTTCCGTAGCGGGACTGGGCGGCTGTTCGGACGATCCGGACGGCATCAATAACGAGCTGGTGCTCGACCGGGCATTGACGCCGCTGAACTTCACGGCCTCGGTGCTCTCGACGGGCAACCAGGTGCGCCTGACGTGGGACGTGCGCACGACGGATACCTATGAAGTCGTCATCTATTCGGACGAGGGACTCACCACGGTGGTTGAGACCAAGAGCGACCTCACCCCGGCGGATGTCCCCGTGACGTTCGACCTTGTGGCCGAGAACGAGTACTACGCCACCGTGCAGGCCTTCAGCCAGAACGAGCGCACCGCGCCGTCGCACGTGGCCGTCGCCGGCCCGATCGTGACCTACGCGATCATGGACCCGCTGAATCCCGTCGTCACGGAGCGCACGTCAAACAGCGTGACGCTGAAGTGGGATCAGGATCAGTATGTGACGCACCTGCTGGCTACGCCGGTCGCTTCGGCCGACCAGGAGCCCGTGCGCCTCGATCTGTCCGATGAGCAGGTGCAGGCCGCCACGGCGACGATCGGTGATCTGCAGCCCTCGACCGAGTACTTCGTGGCCGTCTTCTACAACAGCGCCAGCCGCGGCGGTCAGGATGTCTGGACCCGTCCCGACATGCAGAACATGACGAAGATCTCGACGATCGAGCAGCTCATGCAGGCCTTCGTGGACGGCGGCAAGTACCAGCTGGCCTACAGTGAGACGCCCTATACGGTGCCCTCCTACGGTGAAGGCGAGACCAACCCCGCATCGGCGCTGGCCGCCGACCTGACGATCATCGGCGAGACGACGCTCGAGGGTGCGAAGCCCGCGATCGTGGGCCTGGGCATCGGTCTGAATCCCGGTGTGAACGACATCCGTCTGGAGGACCTCTCGCTCGACGGCGCCGATGCGGCCTCGTCGCTCATGGAGGTGAAGGATGCCATCGCGATGAACTCCGTGACGGTGAAGAACTGCGACCTGGCAGGCTACCGCAACATCTTCTACGAGAACAAGGCCGGTTCGGCCATCCAGACGCTGCTCTTCGACGGCCTCTATGCCGCCAACATGGGCAACAGCGGCGGTGACTTCATCGACTTCCGCACCGAATCGACGCACGGCACGCTGACGATCACCAACTCGACCTTCTACAACGGCGCCCGTTCGTTCCTGCGTGTCGACGCCAAGGAGACCCTCTCGTCGATTGTCATCCGCAACAACACCTTCAGCAACTTCTCCACCGTAACCGACGGCAACAACAAGGGTTTCTTCTACGTGCGCGGTACGGCTGCCGTCATGGAGTATGCCAACAACCTCTTCCTGAACGAGACGGGTGAGAATGCCCGCTTCATCGCCAACAACAGCTCCGTGCAGCTCCCGACGCTCATCCAGAACAACTACTTCTACAACTGCGCCGACACCTTCTTCGAGGCCAAGATTTCGGACGGCGTGGAGATCACGCAGTCCACGGCCACGCAGAACGGCGGCAAGATCCTCACGGAGGACCCGTGCGAGAACTCGCTGCGCGGCAAGTTCTATCTGGTGAACGACGAGATCGCCTCGGCACGTATCGGCGACCCGCGCTGGTGGAATGCTGTGGCTCCCATCGTGCCCGAGCAGACCGAACTGAACGTCATCACGGAGGCTACGGTCTGGAACTTCGCCGATACGGAGAACTTCGAGCCGCAGGAGATCCTCTCGACGAAGATCCTGGGCAACCTGCAGTTCATCGTCAACGACGAGGAGGCCCCGATGGCCGTGACGGACAAGGGTACGATCTCGTTCTCGGCCGCCTCGACCCTCTCGGTGCTCGACGTCCCGACGAACAACGCCCTGGCCTTCAAGGTGAGCGTGCCGGGTTCGGTGCTCATCACGCCCGGTGATGCCGGCTACAACAAGCACATGGAGATCATCGTCAACGGCACCCGCTATGCGGTTCCGGCCGACGGCAAGCAGAGCAAGTTCGGCTTCGGTGACATCCAGGGTGAGACGACGGTCTACATCTGCAGCTGCGCACCCGTCGAGCTGCAGGCGCTCGAGTGGTCGCTCGAGGTGGTTTCGGGCGGCGAGCCCAAGGCCCTCGACACGCCCGTCTTCACGACGACCGACATTCCGGCCGTGGATCAGGGTACGTCGCAGCCGATCGCCGTGGTATGGAACGCCGTGCCGAACGCCGCAGCCTACGAAGTGACCTTCAACGGCAAGACCGAGACGGTGGAGACCCCCTCGTATGAGATTCCCGCCTCGACGGTGGCTTCGCTCAAGGCCGGCCAGCACACGCTGTCGGTCGTAGCCAAGGCGGCCGAGGGCTCGCTCAACTGGCTCGACTCGGAGGCTGCCAGCGTGACGATCACGATCAAGGGTGTGCTGACGACCGTATCGTCGGCCTACACGTGGAACATCGCCGACGCCTCGTCCTTCCCGGCCGGTGACATCAAGGAGACGTCCGTCTTCGGCAACCTCCAGTTCCTGGCCAGCGACTCGAAGCACATGACCATCGAGCACTCGATCGGCGACCAGGGCGAGCCGGTGGACCGCATCAAGTTCAACGACAAGAGTACGCTGGAGGATGTGACGCCGACGCTGCGTGCCCTGGCTCTGCGCGTGAGCGGCAACGGTACGCTGACCGTGAAGGCCATTTCGAGCAGCAGCTCGGACGCCACGCGCGAAGTGGGCGTGAGCGCCAACGGCAAGGAGTACCTGCGCGAAGCCTGCCCGACCTCGTCGGACGGCGAGGCCAAGACGGTGAAGTTCACCGACCTCTCGGGCGAGACGACGATCTACATCTACTGCTATGCCACGATCAATGTCTACGGTCTGTCGTGGGAGCCTGACAACTCGGGTGTGCAGACGCAGCCCTACAATGTGGAGCTGAGCTACGACCTGATCAAGAACCACGTGGGTGACGAGATCCAGATTCTCACCGGTACGGAGATGGACGGTACGGCCTCGGAGGATGCGATGACGAAGTTCTCGACCTCGAGCAGCAAGCCCTACATCCAGACCTGGACCTATCAGGGCATCACTTTCGGATCGGCCATGGCGGCCTCCTCGAGCTCGATGTACATCAAGAAGGGCCTTGCGATCGAGACCTACCTGAAGAACGACTCTTCGCTGGGGGCCATCTCGACGATCTACCTGAAGATCGTGGACGGCTCGAAGGTTCCGACCGTCAGCACTTCGGACAACGGCACGGACTTCACGGCCCTTGAGATTCCGACGGTGGCCGAAGGCGAGGGCACCTATGCCGGATACTACAGGTACGACACGGCTGGCAAGCCCTACTTCAAGATCACGATCGGCGGCGGTGATGCCAAGATCACCAATGCCGTGATCGTCGGCGAGAAGTAATCCGATACCGAAAACAACGGCAGGGAGCGCGGAGCAGTCCGCGCTCCCTTTTTTTTGCCGCTGCGCTGGTCCGCGGTACCGTATTTGCCCGGTGCGATTATGAAATTCGGATTAGATTTTTTACCTTTGTACGATATTTTGCTCGTATGGCAGGAAAAGAGAAAGACCTATTGGAAAATATCGGGGAGCAGGAGTACAAGTACGGCTTCACCTCGCAGATCGAGACCGAGACCATCGGCAAGGGGCTCTCGGAGGAGGTTGTGCGCCTGATCTCCGCAAAGAAGGGCGAGCCGGCGTGGATGACCGAGCGCCGCGTGGCGGCCTACCGGCACTGGCTGACGCTCGAACCCCCGACGTGGGCGCATCTGACGATCCCGGAGATCGACTTTCAGGATATCATCTACTATGCGGCGCCGAAGTCCCGCAAGAAGCTCGGCTCGATGGACGAGGTCGACCCCGAACTCAAGCGCACGTTCGACAAGCTGGGCATTCCGCTCGAGGAGCAGATGGCGCTGGCGGGCGTGGCGGTCGATGCCGTGATGGACTCCGTCTCGGTGAAGACCACCTTCAAGGAGACGCTTGCCGAGAAGGGGATCATCTTCTGTTCAATTTCGGAGGCGCTGCGCGACCATCCCGACCTGGTGAAAAAGTACCTCGGGAGCGTCGTTCCCTATACCGACAACTTCTACGCCGCGCTGAACGCCGCGGTCTTCTCCGACGGGTCGTTCTGCTACATCCCCAAGGGGGTGCGGTGCCCGATGGAGCTGTCGACCTACTTCCGCATCAACGCCGCCGGCACGGGGCAGTTCGAGCGCACGCTCATCGTCGCCGACGAGGGGGCCTACGTGAGCTACCTCGAGGGGTGCACGGCGCCGCAGCGCGACGAGAACCAGCTGCATGCGGCCGTCGTCGAGATCGTCGTCGAGCGCGACGCCGAGGTGAAGTATTCCACGGTGCAGAATTGGTATCCGGGCGACCGCGAGGGGCGCGGCGGCGTCTACAACTTCGTCACCAAGCGCGGCCTGTGCCGCGAGAACGCGCGCCTGTCGTGGACGCAGGTCGAGACCGGCTCGGCCATCACGTGGAAATACCCGAGCTGCATCCTCGCCGGCGACAATTCCGTCGGGGAGTTCTACTCGGTGGCCATGACCAACAACTTCCAGCAGGCCGATACCGGCACGAAGATGATCCACATCGGCCGCAACACGCGCAGCCGCATCGTCTCGAAGGGTATCTCCGCGGGCCGGAGCCAGAATGCCTACCGGGGTCTGGTGCGCGTGGCCAAGGGGGCGGAGCATGCGCGCAACTATTCGCAGTGCGACTCGCTGCTGATCGGTGACCGCTGCGGCGCCCACACCTTCCCCGAGATCGACTGCCGCAACCGCACGGCCGTCGTGGAGCACGAGGCGACGACGTCGAAAATCTCGGACGACCAGCTTTTCTACTGCAACCAGCGCGGACTGTCGACCGAGGATGCCGTGGGGCTGATCGTCAACGGCTACGCCCGCGAGGTGCTGGCGAAGCTGCCCATGGAGTTCGCCGTCGAGGCGCAGAAACTGCTGGCCCTGCAGCTCGAGGGCACGGTAGGGTAGCGGCCGCGAGGGGTCGGTGGACCGGGGCTTGCCGAAAGGCTCCCGATCGTGCGCAGGAAGGCGTTGGCGGGGCATGGAAGTTCCCAGCCGCGTGCGGGAAGGTCGCCGGCGGGACATGGAGGGTATCCGGGAAGATCCGGACGAGGCTCCGGAGCGGCCCGTGAAGATCCGGCGGCACCCTGACAGAATTTCCGGAGACATTCCGGATGTGAAAATGTAAAAAGGATAAATAGAAATGACAAGACAGATATGTTAAGCGTAAAAAATCTGCATGCGTCGGTCGAGGGCAAGGAGATTCTCCGCGGCATCGACCTGGAGGTCCGCGCCGGCGAGGTTCACGCCATCATGGGCCCGAACGGCTCGGGCAAGTCGACGCTCGCCTCGGTGCTGGCCGGAAATGCCAAGTATACCGTCACGGAGGGCTCGGTACGCTTCCTGGGCGAGGACCTGCTCGCCATGTCGATCGAGGACCGTGCCCGGCTGGGGCTCTTCCTCGGCTTCCAGTATCCGGTGGAGATTCCGGGTGTCACGATGGCCAACTTCATGAAGCTGGCCGTGAACGAGCACCGCAAGTTCCGCGGTGAAGAGCCCCTCACGGCGGCCGAGTTCCTGCGCCTGATGCGCGAGAAGAGCGCCGTCGTGGAGCTCGACCCGAAGCTCACGTCGCGCGCCGTGAACGAGGGCTTCTCGGGCGGCGAGAAGAAGAAGAACGAGATCTTCCAGATGGCGATGCTCGAGCCGAAGCTGGCGATCCTCGACGAGACCGACTCGGGCCTCGACATCGACGCCCTGCGCATCGTCGCCACGGGCGTGACGAAGCTCCATACGCCGCAGAATGCCACGGTGGTCATCACGCACTACCAGCGCCTGCTGGACTACATCGTGCCCGACGTGGTGCACGTGCTCTACAAGGGGCGCATCATCTACACGGGCGACAAGTCGCTGGCCCTCGATCTGGAGAAGGAGGGCTACGACCGCATCATCAACGAGTACGGAAACGAATGACGACGCTGCCTGACATCCTTCGCGGCTTCCGCCCGGCGGGGGAGGAGCTGCTCCGCATCACGCAGTGCGTGACGGAGCCTTATGCGGCCGTCGATCCGCGGCATCTCGACGTGCAGGTCGCCGCGGGCGGCGCGGCGCGGCTCGTCGTGCTGCACACCTCGCCCGAGCTCTCGGCGCTGCGCTGCACGCTGGGCGAGGGGGCGCGGCTCGAGCTTACAGAGCTCTTCACGGCCGAGGCCTTCGCCGAGGTGGCCGTGGCGCAGGCGGCCCGGAGCGACTGCCGCATCACGACGGTGCAGCTGGCGAGCGCCAATGCCGCCTACCGCATCGACCTGAACGGCCGCGGGGCCGAAAATACGCTGGGCGGGGTCTTCCTCGCCGCGGACGAGGAGCACTGCGTCGTGCGGCTGCATACGGCGCACAACGTCTCCGACTGCCGGAGCGAGTCGTGCGTGAAGGGCGTGGCCGGGGGCCGGGCCGTGGGCGAGTTCCACGGGCTGGTCTACGTGGCGCAGGATGCCCAGCGCACCGACGCGCAGCAGCAGAGCCGCAACATCCTCCTGAGCGACACGGCGCGCATCACGACGTGGCCGCAGCTGGAGATCTACGCCGACGACGTGAAGTGCTCGCACGGCGCAACGGTCGGGCAGATGGATGCCGAAGCGGTCTACTACATGCGGCAGCGGGGCTTGAGTGAAGCCGAGGCCCGGCGGCTGCAGATCGAAGGGTTCGTCGGCGACATCGTGCGCCGCTGCGGCATCGAGCCGCTGGGCGAGGCGCTGCTGGAGGCGGTCGCCGCGAAAATGAAACGGATGTGACGATGCTGGACATTGAAAAGATACGCGGGGAGTTTCCGATCCTCGCACGCGAAGTCTACGGGCGGCCGCTGGTCTACCTCGACAACGGAGCCACGGCGCAGAAGCCCCTGTCGGTGATCGAGACCGTCGACCGGCTGCACCGCGAGCTGAATGCCAACATCCACCGCGGCGTGCACCTGCTCTCGGAGGAGGCCACGACGCGCTACGAGGCGGCCCGCGAGCGGATTGCCGCCTTCCTGGGCGCCGCGGCGAAGGAGGAGGTGGTCTTCACGGCCGGGGCCACGGCGTCGCTCAACACGGTGGCCTACGCCTGGGGCGAGCGCTTCGTGCATGCGGGCGACAACATCGTCGTCAGCGAGATGGAACACCACTCGAACCTCGTGCCGTGGCAGCTGCTCGCCGAGCGCAAGGGGGCCGAGCTGCGCATGCTGCCCTTCGACGACGAGGGGGCGCTGCGCACCGACCTGCTCGAATCGCTGCTCGACGCACGCACGCGCGTCGTCGCCGTGACGCAGGCCTCCAATACGCTCGGCACGCGGCCCGACCTGCGCCCCGTTATCCGCGCGGCCCATGCCGTCGGGGCGGTCGTCGTCGTCGACGGCTGCCAGGGCGTGGTGCACGGCGGCGTGGACGTGCAGGCGCTCGACTGCGACTTCTACGCCTTCTCGGGCCACAAGCTCTACGGCCCGACCGGCATCGGCGTGCTGTACGGCAAGCGGGCGCTGCTCGATGCCATGCCCCCGTTCCTCGGGGGCGGCGACATGGTCGACCGCGTGACCTTCGCCCGCACGACCTATGCCCCCGTGCCGCTGAAGTTCGAGGCCGGAACGGCCAACTTCGTCGGGGCCATCGGGCTGGGCGAGGCGGTGCGGTATGTGCAGCAGTTCGATCCCGCGGAGGTCGAGGCCCACGAACGGGCGCTGCTCGACCGGGCGACCGAACGCCTCGGGGCGATCGACGGACTGCGCATCTACGGCACGACGGCGGACAAGTGCGCCATCGTGTCGTTCAACGTCGAGGGGGTGCACCCCTACGACATGGGGATGATCCTCGATAAGCTGGGCATCGCCGTCCGCACGGGACACCACTGTGCCGAGCCGGTGATGGACCATTACGGCGTGACGGGCATGTGTCGCGCGTCGTTCGCGCTCTACAACACCGAAGCGGAGGTGGATGCGCTGGCCGCCGGTGTTGCGCGGGCCGTGCGCATGCTGCGCCAGTAGGCGAGAACCGAAACGAAACCACAATAAACGCAAGGAACCGATGTTCATCGTACTCGAAGGACTGGACGGAGCGGGCAAGTCGACCCAGGTCCGTCTGTTGCGCGAGCTGCTCTCGGCGAGCGGCCTGCGCAGCGAGTATATCCATTTCCCGCGCTTCGACGCGCCTGTTTACGGCGAGCTGATCGCCCGCTTCCTGCGCGGCGAGTTCGGCGGCGTCGGGGAGGTGGATCCCTACCTCGTGGCGCTGCTCTTCGCCGGGGACCGCGCCGAGGCGGCGGGGCAGATCCGCAACTGGCTTGCCGAAGGACGCGCCGTGGTGCTCGACCGCTACGTCTATTCGAACGTCGGTTTCCAATGCGCCAAGCTGCCCGAGGGGGAGCCGCGCCGCCGCCTGGCCCGCTGGATCCTCGACCTGGAGTTCGGACACAACGCCCTGCCGCGTCCCGATCTGTCGCTCTTCCTCGACGTGCCCTTCGCCTTCACCGAGCGCAAGCTCACGGAGCAGCGCGCGGGCGACGACCGCGCCTACCTGCACGGTGCGGAGGATATTCACGAGGCGTCGCTCGACCTGCAGCGGCGCGTGCGCGAGGTCTATCTCGAAGCGGCGGCTGCCGATCCGACGCTGCGCGTCGTGGATTGCAGCAATGCCGCGGGAACCATGGCGTCGCCCGAGGAAATTTTTGAAAAAATACGCGCGGAGCTGACCCCCGTGCTCGGAAAACGATGAGAAACAAACGCGGATTCAAGATATTGTCGCGCATCTGCCGCCTGGTGCTCGCCTTCACGTTCATCTTCTCGGGCTTCACGAAGGTGATCGACCCGTGGGGCACGGCGCTGAAGGTCAACGAGTACCTCTCGATCTACGGCATGGAGTACCTGCAGTGGGGGTCGATGGCCTTCTCGATCTGGCTGTGCGGCGCCGAGCTGATGATGGGCTGCATGCTTCTTTTCAAGGTGCGCATCCGGCTCATCTCGATCTTCGCGGTGCTGTCGCTCTGCTTCTTCACGCTGCTGACCCTGTTGAGCGCCACGCTCATCCCCGTCGAGGACTGCGGCTGCTTCGGCGAGGCGCTGAAGCTCTCGCCGTGGGAGACCTTTGCGAAGAACGTCGTGCTGCTGGCCATGGCCCTTGTCGTCTGGTGGCGCTACCGGCCCGACCGCATCTTCGCATTCAACCCGCTGGAGGTGTGCCTGACGGTGGCCTTCTTCTGCCTGTCGATGTATCTGGGCTACTACTGCTACCGCCACCTGCCGCTCGTCGACTTCCTGCCCTACAAGGTCGGGGTCAATATCCTCGAGGCGAAGCGGGCTCCCGAGATCGGGGCCGGCGAGACCGAGACCGAGACGGTGCTCGTCTACCGCAACCGCCGCACGGGCCGCGAGCGCGAGTTCACGCTCGACGACACGGAGTGGCAGGACGAGACGAAGTGGGAGTGGGTCGATACGCGCACGACGAGCGAGGAGCCTGCAATCCGGCCGCTGGTGAGCGAGTTCGCGCTGCACGGCGCCGACGGCGATGCCACCGAGGAGGTGCTCTCGACGCCTGGGCGTCTCTACATGCTCTGCGTGACGTCGTTCGATCGCCTGCCGCGCAGCTGCGCGCGCCGCATGGCGCGGCTGGTTGCGCGCGCTGCGGAGGAGGGCGCCGCGGTCGTTTGCCTGACGCCGCAGCCGCTCTACGATGTTTACAGCCACGATTTCGGCTCGGGGGAGGTTCCTTGCTACAACATCGACGCCTCGACGATGAAGACCCTGCTGCGGGCCGACAACGGGCTGGTCGTCCTCGACGACGGAACGATCTCGGCTAAAAGGAATTGTCGCGATATTCGGCCGTAGGGGCCCTGCGGCGCACAATGGTATGAAAGTTGACTCCGAATTGTCGGAGTCAACTTTTTTCGTATGCGCCGGTTTCTCTTCTTTGTGATGTCTTGTGCGGCGGCGGCCTGCGGCGGCAGGAGCGTGCCGGTCGGTTCGGTGCGCCCCGTCAAGGTCGAGACGGCCGTGCGGGCCGGGTTCATCGACCGCGACTTTGCGGGGCTGGCCACGCCCGACGATGCCGTCAATCTGGCCTTCAAGCTCTCGGGGCAGGTGCTCGACATCCCCGTTTCGCAGGGCGAGGCCGTGGCCCGGGGGCAGCTGCTCGCCGAACTTGATCCCCGGGATGTCGAGCTGCAGGTCGCGGCCCAGCGCTCGGCCTACGAGGAGGCGCGCTCGCAGATGCAGCGCATGCAGCGGCTGTTGCAGCACGAGGCCGTCTCGCGGCAGGAGGCCGAGGCGGCGCAGACGCGCTATGCGCAGGCCCGCTCGTCGTATGAGAATGCGACGGACCTGTTGCAGGAGACGCGGCTGCGGGCCCCGTTCGCCGGGGTCATCGAGGCGGCATACGTCGACAAGTACGAGCGCGTGCAGTCCGGACAGACGATCCTGCGGCTGGTGGCGCCCGAGACCTCGACCGTGAAGTTCACCCTGCCCGAGAGCGCGCTCGATGCCCTCGCGCGCCCCTCGACGCACTTCGACGTGGCGTTCGACAACTACCGCGGCGTGGTGTTCGCGGCGCGGCTCAAGGACTATGCCCGCACGTCGTCCGACGCCTCGGGTTTTCCGGTCTCGCTGACGCTCGAAGGGGTCGATACGGCGCGCTACCGCATCTCTCCGGGCATGTCGTGCACCGTCACCATGCGCACGGCCGACCCCGTTGCGGATGCCGTGTCGCTGCCGCTGACGGCCGTCTGCGCACCGGCCGAGGGCGGGGATTACGTCTGGATCGTCGGTGACGGCGAGCGGGTCGAGCGGCGCGCCGTGACGCTCGGCGGGCTCTACGGCCGCGACCGCGTCATCGTCGACAGCGGCGTCGAACCCGGCGAGCGCGTCGTGACGGCCGGGGTCTATCAGCTGCGCGAGGGGGAGCCGGTGCGCATAATGAGCGACAAGCCATGAACCTGCCCGAATATGCCCTGAAGAACGCCCGCGTGGTGTGGTTCTTCCTGCTCGTACTGCTCGTGGGGGGCGTGGCGGGCTTCGCGACGCTCGGCAAGAAGGAGGATTCGACCTTCGTCATCAAGAGCGCCTCGCTGCTCTGCCGCTACCCGGGCGCCACGCCCGCCGAGGTCGAGCAGCTCGTCACCGAGCCCGTCGAACGCGAGGTGCAGTCGATGCGGCGCGTGCACAAGATCACCTCCGAGTCCCGCTACGGACTCTCGAAAATCCTCGTCGAGCTCGACCCGGCGACCCCGGCGCGCGACATCCCGCAGCTGTGGGACGAGCTGCGCCGCAAGGTGCTCAACGTCCAGGCGCAGCTGCCCGCGGAGGCGTCGCGCATCACCGTGGCCGACGACTTCGGCGACGTCTTCGGCATCTACTACGGACTTTCGGCCGACGAGGGCTTCTCGTGGTCCGAACTGCGCGACTGGGCGCAGCGCATCAAGACCCATGTCGTGACCGTCGGCGGCGTGCGCAAGGTGACGCTCTTCGGCGAGCAGACGCCCGTCGTGAACGTCTACGTCAGCCTCGCGGCGCTGGCCAACTTCTCGATCCGACCCGAAACCGTCGTGCAGACCATCTCGCAGCAGAATGCCGTCGTGGACAGCGGCGAGAAGCAGGCCGGGGCGCTCCGCATCCGGATTCTCGAGTCGGGGACCTACCGCTCGCTGGAGGACATCGCCGACCAGCTGCTGATCTCCTCCTCGGGCAGGCAGTACCGTCTGGGCGACATCGCCCGCATCGAACGCGGGTATGTCGATCCGCCGCAGACGCTGATGCGCGTCAACGGGCGGCGCGCCATCGGCATCGGCATCTCGACCGAGGAGCAGGTCGACGTCGTGCGGACCGGCGAGCGCATCGACGCCGTGCTGGCGGCGCTCGTCGCCCGCATGCCCGTGGGCATGGACCTTGCGGTGCTCTATCCCGAGAACCGCATCGCCCGCGAGGCCAACCGCACCTTCGTGCTCAACCTGGCCGAGTCGGTCGGGATCGTCATCCTGGTCATCATGCTTGTGATGGGGGCCCGCTCCGGGGTGCTCATCGGCAGTTCGCTGCTCTTCTCGATCGGCGGGACGCTGCTGCTCATGCAGCTGCTCGGCGAGGGGCTGAACCGCACGTCGCTCGCGGGCTTCATTATCGCCATGGGCATGCTTGTCGACAACGCCATCGTCGTGACGGACAACGCCCGGCAGGCCATGCTGCGGGGCATCGCGCGGCGGCAGGCCTTCGTCGACGGGGCCAACGCCCCGCGCTGGAGCCTGCTGGGCGCCACGCTCATCGCCGTTTGTTCGTTCCTGCCGCTCTACCTCGCGCCGTCGTCCGTCGCCGAGATCGTCAAGCCGCTCTTCGTCGTGCTGGCCCTCTCGCTGCTCTTGAGCTGGGTGCTGGCCCTGACGCAGACGCCCCTGTTCGGCAATTTCATGCTCCGCACCGAAAAGGCCGTGCACGACCCCTACGACACGAAGTTCTACCGGGCGTTCGACCGCCTGCTGGCGGCGCTGCTGCGCCGGCGGTGGACGGTCGTGGCCGGGGTCGTCGTGCTCTTCGCCGCGTCGCTCGCCGTCATGGGGCGCATGCCGCAGAACTTCTTTCCGTCGCTCGACAAACCCTACTTCCGGGCCGACGTGCTGCTGCCCGAGGGGTACGACATCCGCGCCACGGAGGAGAACCTGCTCCGCATGGAGGCGTGGCTGCAGGCGCAGCCCGAGGTGAAGTGCGTCTCGATGACGATGGGCGCCACGCCGCCGCGCTACTACCTGGCCAGCAGCAGCGTCTCGCTGCGGCCCAACTTCGGCAACATCCTTGTCGAGGTGCACGACCGACGGCAGACGGTCGCGGTCGAGGAGCGCTTTGGCGCCTACGTCGAGGCGAACTTCCCCGACGTGTGGCTGCGCTCGTCGCTCTTCAAGCTCTCGCCCGTGCCCGACGCGGCCATCGAGTTCGGATTCATCGGCGACGACATCGACACGCTGCGCGCGCTGACGGCCCGGGCCGAGGCCATCATGCGGCGCACGCCCGGCGCCGTGAACATCCGCAACGGCTGGGGCAACCGCATCCCGACGTGGCAGCCCCTCTATTCGCAGATGAAGGGGCAGCGCATCGGCATCACGCGCAGCCAGCTGGCCCGCGGCCTGACCATCGCCACGCAGGGCTATCGCCTGGGTGAATACCGCGAGGGCGACCTCTTCCTGCCAATTCTGCTCAAGGACGAGAACATCGGCGACTACAACCTGACCAACCTCCAGTCGCTGCCGATCTTCACGCCCGCCGGGCGGGTCTTCCCGATCGCGCAGGCCGTCGACGGCTTCCGTTTCGAGTTCCGCAGCGGCGTCATCAAGCGCTACAACCGCCAGCGCGTGATGCGGGCGCAGTGCGACCCAGCGCGCGGGGTCAACACCATGGAGCTCTTCACGACGCTGCGCCGGGAGATCGAACGCACGGTCGCACTGCCCGACGGCTATGCGATGCGCGTCTTCGGCGAGCAGGAGAGCCGGCAGGAGTCCAACGCCGCGCTGGCGCGCTACCTGCCGCTGACGCTGGTGCTGATCTTCACGGTCCTGCTGCTGCTGTTCCGCAACTACCGCGATCCGGCGGTGATCCTGCTGATGATCCCGCTCATCTTCATCGGCGTGGTGGCGGGCCTTGCCGTGACGGGCAAGGTCTTCAACTTCTTCTCGCTGCTCGGGCTGCTGGGGCTCGTGGGCATGAACATCAAGAACGCCGTGGTGCTCGTCGAACAGATCGGCACGCTGCGCGCCGCGGGGCGTTCGCCCTACGAGGCGCTCGTCGAGGCGACGCGCAGCCGCATCGTCCCCGTGGCGATGGCCTCCGGCACGACGATCCTCGGCATGCTGCCGCTGCTCTTCGACGCGATGTTCGGCGCGATGGCCGCCACGATCATGGGCGGGCTCTTCGTCGCCACGCTGCTCACGGTCTGCGTGCTGCCGGTCGTCTATGCGCTCTTCTATCACATCCGCAAGCCATGAAAACCCTCTGCACAGCCCTTCTGTTCCTTGTCGCCGCGCCCCTGTGCGCGCAGACGACGCTCGACGACTACCGCGCGGCCGTGGCCGGCTACAGCCGCCAGCTCAAGGTCGCCGCGGCGCAGGTCGACGCCGCGGCCCAAACGCTCGGACAGGCCCGCACGGAGCGGCTGCCGCGTCTGGCGGCCGACGGCAGCTTCTCGCTCTCGGCGCGCCATCACGACGGGGTCGAGCGCTGGACCTTCAGCCTGCTGCCGCAGATCGTGCAGACGCTCTACGGCGGCGGGGCCGTGCGGGCCTCGGTGCACAGCGCCGAGGCGGGGTACGACATCGCGCTCTGCGACGAGGAGTTCTCGCAGCTCGAGGTCCGCTATGCCGCCGACTATGCCTACTGGAGCCTCTCGGCCGCGGAGCTCTATGCCGAGGCCATGCGGCAGTACGTCGCCATCATCCGCTCGCTCAAGCAGGTCGTCGACCGTCGCTTCGCCGAGGGGCTCATCGCCCGGGGTGACGTGCTGATGATCGACGCGCGGTTGAGCGAGGCGGAGTTCGAGCTGGTGTCGGTCGAGCAGCGCCGCGAGGTGGCGCAGCACAACTTCAACGTGCTGTGCGGCGAGGAGGCGACACGCGGCGTAAGGCTGGCGCAGGGCATCCGCGATTCGCTGCCGATGCCCCGGCGCGTCGAGGCGGCGCAGCTGCCGTCCGACCGGGCGGACTACGCCGCCGCGCAGCTGCGCACCGAACAGGCGCAGGCGGCCGTTGAGGCTGCACGGGCCCCCTACAACCCGCAGTTGAGCGTCGGCGTGGGCGGCTCGTGGCAGCCCGACACGCCCAACCGCACGGGCCGCACGTCGCTTGATGGCTCGGCCTTCGTGAAGCTCTCGGTGCCGATCTTCCACTGGGGCGAGCGCCGCCGGGCCGTGGGTGCGGCACAGTCCGTGCGGCGGCAGGCCGAGTGGCGTGCGGCACAGCTCTACGACGAGATCGTTCTCGAGGAGATGAACGGCTGGACGGCCCTTGTGCAGAGCCGCGCCCAGGTCGACGCCTCGGAGGAGAGCCTGCGCATCGCGGGCGAGAACCTCTCGATCAGCACCTACTCCTACGGCGAGGGGTTGGCCACGGTGCTCGACGTCCTGCAGGCGCAGTTGAGCTGGATCCAGCTCTACACGAACGCCATCCGTGCCCACTACAACTACGCCGTGGCGGTCTCGGACTACGCCCGCATCACGGCGCGCTGAAACGACGGGCGGCAGGGTACTCCCCGCCGCCCGTCGTCACGAAGGTCCGCATCGGGTCATACGCCGGCCGGCTGGGTCGTGACCACGGCCGTCTCGTGCGTCACGGGACCGATGCGTGCAAGCATGCGCACCATGCCGCAGTATTTCTCCTGCGTGAGCCTGACGGCGCGCCCCGCCTTGGCCTGCTCCTCCTCCGAGGCGCATTCGATGCGGTAGACCAGGTGGAAGGAACCGAACGACGGTTCGATCTGCGCCGCCTCGTCGGTCAGGCTGCCCGATGAGGTGATCTCGAAATGGCGCGGCGTCAGCTGCTCCTTGTGCATGATCATTAGGGCCGTCTCCGCGGCACAACGGGCCGCGGCCAGGAGCAGCAGCTCGCGCGGCGTCATCCTGTCGCACGTCCGGCCGTCGAGGATGCGGTATCCTCCGTCGGGTGCGATTTCCAGTGTTACCTTTTCAGTCATCGTATTCGGTTTTATGGTTCGACAATATCCGCACGGCAAATTCCGTTCCTTGGGTAGCGGACGGATGGGCAAAAATTCGTATCTTTGCCCGTCATCAAGAAAATGTCTCTATGCGGAAAACGAAAATCCTGTTGCTGACTCTCGCCCTGGCGCTCTGCACCGCAGCAGCGCAGGCGGCGCAGCGGCCCGCGGCTCTCGACCGGGGGCGCGACCTCTTCGACTGCGGCCGGTGGAGCGATGCCCGGCACGAGTTTCTCCGGGCGCGGCAGGCGCTGACCCCCGAGGAGCTGCTGCTCCGGCAGGAGGTCGACTTCTACCTGGCGGCCTGCGCCGTGGAGCTGGGCGCGGCCGATGCCGAGGCGTCGCTCCGGGAGTTCGAGGAGCGCTATCCCGACTCGGTCTTCGGCAACGACGTGCGCTTCTCGCTGGCGTCGTTCTACTGCACGATCGGCGACATGCGGCGTGCGCGCGAATACTTCGAGCGGACCGACTACCGGGCGTTGAGCCGCTCGCGCCGCGAGCAGTACGACATCCGCATGGGCTATGTCGAGTTCGCCGGGGGCGACTACGACCGGGCCTACGACCATTTCGACCGCATCGGCGACCGCAGCGAATATGCCGACCATGCGCTCTACTACCGCTCCTACATCGACTACGCGAAGGGGCGCTACGGCCGGGCGCGGCAGGGCTTCTCGGCTCTGCAGCAGAGCGACGCCTACCGCTCGGTCGTGCCGTACTACCTGCTCCAGATCGAGTTCCTCGAGGGCAACTACCGCTACGTCGTCGACCACGGTGACGAGCTGGTCCGCCGCGCCGTGCCCGAACGCCGTGCGGAGCTCGAGCGGGTCATCGCCGAGTCGTGGTTCCATCTGGACGACTACAACCGCACGCTCGAACACCTCGAGGCCTATGCGGAGACGGGCGGCGAGACGGACCGCGACGACTGCTACCTCAAGGGTTTCTCGCTCTACCGCACGGCGCGCTATGCCGAGGCGGCCGAGTGGCTGCGCAAGGCGTGCGGTGCGGAGGACGAGCTGACGCAGAATGCCTCCTACCACCTGGCCGACTGCTACCTGCGCGCGGGCGACAAGCAGGGGGCGATGCAGGCCTTCGCCATGGCGGCCGACGAGAAGTTCGACGCCGCGATTGCCGAGGATGCCCTCTTCAACTACGCCAAGCTGCAATATGAACTGGGTGGCGGGGCCTTCAACGGGGCGATCAACCTGCTCTCGCGCTATCTGGAGCGCTATCCCTCCTCGCCGCGGGCCCCGGAGGCGCGCACGCTGCTCATCGCCGCCTACTACAATTCGCACGACTACGACGCCGCCTACCGCGCCATCAAGGCGATGCCGACGCAGGATGCCGACATCCGGGCGGCGCTGCAGAAGATCTCCTATTTCCGCGGACTGGAGGCCTACGAAGAGGGCGACCTGGCCGCCGCACGGCGCTACCTGACCGAGTCGGCCGCCGTGAACGTCAGCCCCAAGTATACGGCGCTCAACGACTTCTGGCAGGGTGAGATCGCCTTTGCGCAGGGCGACCATACGGTCGCCGCGGCCAAGTACAACGCCTACCTGAAGCGGGCGCCGCGCACCGAGCGCGAATATGCGCTGGCGTGGTACAACCTCGGCTACTGCTCCTTCGTGCGCGGCGACATGCCGCAGGCCGGGGCGGCCTTCGACAAGTTCCTGGCGGCCTACTCCGCGCGCGATAGCTACCGGGCCGATGCCTGCAACCGGCTCGGCGACGTGCGTTACAGCGACCGCGAGTTCGACCGGGCGGTCAAGGAGTACGACCGCGCGATTGCGCTGGCGACGCCCGAGATGCACTACGCCCGCTACAAGCGGGCCGTGACGCTCGGCATTCTGGGCCGCACGTCGGAGAAGCAGCAGGCACTGCGCCAGATCCTGGCGGACGGCCGCGGCGACTACGTCGATGCCGCCTCCTACGAGCTGGGCCGCAGCTACATCGCCGAGCAGCGCTATGCCGACGGTGCGAAGCAGCTTGAACGCTTCATCGCCGACTATCCCTCCTCGCCGCGCCGGGCGCAGGCCCTTTCGGACCTGGGCCTTGCCTACCTGAATCTGGGTGACAAGCAGAAGTCGCTGAAATACTACGACATGGTCGTCGCCGCGTCGCCGCAGTCCTCCGAGGCGAAGGCCGCCATGCAGGGCATCCGCGAGATCTACGTCTCGGACGGCAACGTCGACGCCTACTTCGACTATGCCGCCCGGGCCGGCATGGAGAGCGACCTGACGGCCCTCTCGCGCGACTCGCTGACCTTCGCCGCCGCCCGCGCGCTCTACCTCGAGGGGTCGGAGGAGCCGGCGGTCCGCTCGCTGCGCGGCTACGTGGAGAACTATCCCAAGGGGTACTACGTGACCGACGCGCTCTACTATTTGAGTGACTGCTACCTGCGGCAGAACCGGCGCGACGAGGCCATCGGCACGCTCACGACGCTCGCCGCGCAGGGCACGAACCAGTATACGGTGCAGGTGCTCGAGCAGCTCTCCTCGCTGACCTTCGAGGCGGGCCGCTACGACGAGTCCGCCGCGGCCTACCGCCGCCTCTACGACGTGGCGACGACGGCTTCGGGCCGCGAGGCCGCCATGACGGGCTACGTCCGTGCGACGGTGGCCGGGGGCGATGCCGCGCGGATCGAGACGATGGCCGCGGATGTCTGTGCGCACGACGATGCCGGAGAGACGGCGCTGCGCGAGGCCAAATACGCCTGGGCCGGGGTGCTGCGCCGGTCGGGCCGTCGCACCGAGGCCGGGAAGCTCTACCGCGAGCTCTCCGCGGAGGTCCGCACGCCGCAGGGCTCCGAGGCCGCCTACTACGTGATCGAGGAGCTCTTCGAGCGGGGCGATCTGGATGCCACCGAGAAGGCTGTCTTCGACTATTCCGAGCGCGAGCCGCAGGCCTACTGGCTGGCCAAGGCCTACCTGCTGCTGGGCGACGTCTACGTCCGCAAGGGCGACAATTTCCAGGCCCGCGCGACCTATCAGAGCGTGGCGGACGGCTATTCGCCCGCCGACGACGGCATCGTGGATGAGGCCAAAGAGCGTATCCGAAAACTGAACTGACGATGAAGAAGATCATCCTTGCCGCCCTGCTGCTGGCGGCGCTGCCGTGGAGTGCCGCGGCCCAGGTCGAGAAACAGGTCGAGGTCACGAAGGCCTACGTCCCGAGTGTCGGGAGTGCCGAGAAGCTGCGCATCGAACCCGACATGACCGATACGGTGAAGCTGCGTCCCGAGATCGACTATACGGTCACGCCGCTGTCGCTGCGCACGACCCTCGCCACGCGGCCCTTCCGCCCGGCGACGGTGACCTACTGGGAGTTCAACCGTCCGCTGCCCTGTTACCTGAAGGTCGGGGCAGGCTATCCGCTCAACTCGGTGGTAGACTTCTACGCCTCGTCGCAGAACCCCTCGACGGGCTATGTCATGGGCTATCTGAACCACGAGGGGCGCTATGCCGACGTGCGCAACGACTTCGGCGTAAGCAACGATTCGTGGTGGATGACCAACCGCATCGGTGCGGCCGCGGGCAAGTACCTGGGCCGGCACATGCTTGAGGGCGACCTCTTCTACGACCACCGGATATACCACCGTTACGGACTGTATGCCGATCCGGCGCTCGTCCCGGCCCTCAAGCCCGGGGCGCGGGTGATGTATGGCGATGCGGCCGTCAACCTCCGCTTCGGCGACGACTTCGAGGACTTGAGCCGCCTGAACTTCGAGATCGCCCTGCACGGCGACCTCTACTCCGGGGCGCCCGACATGTATGAGGTCGGGTTCGAGCAGACGGCCGACGGCTTCGACGCCGCCTACCGCAGCGTCGAGAAGTCGATGCGGCAGACGTCGCTCGGCGGATCGCTGCGCCTGGCCCGCGCCTTCGGACGTCACCGCATCGAGCTGGGCGGCGGGTACGACTATCTCGCCGGGCAGAAGCTCCTTCGGGACCTGCGGCAGCAGCAGCTGCGCGTCGGGCTCCGCTACGGGCTGCGCGGCGGGGCGGTGCGCCTCGACGTCGGGGCGGACTACTACCACGACCGGGTGCAGACGGACGCCACCGAGACGGGCGACTACGTGATTCCCTACCTCAGGCTCGATTTCAACCTCGGGACGGCGGGTCTCAAGCCCTTTGTGGAGCTCGACGGCGATGTCCGTGCCAACGACTTCCGTTCACTTTCGCAGCAGAACCCCTACCTGGCCGACGCCCTGTGGCTCGGCCGCAGCGCGGTCGACTACAACGGCCGCTTCGGCATCGGCGGCAGCCTGTGGCGCAACCGCTTCGCCTACCGGCTCTATGCCGCGGTGTCGGTGCGCGACAACCATCCCTACTGGTATTCGCTGACCGAGGTGTGGGGCACGGCCGAAGAGCCGAAGGCCGGCGGCGGCCCCTTCATGGCTGCGCTGGCGCGCCAGACCGTCACGTCGCTCAACTTCGAGGCGGAGTACCGCCCCGTCAGCCAGTTGAGCCTGCGTGCGGGCGTGCATGCCCGGGCCTACAACGACGAATCGCGCGGCTCCTATGCCTTCTCGCCCGACCCCCGGATGAAGCTCGAGAACGGCGACCCCCGCTTCGAGGGGAACTTCGGCTTCCGCTACGAGGGGCGCAAGGTCTCGTTCGGCGTCGAGGCGCTGATGCAGAGCGAGCGCAGCTGGACCAGTGTGGTGATCTGCCGCGACCCCTTCCCCGCGGCGGGCGGGGAGGAGGCCTTCACTTCGGTCGTCTCGAGCTTCACGGCCCCCTTTGCCGTCGACCTGCGCGTAACCTTCGACTGGAAGGTTTCGCACCGCGTCACCCTCTTTGCCGAGGGGCGCAACCTTATCAACCGCTCGCTCTACCGCTTTGCGTGGTATCCCGAATACGGAGCCAACTGCACGGCGGGCGTGAAGATCAACTTCTGACCGCCGCCGGGGCGGGGGGCGAATGCCGATCCGGTGCCGGGAGGGCCGATCCGGACGAATGCCGATCCGGTGCGGGGCTGGTGCCGCCGCACGGCCGCTCGATCCCCGTCGTGCATCCGGAGCCGTGCATCCCGGGGGAATGAAAAAAACGCCGGGAGACTCTTGCGGGTCTCCCGGCGTTGTAACAAAAAAGGGTGAGCTATTTATATCGCACCGCTACGACCACATACCCTTGCTCGATTCCTCGCCTGGGGGATTCTGTGGGAGCTGGTCGTATAAGACTCACCCGGAGTGCAAAAATAGGAAAATTTTGTATCTTTGCAAAAAAAATTGCCGCAATGCGTAAAAAAACATGGATTTGGCTGCTGCTGACGGCCGTGGCGGTTGTGCTCGTGCTGGGCGTTACGGGCTTCGTGCAGTTCAAGGGACGCGCCGTGACCGAACAGGCGGAGCTCTTCGTCGGCTCGCACGCCACCTACGAGGAGGTGGTCGATTCGCTTATGCCCCGCATGCGGCACCGTGCCGCCTTCCACCGCTATGCCCGGCGGATCAATCTGCCCGAGACCTTCAAGGCGGGCCATTATCTCCTCAAGCCCGGCATGAACGTCATCGAGGTGGCCCGCATGCTCAAGCTGGGGTTGCAGACCCCCGTGCGGGTGACGATCAACAACGTGCGCACGCCCACGCAGCTGGCCGGGAAGCTCGCGCGGCAGCTCGATGCCGATTCGGCGGCGCTGCTGCGCGTGGTGACCTCGGAGCGTGTGGCCCGCGAGCTGGGCTTCGACAGCGTGACGCTCTTCTCGATGTTCATCCCCGATACCTACGAACTGTGGTGGACGACGACGCCCGAGGAGCTCGTGCGACGCATGAAGCAGGAGTACGACCGTTTCTGGACCCCCGTGCGGGACGCCAAGCGCAAGCGCAGCGGGTTGAGCCGCCTGGAGGTGATGACCCTCGCGTCGATCGTCTACGAGGAGACGCGCAAGACGGACGAGATGCCCCGCATCGCCGGGGTCTACATCAACCGCCTGCGCCGCGGCATTCCCCTGCAGGCCGACCCCACGGTCAAGTATGCCATGCAGGATTTCACGCTGCGCCGCATCCTGCACCGCCACCTGAAGACGCAGTCGCCCTACAACACCTATATCCACCGCGGACTGCCGCCCTCGCCGATCTGCATGCCCGGCAAGAACGCCATCGACGCGGTGCTCGACTTCGAGCAGCACGACTACATCTTCTTCTGCGCGCGGCCGACATTCGACGGCTACCACAATTTCGCACGGACGCTGCGCGAACACAACGCCAACGCCCGGGCCTACGCCGCGGAGCTCAACCGCCGCAAAATCCGGTAGGGCAGCGGCGGCTCTTCGGCGGCTCTTCGGCGGCTCCCCGGCGGCTTCCCGTGCCACGTTCTCCCGCGCCGCGCCTTTCCTGCGCTCTCCCGCACCGCACCGGTGTCCGGTTCGGCCGGCATGCATCGGGCGCCCGATGAGCCGAATGATGTTCCGGACGGCCGAATAGGGGCGGAAAGGTGGTGAAGTCATCCATTTTTTTGTATCTTTGTCCTCATGCTGACGAAAATCTATGAGCAGAACCCTTCGGAGAAGGAGTTGCAGCGCGTGGTCGACGTGCTGGAGCGCGACGGCGTCGTGATCTATCCCACCGACAGCGTCTACGCCTTCGGCTGCTCGATCCGCTCGCCGAAGGCCATCGAACGCCTGCGCCGCATGCGGGGCAAGCAGCCCGGCCAGCTGGCCGTGGTCTTTGCCGATCTGGCGCAGGTCGCCGAGTACTGTCGCGTGGACAATGCGGCGTTCCGCATCCTGAAACGCAACCTCCCCGGGCCGTTCACCTTCGTGCTGACGGCCTCGTCGCGCGTGCCCGACAAGGCGCTCGAGAAGCGGCGGACGATCGGCGTGCGCATCCCGGCCAACGGAGTGGCGCGGGCGATCGTCGAGCGGCTCGGCGCACCGCTCATCACCGCATCGGTCAAGGACGATGACGAGGTGGTCGAGTACACGACCGATCCGGAGCTGATCCACGAGCGCTACGGGCGCGAGGTCGATCTGGTGATCGACGGCGGCACGGGGGACAACGTCCCGACGACGGTCGTGGACCTCACGCAGGACGAGGCGGAGGTGCTGCGCGAAGGCAAGGGCGAGCTCCAGTGATCCGCACGGGCGGAAAACGAACGAACAACGAACGAAAACGATATGGAAACAAACAGCTTTTGGAACAGTGCGGCCCGGCAGGGCGCGGTCCTCGGGGCCGTGCTTGCGGCATCGTCCGTGCTGGAGAATCTCATCATGATCTCGGGGCGCATCGGGCTCTACATGCTGCTGACCGTCGAGATGATTGCCGTCGTCGTACTGCACTACTACCTGTTGCACCGCTACACGCGGCAGCGTGCGGCGCTCTATACGGCCGGGGAGGGCTTCACCTTCGGGCAGGGATACGGCTATCTGCTCGCCGTGTCGGGCTTTGCCGGCGTGATCGTCGGCATCGTGCAGTACATCTACCTGCACCTGATCGTGGGCTATGCCAACTACGTCGACCATGTGGTGGCGTCGGTGACGGAGACACTCGCCGCCAGCGGCGGCATGTCGGCCTCGATGGAGCCGCTGCTCAACCAGATGATCGCCCAGATGCAGTCGGCACCCGAACCGACGGTGCTGGCCACGGTCTGGAGCGGGATCTTCTCGAGCCTGCTGTTCGGCGCCTTCTTCGGACTGATTATCGCCGGGGTGCAGGCCCGCGCTCCGCGGCCGTTCGACGACGGACAAAACGAGGCATAAGGGATGGCACAGCTGGATATTTCGGTCGTCGTGCCTCTCTACAACGAGGAGGAGTCGCTGCCCGAGCTGGTGGCGTGGATCGACCGCGTGGCGCGCACCCACAATCTCACGTATGAGGTGATTCTGGTCGACGACGGTTCATCGGACGGCTCGTGGGGCGTGATCGAACGTCTCAAGGGCGAGTATGCGGCCGTGCGGGGCATCTCGTTCCTGCGTAACTACGGCAAGTCGGCGGCCCTCTACTGCGGCTTCGCGGCCGCCGAGGGCGAGGTGGTCTTCACGATGGATGCCGACCTGCAGGATTCGCCCGACGAAATTCCCGCCATGCGGCGCATGATCCTCGAAGAGGGCTACGACCTCGTCTCGGGGTGGAAGAAGAAACGGTATGACCCTGTTGGCAAGCGGTGGCCCAGCAAGTTCTTCAACTGGACGGCCCGCTGCGCCTCGGGCATCCGGCTCCACGACTTCAACTGCGGACTGAAGGCCTACCGGAAGAAGGTCGTCAAGTCGATCGAGGTCTACGGCGAGATGCACCGCTTCATCCCGATCCTGGCGCGGCAGGCCGGATTTCACCGCATCGGCGAGAAGGTCGTCGAGCACCATGCCCGCAAGTACGGACACTCGAAATTCGGCATCGAGCGCATGGTCAAGGGGTACCTGGACCTCATCACGGTGCTCTTCATGTCGCACTTCGGACGCTCGCCCATGTACTTCTTCGGCAGCCTCGGCACGTTGATGTTCCTCTTCGGCGGCGGCACGACCGTCTGGGTCATCGCCGACAAGCTCTGGAAGCAGGCCCACAACCTGCCGTTGCGCCCCGTGACCGAGCAGCCGCTCTTCTATCTGGCGATCCTGGCCGTCATCCTCGGCGTGCAGCTCTTCCTGGCGGGCTTCCTCGGCGAACTCATCAACCGCGGCTCGTCTGACCGCAACAACTACCGCATCGACAAAACATTGTAACAAATCATGATACAGCGAATCCAAACCCTCTACCTGTTGATCGTCGCCATCCTGATGGCGCTGACGCTCTTTTTGCCCCTGGCGTGGTTCGCCAGCGACGCCGGGGAGTTCACCCTGCGCGCCTTCGGCCTCGAAGCCGCCGCGGGCGAGGTCGCGCAGCCGACCTCCTACCTGGGCATTCTCCTCGTGCTGGCCTGCCTGCTGCCGCTGGTGGTGATCTTCCTCTACAAACGGCGTCTGCTGCAGATCCGTCTCTGCGTGGCCGAGGCCGTTCTGCTGGTGGGTGCCGTCGTCATGGAGGGCATCTACTACTTCCTCGGGTGGCGCGTCTTCTCCGACCTTGCGTTCCATACGCAGGGATTCAAACCGGCCATCGCGCTGCCGCTGGTCTGCCTGCTCTTCGTTTATCTGGCCGCGCGGGCGATCTTCCACGACGAGCTGATGGTCCGTGCTGCGGACCGCATCCGCTGACCGGGTGCCAGCTCCGCCTGTTCTCCGCTGACAGTAGAAACCTGACAGTGGAAACCTAACCGCCTAAACAACTGACGGGCGCATCCTGCAAGGGTGTGTCCGTTTTTTTGTGCGGCGGCCGCCCGGGCGTGCGGTGACGGTGGCGTGTTGTGGAGAGAGCGTGCGGTGGCGTGCTGTGGTAAGGGCGTGTGCTGACGATGGGGGCGTGGAGAACCGACGGGCGACTGCGTAATTCGCATCGTTACCGTATGCCTCCCTCCGGCTGTCTTTTTCCGGCAGCCCGCTCCAGCTGCCCCTTCCCGACGGCCTGTCCTGCAAGGCCCGTTTCACCCGGTTGCCGCGGCGGATGTCCGGGGCGTTTTTCCCGGGGCGTTTGTCTGTCGAAGCGGCTCTCTCCGCAGCGATGCGTTGTTGCCGGTGGCGGCAGTCTGCGTATGGGCCGACAGGCGGCGTGAAAGGCAGGGCGGGTCGGACCTTTTCCGAAACGTCATCCGCATGAAAAAGGGGCAGCCGGCGATCGGCTGCCCCTTTTCAAACGGAGGGTGCGGCGGATTACTTCGTCTCCTCCTTTTCGGGTCGCATGACGACCTTCACCTCGTTGCCGTCCTCAAGCACCTTCTTGGCCATGGCCTGCACGTCGGCGTTGGTCAGCGTCTGGAGCGTCTGCTCGTAGTCCTTCACGTAGTCGAGACCCGAGCCGTACTTCGCACCGATGTAGTTGACCCAGCCGGCGTTCTGCTCGAGGCTGTTCTTCCACTCCTTGAGCATGTATTCGCGCGTCTTTTCGACATCTTCGCTCTTCGGGCCGTTGGCGGCGATCTCTTCGATCTCCTTCATGATGATCTCGCAGAGCTCGTCGGCCATCTCCTCGTTCGTGTCGAAGGCGATCTCCATCGTGTAGGTCTCCTTCGGGAGGTACTCCGTCGAGCCCCATACCTGCACGCCGTAGGTGCCGCCCTTCTCTTCGCGGATCGAGACGAGGTAGCGCGAGAAGAGCGCCTGCGTCAGGAAGGTCAGCGAAGCCTTGTTCTTGAACGTGTAGGGCATCTCACCCGAGAAGAGGTAGTGCACCGAAACCTTCGGCTGCTGCATCGGCGTGGTAAAGTCCTTCACGACACCGCCCTTTGCGGGGTAGCAGTTGTCCTCGACAACCTCCATGCCCTTCTTCGAGACGGGCAGCGAGCCGATGTACTTCTCGACCAGCGGACGCAGCGTCTCGAGGTCCACGTTGCCCACGATCGTGAAGAGGAAGCTGTTGGCATCGGGGTAGAGCTTGCGGTAGATGCCCGGCAGGGCCTCGAAGCTGAACTGGTCGAGGTGCTCGAGCGAGATCATCTGACGGCGCGGGTTGTGGCCGTAGGCCTCGTCGGTGAAGACCTCCATCATCGTGTAGTCGGGGTTCGACTTGGCATTCTCCAGCTGCGTGCGGAGCATGTTCATCAGCGTGTTGTAGTCGTTCTCATCGAAACGCGGCTGCGTGAAGTTGAGCCACAGCAGCTGGAACATCGTCTCGAGGTCCTTGGGCGAGCAGACGCCGTTCATGACGCTGGCGTAGTTCTCGACCGAGGTCTGCACCGAAGCCGACTTGCCCGAGAGCTGCTTCTTGAGCTCCGTGGCGGAGAATTTGCCGACACCCGACATCGAGTTGACGGCCGGCATCATCTCACCCATGTAGAACTCCCCGTCCGGGAGGATCGACAGACCGCCCTTGGCCAGCGCACGCAGGCGCACCTCGTCGGCCTTGTAGGTTGTGGGCTTCACAACCACCTTCACGCCGTTCTTGAGCGTCCACTCCGTCGTGCCGAGCGCGGCGTCCTCGACCGTCTTCTTCACGGGCGAGCCCTTCAGCTCGGTGCCCTCCGGGATGAGCGGCTCCTTGACCACGTTGTCCTCGTAGGCCTCGACCTCCGATGACATCACCTTCTCGCGGATGGCCAGCAGTTCGGCCTCCGTCGGAGCGGCGAGCCCCTCCTTCTCGGGTGCCGTGACGACGATCACCTGGTTCGTCGGCGTGAGCTGCTGCTGTGCGAAGGCGTTGACCGTCTCGACGTCGAGCGAGCGGATCAGCAGGCTGTCCATCTGCCACTCGGTCTGCGCGTCGGGAATCGGGCTGTTCTTCCGGTAGTTGTTCAGGTAAAGCTGCACGTATTCGTTGTTGCGGCGGTCGTTGCGGTTGGCGTACTGGCGCTCGATCTGACGCATCAGGTTCTCCTGTGCGCGCTCGAACTCGCCCTGCGTGTAGCCGTGGCGGCGCACCTTCTCCATCTCGGTGTAGAGGGCCTCGAAACCGCGGTTCAGCTCGCCGTCCTTGGTCATGGCGGCGTAGGAGGTCATCTCCAGCGTCGGAATCACGCCGAAGACGTCGCCCGTGCCCATGCCGGCACCGAGGAACGGGGCGTCGGGCTGCATGGCAATCTCCTGCAGGCGGGCGTTCTCCATCGTCATGACGTAGCCCTGGAGGATGTTGATCAGCTCACCGTAGAGCAGGTTGTTGTACTGCTCGGGCGTGGCCGGGCGCTTGATGAAGAGCTGCACGCGCGTGCCCTGCATCTCGGGGTCGGTGTAGATGCTGACGATCGGCTCCTCGTTGTCGGGCACCGTGTAGGCCTCCTTCTGCGGAGCGTCGGCGGCCGGCGCGGGAATGTCGCTCATCAGCGTCTTGATCTTCGACTCCACGGCGTCGACATCCACGTCACCCACGACGATGACGGCCTGGTAGTCGGGACGGTACCAGCGGTGGTAGAAGTCCACGAGTTCCTGGTGCTTGAAGTTCTTCAGCCCGTCGAGGTAGCCGATCAGGTTGCGGTGCTCGTACTTCGAGCCCTTGCCGACGGCCTGGAGCATCTTCATCGACGAACGCCACGAGGCGCCGTCGCGCGTGCGCAGCTCCTCCATGATGACGCCGCGCTCGGAGTCGATCTCATCGGGCTCCAGGGCGATGAAGTGCGACCAGTCGTGCAGGATCAGCAGCGCTGAGTCGATGATGCCTTCGCGCGAGGTCGGCACGTCGCAGATGTTGTAGACCGTCTGGTCCCAGCTCGTGCCGGCGTTGAGGTTGACGCCGAACTTCACGCCGACCGTCTCCAGATACTCGGTCAGCATCTTGCCCGGGAGGTTCTTCGTGCCGTTGAAGGCCATGTGCTCGAGGAAGTGGGCCAGGCCCTGCTGCGTGTCGTCCTCCTGGATGGCGCCGACGTCGTGCAGGATGTAGAAGTCGGCCTGCCCCTTGGGCTTTTCGTTGTGGCGGATGTAGTAGGTCATTCCGTTCTCCAGCTTGCCCGTGCGGACCTGGTCGTCCACCGGGATCGGAGACATCGGATTGAGCTGCGCCATGGCGCTGCCCGCGGCGAAGAGCACCGCCAGCAGCATCGTTACTTTTTTCATAGGCTTTTTCATTATTAAACAGGTTTGTCTATTGTTCCTTTTTCTCTTCCGGGCGGTATTCGATGATGTCGCCCGGCTGGCAGTCGAGCTCGCGGCAGATCGCCTCGAGTGTCGAGAAGCGGATTGCCTTGGCCTTGCCGTTCTTGAGGATCGAGAGGTTCGCGGACGTGATGTCGACGCGCTCGGCCAGTTCGCCGAGCGACATCTTGCGCTTGGCCATCATGACGTCGATGTTGATGATTATTGCCATCTCTTCCCCCCCCCTTTTATTGTTAAGTATCTCATGTTGCGGTGATTTGTCAGATGGTGAGCCGCTGCTCCTCGCTCAGGTTGCGTCCGATGGCGAAGACTTCGGCGGCAAAGAGGATCAGGATGCCCATGATGATGTTCGTGTAGGAGACATGGAACATCGTGTCGACTGCGTAGTCGCTGCCCGACAGCAGCTCGGCGGCGCGGTGCGCCATGCGCCAGTTGACGATGTCCTGGAACAGCTCGGCAAGGATCGTCAGGGCGCCGATCGTGCGCAGCAGCCAGACGTTGCGCTGCTCGAGCGTGCGCTCCTCGCGGATCGAGCGGCGCAGCGAGTGGATGATGAGGAACATCAGCACGACGATCGCGATGAACGACAGTCCGCTCAGCATGAGCAGCGCATACATCCACGGATGCCCGCCCACCGAACTGAAGGCCAGCCGCATGACCGAATCCGTCGGCGCCTCCTCGACGACGAACAGCTGCAGATGCTCCGCGTGCACCTCGGCCGAGAGCACCTCCGGCAGGGCGGGGGCGACCGTCTGCGAGGGGCGGTCGCGCAGCGGGATGTTGTTCAGCACGTAGAACAGGCGGGGTGTGCCCGATTCCCAGCTGTTGACGATCTCGCTGCCCATCTGCGACCCGGCCGTGAAGCCCCGGAAGAAGTCGGGCAGGAGATTGTGTGCGATGCTGATCACGAGCACGATGAAGAAGGTGACGTAGAGGACCAGCAGCCGCTGCAAAAGCGATTTTTTGTTTTGCATTGTCGTGTCTTTGGTTGTTTCCTGATGCAAAGATAAAATTTAATTTCCGAAAAACAAATAATATTTATCGTTTTTCGATAAAAAATATTTCTGGGACAAAAAAGTCTTTCCGGGTGGTGCGCTCGGGGAGCGGCAAGGGGAGCTACCGCACGTTGTCGCGCAGCTGTTTCCAGACGGCGGCGCAGAGCGACGTGTGGATCCACAGCACGTGGACGACGAAGGCGAAGAGGACGATCGACGAGACAAGGCTGATACCGATGGCCCGGCAGACCGTGTGCAGGGCCAGCCCCGCGACGGTGGCGCAGAGCGCGAAGGCGAAGAAGAGGGCGAAGAGCCGCCACTTGCTGCCGCGGGTGGCGGCTTCCGCGGCGCGGATCGCCTCGAGGGGGCTCTTGTCGTGTTCGGCGAGGCACCAGTAGGCGGGTTTCCACGCGAGAGCGAGGACGATGCCCGGAATGACGAGCAGCGCCGTGCCCAGCGCGAGGGCTGCCTGTTTCAGGGCAGCCGTGAGCAGGAAGTCGCCCATGCGGCGGCGGTACTCGCTGCGGAAGATGCTCAACGCTTCGATCCGCTCGTCGCGGGCCAGGCGCACGGGCAGCAGCGTCAGGGCGATGAGCGTCCCGAGGTTGACGTAGGGGACCCAGAGGGTCAGCAGGAAGAGGATGACCGCCGCGATGATCGACGGGGCGTGTCGCGTGGCGATGGCGAAGGTATCGGCCGCCGCAGCGGCGATGTCGACTCTTTTCGGTTCCATGGCGGGTGTGTTTGCGTGTGGTGTGCAAACAAATATACGAAAAAAATCGGATTTTTCCGCGCCGCCGTCCCTTTCCGGCGAGGCAGTTGTGCGGCGGAGCGAAAAAAAAGCCCCGTCCTTTGCGGGACGGGGCTGCTTTAGGGCCTGAAGCCGGTTACTCCCAGTTGAGAATCTTATGGAAGTCGTACTTCTCGGGGTTGGACACATAAGCCTTGGCGGCCTCGTAGTCGGCCGGCGTAATGGCGTTGAGGATGTTCTCCACCACCGAGGTGAACTTGTCCGAGTGGATGTTGACCAGACGCGGCGGAATCTTGCCCGTCGTCGGGTCCTGCAGGTCCTTCAGGTAGAGCGGCGAGACGTTGCCCTCCGAGTCGACGTAGACCATGCAGCCGGTCTTGCCCTCGGTGAAGAGCTTGTAGACGCCGATACCCAGCTCCGAGCAGTAGGTCAGGTCGTAGGCGATCGGGGTCTGGCAGCGGATCTCGTAGCCCAGCTCGACCGGACGGCTCTTGACCTTCAGACCGAGCTTCTTGAGCTCCTTCTCGATCATCTCGTTGAAGATGTGGGCCTTCGATACCTTGCCCAGCTCAGGGTGTCCGTGCTCGTCGTAGGTGAAGTGGATGCCGCTCTTGCGGATCTCCTCATCCGAGAGCGAGTGGAAGACGCCCTCCGAGATGACGGCGGCGCCGTAGTCCATGCCCATGATCTTGCGCTTGATGATCGACGAGATCACCAGGTTGACGATCTTCTCGACGGTGATCTCCGTCTTGTCGAACATCTCCGGGATGACGATCATCGGGTAGTGGCACGCCTCACCGATACCGAATGCGAGGTGGCCGGCCGAACGGCCCATGGCTGCCAGTACGAACCAGTTGCCGCTCGTGCGTGCGTCGACATAGACGGCGCGGCCGATGACGGCACCCTTGTCCTTGGCCGACTCGTAACCGAACGTCGGTGTGCCCTTGGGCAGGGGCAGGTCGTTGTCGATCGTCTTCGGCACGTGGATGTTGGCAATGGGGTATTTCTTGGCCTCGAGGAACTTGGCGATGCGGTTTGCGGTCGATGCCGTATCATCGCCGCCCACCGTGACAAGCAGCTTGATGTTGTTGTCGGTGAAGAGCTTGAGGTTGAAGTTGTTCTCGAAATCCGCATCCGTGGGCTTGAAACGGCTCATCTGGAGGAACGAACCGCCCTGGTTGAAGATGCCGTCGGCCATGGGGTAGTCGATGTCCACGGTGCGGGGCGTGGGGTTGAAAAGACCCGTGTAGCCCTCGTGGAGGCCGATTACGCGATAGCCGTTGCGCAGGAATGCCTTGGCGACGCTGCCCACTACGGTGTTCATGCCGGGGGCCGGTCCGCCGCCGGTCAGAATTGCGATTGCTTCTTTCATGGTTTTGATCGGTTTATTTGTGTTTTGAACCTTGTAATGTCGTTTTTTTGACGCCCAAAAGTACGATTATTTTTTCAAACGGGCAAAGAAAAGATGCAAAACCGGGCCGCCTGTCGCCGCCGGGCCCTTGTCCGAAAAGCCACTGCGGGGCTGCCCGTCGTCGGGCCTCCGTCCGGAAAGCCACTGCGGGGCTGCCTGCCGCCGTCGGGCGTTGCCTCCCCCCCCCTCCTTGTAAAAAAAGAAGGAACCCCCGCTTGCCGGGAGCTCCTTCTCTGGATCGGTAGAGTATCGTTTATTGCTCGACGACCGTGACGTTGACCGCCTGCTCGCCCTTGGCGCCGTTGGCTACCTCGAACTCGACGGTCTGTCCCTCGTTGAGCGACTTGAAACCTTTCGCGGCGATTCCCGAGAAGTGCACGAAAATTTCCTTGCCGTTCTCGCTCGTAATGAATCCGTAGCCTTTCTTGCTATCGAACCATTTTACCTTACCTTTCATATAAATGCGATTATGTGTATTAATGTTCGGCAAAGTAACGTAAAAATCGTTGGCTTTCAAAACTTTTTGACCATTTTTTTGACTCCCGCGGAAAATTCCTATCTTTGTTCCTGTGTTGAACGTAAAATTGCGAGGCCTATGTTGAGAAAACTGAAATTTGCCGTAGCGGCCCTTCTGGGATTTTCCGCCGCCTGCTCTTCGGTCCGGAGTGTTCCCCGCGAGACGGCGCCGGCGCCGCAGGATTCCCCCGAGATGAAGTCCGATACGACGCAGGAGCTGCGCGTCCGGGTCATGTACGGCGTACCGGCGCCGCGTCTGACGCCCGAGCAGATCGAGGAGCTGCGCTCCCGGGCGGATTCGCTGCCTCCGGTGCTCGAACAGCCGGCCGACGACATGCCCGACCTCTCCGGTGCGTCGGAGCAAAATCCGCGCTGACGGATGTCCGGTCGCAGGTTGGGCCTGCGCAAACGCCTGGCCCTCGATATTTTTTCGGACCTGTATGCCTCGAAGGTCGCGGCGCACCGTCTCGATACGCTCTTCTGGGAGTGTACGTTGCGCTGCAACCTCGCGTGCCGTCACTGCGGCAGTGACTGCCGCATCGATCCCGGCGTGCCGGACATGCCGCTGGCGGATTTCCTCCGGGTGCTTGACGAGCAGGTCACGCCGCATGTCGACCCGCCCCATGTGCTCATCATCTTTTCGGGCGGCGAGGTGCTCGTGCGCGAGGACCTCGAGCTGGCGGGCCGCGAGGTCATGCGCCGCGGCTATCCGTGGGGCATGGTGACCAACGGCCTGGCGCTGACGCCCGAACGCTTCCGGCGGCTGCGGGAGGCGGGGCTGCGGTCGATGTCCGTAAGCCTCGACGGGTTTGAGGAGCAGCACAACTACATCCGCCGC
Organism: uncultured Alistipes sp.; assembly: GCA_900544265.1. Classification (GTDB taxonomy): domain Bacteria; phylum Bacteroidota; class Bacteroidia; order Bacteroidales; family Rikenellaceae; genus Alistipes; species Alistipes merdavium. The sequence goes on from UQUQ01000002.1 coordinate 71,556, forward strand.
AACCCGCACAGCTACGAACGGGCGCTCGAGGCCGTGCGCATGGCCGTGCGCGACGAGGGGCTGGCCTTCGACGTGGTGACCTGCGTGACGGGGGCGATGGTGCCGCATCTGGAGGCGTTCCGCGACCTGCTCATCGCCGAGGGGGTGAAGTCGTGGCGTCTGTTCTCGATCTTCCCGATGGGGCGGGCCAAACACGACGAGAGCCTGCGCATGACCGATGCGCAGTTTCGCGAGATGCTGGAGTTCATCCGCTGCACCCGCCGCGAGGGGCGCATCGACGCCAGCTATGCCTGCGAGGGGTTCCTCGGCGGCTACGAGGCCGAGGTCCGCGACCAGTTCTACCAGTGTGCCGCGGGGGTGTCGGTCGCCTCGATCCGTGTCGACGGCTCCATTTCGGGCTGCACGTCGATCCGCGCCAACTTCCACCAGGGCAACATCTACCGCGACGACTTCTGGGATGTGTGGCAAAACCGCTTCGAGCCCTTCCGCAACCGCGAGTGGGCGCGGCGGGGTGCGTGTGCCGACTGCCGGATGTTCCGCTACTGCCTGGGCGGCGGCATGCACCTGCACGGCGATGACGGCGAGTTGCTCTATTGCCACTACAAGCGGCTGTGACGTGCCGCCCGGCGAGGAGGAGGAAAGGTGAAAGGCCGTTGGGCGGTAGGTTCTGACCGGTGGAGGCGCTGACTTTGTAGTACGCTCCGACCGGCAGGAAGAAGTGTTTCGGGAGGCCGGATGTGTCCGGTGCGGAGGACGGTGCGTCGTGGTGCGGCCGCTTCCGAGCGGACGGGAGTTGTCGCTTTGCGTGGTGGCGGAGTCGAATCCGTGGGTATGCGGGCCGGAGAGGCAGAGAGACGGAGATGCAGAGAGACGGAGAGGCGGAGGCTGGGCCGGAAAAAGATTTTTTTTGAAAATAATTTTGACTTTTCGGAAATTCGGGTTATCTTTGTGCGCTCTTAAGATGATAAGGGCATTGAAATAGTTCGGGGTGTAGCGCAGTCCGGTTAGCGCGCCAGCTTCGGGAGTTGGAGGTCGCTGGTTCGAATCCAGTCTCCCCGACAAAACGGCAGACTGCCCGAAAGGTAGTCTGCTTTTCTTTTATCATATTTGTATCGATGCCGGTCCGGCCGGCGGATTCGGGGTGTAGCGCAGTCCGGTTAGCGTATCTGCTTTGGGAGCAGAGGGTCGCAGGTTCGAATCCTGTCTCCCCGACGATCCAGTGTGAAGCGCCTGCCACATGTGTGGCAGGCGCTTCGCGCTTTGTTTTGTCCGGCGAAAGGATTACAGCCGGTCGAGCAGCGGCGTGAAATCCTCGCCCGGGGCGGGCTGGAAGACCTCGAATCCCAGCCGGCGGGCCGTGTCGATGTTCTTCGCACCGTCGTCGATGAAGAGCGTCTCCAACGGAAGCATGCCGCTGTCGTCGATCATCTGCCGGAAGATCGTCTCCGAGGGTTTCAGGTCGTGCATCTCGTAGGAGAGGTAGATGCGGTCGAAATACTCCTCCATCGTGTGGCCGTCGGCGCGGAACATGCCCCGGATGAAGAGCATCGAGGCGGGGTTGTTGTTCGAGAGGACGTAGGTGCGGATGCCGCGGCTGCGCAGCCGTTCGACGGCGCGGAGCTTCGCGACGGGCACGTCGACGAGGAACTGCCCGTAGGCCCAGGCGATGCGCTCGTCCGGGATGTCGGGACGTCCGGCCAGGCGGCGCATCTCATCGCAGGCTTCGTGGAATGAGATTTCGCCCCCTTCGAGCCGGCCGATCACCTCGACGGGGTAGTAGGGCTGGACGATTTCGGCCACGGCCTCCATGCCCAGGTCGCGGAAGGCGCGGCGGCAGCGCTCGATGTCGAGCTCCACGAGGACCCCTCCGAGGTCGAAAACGACGTTTTTGATCGTATTCATTCTATATACGGTTATTTCTGAAATTGCATCGTATGGCGGCGCAGCGGCCGGATGAGCCACATCGGCAGCAGCTTGCACAGCGGGATGAAGGCGCGGTTCCACCAGTCGGGCACGACCGTGCGGCGTCCCCGCCACAGGGCGCGCAGGGCGCGGCGCGCACAGGCGTCCGCCGAGATGAGCACGCCGAGCCGCAGCCCGATCCGTTGCCAGCGGGGCGTCAGTCCGTAGAGGTCGGTCGCCACACCCGCTGGGCAGACGGCCGTCACGCGCACGCCCCGTTCGGCCATCTCCTTGGCGAAGGCCACGGAGAAGGTCCTCACGTAGGCCTTCGTCGCCGTGTAGAGGGCCATGCCCGGGAAGGGCATCCAAATCGAGAAGGACGACATGTTCAGAATCCAGCCGCGGCCCCGGGCGGCCATGTCGCGGCCGAAGGCGAGGCAGTTTTTCGAGAGGGTCATGTCGTGCAGCAGGATCATCCGCTCGATGCGCTCGGGCGGCGTTTGGAGGATGTCGCGGAACGAGAAGATGCCGGCGTTGTTGACGAGGACGTCAATGTCGATGCCCATTTCGCGCACCGCGGCGTAGAGTTCGTCCGATGCCTCCGTGCGGGCCAGGTCCATTGTCAGGATGCGCACCTGCCGGCGGGCCGCGGCGTCGGCCGCGGCGATCTCGTCGCGGACCCGTTCGAGCGTCGCGGTGGTCTGCCCGACCAGCACCAGGTCGTATCCGGCGGCGGCCAGACGCAGGGCGAAACTGCGCCCGATGCCCGTCCCGGCGCCCGTGACGAGGGCCCATGCCCGGCCCGAAAGGACGCGCCCCCGGCGGTCGATCCTTGCCGGGGCGTCCGGGCGGAGAGCCTCGTCGGACGGAGCGGCCGGTTGCATGGAGGCGCGGGTTGCGGTATTTTCCGTGCGGTCCATCTTACGGCAGTTTGGCCAGCTCGTCGACGATCTTGCGCGGCAGGTCGGGGCAGTGCTTGCAGCATTTCATGTCCACGGAGTACATCCGCGCGATGCAGTAGTTGCGGTGGTCGCAGGCGCTGCGCGTCTTCTCGTCGCCCGCGCGCAGCTTGTTGACGAAGGCCGGGTCGTTGACCAGTGCGCGGGCCATCTGCACCAGCTCGAAGCCTGCGTCGAGCGCCCGCTCGATGCCTTCGCGGCTGACGAGGCCCCCGACGTAGATGAGCGGGCACTTCAGTGCGGCGCGGAACTTCTTGGCATCCTCCAGGAAGTAGCACTCCTCGAAGGGGAACTGCTTGATCATGAAGGGGCCGCACCAGCGGATGAAGTAGCGCAGCCACAGCGGCGAGTAGTAGCTCATCGTGTAGATGGGGATCAGCCCCCGCATGACGGCCATCGGGGCCTTCGAGACGAAGCCGCCCGAGAGGACGATGGCGTTGACGCCGAAGCGCTCGATCTCGCGTGCGATCTCGAGGCTTTCGGGAATCTCGATGCCCCCCTTGAAACCGTCGTACATGTTGTGCTTCACGGTGACGGCCATGCCGGTTTGTGCCGCGGCCTCCATCACCTCGCCGAGGCACATGCGCATGAAGCGCATGCGGTTGTCGAGCGAGCCGCCGTATTCGTCGCGGCGGTGGTTCGTATAGGGCGAGAGGAACTGCGAAATGAGGTAGCCGTGGCCGGCGTGCACCTCCACCGAGTCGAAGCCCGCCTCGTGGGCCGTGTGGACGGCGCGTCCGAAGTCGCGGGCCACCTCTTCGATCTCCTTGCGCCGCATGCCCCGCACGGGGGTGTAGGCGTAGAGGTTGAATCCCCACGAGGCGCCGATGGGTATCTGCCCGGCGGTGGTCAGGTGGGTCATGTTGCCGCAGTGGCCGATCTGGATGGCGGCGGCAGCCCCTTCGCGGTGGATGGCGTCGGTGATGTCGCGCAGCCCCGGCACGATGGCCGGGCGCAGCCACAGCTGCTTGTTGAACGAAAGTCCGCTGCGCGAGACGGCGGCGTAGGCCAGCGTGGTCATGCCGATGCCGCCGCGCGCCACGGCGACGTGGTACTGCTTGAGCTGCTCCGTGGGGCCGAAGTCCTTGCCCATCGACTCGAAGGCCGCCGAGCGGATCGTGCGGTTGCGCAGCGTCACGGGGCCCAGCTTGTAGGGGGTGAAGAGTTTGGAATCCATCTTCGGGAATGTGTTGGTGTCAGTAGATGAAGGGGATGATGCGCTTGCGTCCGAGGCGTGTGAACTCCTCGCCGAACTCCTCCGTATAGCGGCGTCGCAGCGACGCGGCGCGCGGCGCGAGGTTGGCAAAGGTCCACCAGGCGAAGACCGCCCCGGCCCACGACCACGACGCGATGGCGAAGCCCACCCATTCGAGCAGTTCGCCGAAATAGTTGGCCGAGGTGACGTAGCGGAACAGGCCGCCGCGCGGGATGTAGTGGCGCGTGTCGCCCGGTTTGCGCAGGTGGCGGATGATGTAGTCCGAGTGGAGGTTGATGGCCATGCCCGCGAGGAAGACGATGCCGCCGATCCAGATGTAGGGCCGGGAGAACCAGTCGTCGTAGTAGCCGGCGGGCGAGACGTAGAAGATCCAGCCGCCCTGCATCAGGGCGTTGAGCGTGTTGAAGAGCATGCCCATGAGGACGATGCCGAGCGGCATCTTCGAGTTGCCGCGCATGAGCAGCGGAAAGATGAACGAGCGCTGGAAGTAGTGCGCCTCGAAGAGCAGGAAGAGCGCCAGCGGCCCCGCCTCCCACATGCGGTCCGATGCGGCCCACAGCACGCACATGAGAATGAAGACCGGGGATTCCATCAGTACCCAGCCCACCTTGTTCGGCACGGGGGGGCCGTAGCGGCGGTTGAACAGGTAGCCGTAGCCGGCCTCCAGAAAGTGCAGGGCGATGAAGACCGCCAGGGCGATGACGGCCATGACGATCAGGAAAATGTCGAAAGTCTCTCGCATGTCGTTGTGCGGTTGATAAACGGCATAAAGATAGGAAAAACTTTCGGATGACCGGATCGTCCGTCGCGTGAATTTTTGTCGCGGAGGGCGCCGCGGATGTTCCGTCGGTCGGCATGCCGGAGGGTGTCGGCGTAAAAAACAGCCTCCCGGTGCTGCGGGAGGCTGTCGCAAGGTTGCCGGTTCGGCATCCGGCCGAAGACAGTGTCGGCTGGCGGTGCGGAACGGTTCGGAGCGGCGTTAGGCCTTGTCCGGGCGGACGCCGCCTGCGGATGTCAGTGGGTGTAGACCTTGCCCATCTGCTTTTCGCGCCGCTCGTACTTGAGGCGCGAGGTGGTGGGGTAGGCCAGCTGCTCGAACTCGGCCACGGCGTTGCGGATGTCGCCCAGCAGCATGTCGGCCATGTCGCGCGACATGCCCTGCCGCGCCACGATGCGCATGACGACGACCTGCTCGATATTCTTGGGCATGGTGTAGGCCGGGACCATCCAGCCGCTCTGCTGCAGCTTGGCCTGCAGGTCGAAGAGCGTCCACTTGGCCGTCTTGTCGTATTCGGGGTCCATCATCCAGATGAAGAGCGGATTGACGACCTTCGGCGCGTAGTTTTTGAAGCACTTCATCCTGCCGATCTGCTCGTGGCAGTAGGCCGTCACGTCCATCGAGTTCTGCTGGATCTCCTTGTAGCCCTCGAATCCCAGCCGGATGAAGTTGTAGTACTGGCCCAGAATCTGCGCCGCCGGACGCGAGAAGTTCAGCCCCACCTGCGTGATGCTGGCGCCGAGGTAGTTGACCGAGAAGGCCATCTCGTCGGGCAGATACTTGCGGTCCTTCCAGACGACCCATCCCAGACCCGGGTAGACGAGGCCGAACTTGTGGCCCGAGGTCGAGATCGACAGCACCCACTTGAGGCGGAAGTCCCACTTGCACTCCGGGTTGAGGAACGGCAGGATGAAACCGCCCGACGCCGCGTCGACGTGGATCGGAATATCGTAGCCCGTCCGGCGGTTGTACTCGTCCAACAGACGGTCGAGCTCCTCGACGTCGTCGTTCAGGCCTGTCCACGTCACGCCGGCGATCGGCACGATGCAGATCGTGTTCTCGTCGCAGAGCGCGAGCGCCTGCTTCGCGTCGAGCGTCGTGCAGTCGAGCGTCAGGGGTACGGTGCGCAGTTCGATCTGCCAGAGCTGGCAGAATTTCTCCCACACGACCTGATAGGCGGCGCTCATCACCAGGTTGGGCTTGTCGCAGGGTTTGCCCGCGGCCTTGCGCCGTGCGCGCCAGCGCAGCCACGCAGCCACGCCGCCCAGCATGCAGGCCTCGGACGAGCCGATGGCCGGGGCGCCGGCCTTCCATTCGGCCTTCTCGGGCGTATGCCACAGGTTGGCCAGGATGTTGATGCAGCGGCCGCACATCACCGCGACGCGCGGATACTCCGTCTCGTCGATGTAGTTGACGTTGATCGCCTCGTTCATCAGCCGCGTGGCGTAGTCGTCCATGTAGGTCGTCACGAACGTGGCCAGATTCAGCCGCGGCTGCGTCTGCGGGTAGGTCTCGTCCTTGACGAGCTGGTAGGCCGCCTCGGGCGAGGTCTTGTCGTGGGGAATGAACTGCGTGGGTGCGGGCGAGCGCATCTCTTTCGAGCCGTAGATATCCGTGAGGGTATCCTCGGCGGGGTGTCGTTTCTCGAACATGGTGTTTAGTTTTAATGGTTACCCCCTGCCGACTGCACGAACTGTGCCAGAGCACCCCGCATCCCTTCGTTGCGTCTTCACGTCCTTCCGTTGCCCCGTTCTCTGCGATTTTCCCTCTCCCTGCTCTCCCGTTCCCTGCGTCGGGCTTTCTGCGCGCCGCTCCTTCTGAATGGCACTGCGCAGCCCCGCAGCCTGCTTTCCGACCCTTGTCGTGTCCCGTCCGCTTCCCGCCTCATAAAAAAGTGCGGCGAAAATTTGCTTTTTTGAAAAACATGAAATAGCTTTGTGATATCAAAACAATATCACTTTGACTATGGAAAACAAAAACTTTGTCTACAAGGGTTGGAGGACCAGCGGATTCCTCATGCTGGCGGTCGATCTGCTGCTGCTGGCGGGCTCCGTCACCGGGATCGTATTCGGCGCCATGCGCCTCGACGACGCGCTGCCGGGCGGCGGGTGGCTGCTCTCGGCCGGGATTGTCGGCGTGCTGGTGTCGCTGCTGCTGATGGGCGGTTTCATGCTGCTCGAACCCAACGAGGCGCGCGTGATGGTCTTCTTCGGCAACTACCGCGGCACCTTCTACGAGACGGGGTACTGGTGGGTCAACCCCTTCATGTCGGCCAAGCCGATCTCGATGCGTGCCCGCAACCTGAATGTCGATCCGATCAAGGTCAACGACAAGACCGGCAACCCGATCCTGATCGGTCTGGTGCTCGTGTGGCGCATCAAGCGCGACGATATCTACAAGGCGGTCTTCGAGATCGACGCCGCCTCGGCGACGCCCGAGCAGGGGGTGAACGCCACGGAGCGCATGAACATCCTGCAGAACTTCGTCAACGTGCAGAGCGACGCGGCGCTGCGACAGGTCGCCGGCTGCTATGCCTACGATGACAACGGCACCAGGCAGGAGGCGCTGACGCTGCGCTCGAACAGCGAGGAGATCAACCAGCAGCTCGAGACGAAGCTCAACGAACGGCTGGCGATGGCCGGCATCGAGGTGATGGAGGCGCGGATCAACTACCTGGCCTATGCACCCGAAATCGCGGCCGTCATGCTGCGCCGCCAGCAGGCCGATGCCGTGATTGCGGCCCGCGAGAAGATCGTCGAGGGGGCCGTGTCGATGGTCCACATGGCACTCGAACGCCTCACGGACGAAGAGGTCGTCGAGCTGGACGAGGAGCGCAAGGCCGCGATGGTCTCGAACCTGCTCGTGGTGCTCTGTGCCGACGAAGCCGCGCAGCCCGTCGTCAACACCGGAACGCTTCACCACTGATAACGGATGGCCAAAGAGACCAATCCCCGCAGTTTCGTCCTGCGCGTGGATGCGGCGACGATGGATGCCCTGGAGGCGTGGGCCGAGGACGAGTTCCGCTCGATCAACGGCCAGCTCCAGTGGATCATCGCCGACGCCCTGCGGCGCAGCGGACGGCTCAAGCGCCCGCGTGCGGCGGCCGCGGCCGGGGCTTCCGACCCGGCCGGGCAGACTGCCGCGCCGTCGGCTTCCGATGCCTCCGCGCGTTCCGCGGGCGGAAAGGGGAAGGCGGGCCGTGCCGCCGCTGCGGAGGATGAGTCCGATACGCGGGCAGCCATCGAACCGAAGAGCCAAGTGCAATGAAACCGGAAAAGCAAATCGGCAAAGGAGGCACCGGCCGTTTCTTCACGGCCGACGCCATGCGGCAGCGGGGCGTACAGCCCGCGTGTGAATCCGCGAAGGAGCGGGCGCACGGCCGCCGGCGGTTGTCGGGCCTCGGCGGACGGCGCTGGCTGTGGGTCGCGTCCGCGGTGCTCTTCTCGGTGCTGCTCTGCTCCCTGCTCGGATGGATAGACCCGGGTGCCGCGCAGCACTCCGCTCCGGGCGGCCTCGTTTCGGGGATTGCGGCCCTCGGCTGGACGGTTGGCTGCTGGGGCTGGTGACTCCGCTGTACGGGCAATCTAAAATCGAACAGGAAAACAGGATGAAACTGAAAAAACAGATAGGTAAATGGAGCGTCGGCCAGCTGTTCACGCCCGGCGGTGTGCGGCAGTGGGGCGGGCACCTCATGCAGAAGGCCGCGGAGGAGCGGGAGCGTGACCGCCGGCAGGTTAGGCGCCTGCGCGAGCGGATGCGGCTCTTTGTGCGGAGCCGGCTGTGGCTGTGGGTCGTACCGGTGGCGGTGCTCTCGTTCGTTGTCTTCTTCCTGCTCCGCCTGATCGACCTGCGGGCCATACAGGCGCTCGCCCGGGGCGGCATCGCCGCGGGACTTGCGGCCATATGCTGGGCGATCGGCATCTGGGCCTCGACGACCTCCGACGAGGAGGCCCTGAAGCAGGCCGAGGAGGATGCCGTGTCGCGCTGGATCACCCGCACGGGGCGCCGCAGCCGTGTCGGACGTGTGGCCATGAAGGCCCTCGGGATCCTCCTCGCGCTGGGGGCGCTGGCGCTGTTCGTCTCGCCGCAGATCGAGCAGCTCGTCTCGGAGCCGGGGCAGGTCGTGCAGGCCCTGACGGGCATCCTGCTGAAGGTGCAGGCGATCGTGCTGGTCTTCGTGCCCCTCTTCCTGACGCGCAGTCGGTAGCGCCGATAACGCCGGTGCGCCGCATGACGGGGCGTGACGGGGTGCGTCGGGAAAGGGACCGGGTGCGGGATGCGGCCACAGTCCACAGTCCGGAGCCCCGAGTGTCCGTTGCGTATCGAATAAAACCGCCTTCGGGCGGTTTTTTTTATGCCCGGCGGCTTGCGGCGGGTGCGGATTGGGGAAAAGTGCGTATCTTTGGGCAGCAAAACACGCATGTTATGTTGGAAAAAGGACTTTCAGCCCAGAGCCGCACGCAGGTGACGGCCGAAAATACGGCAGCCCGGATGGGATCGGGCGACATGGAGGTATTCGCCACGCCCGCCCTGGTGGCGCTGCTCGAAAATGCGGCGATGAAGGCCGTGGCCCCGGCGCTGGCCGAAGGGCAGACGACCGTTGGCGCCGAGATGAACTGCACGCACATCAAGCCCTCGGGGCTCGGTGCCGAGATCACGGCAACGGCCGTGCTGACCGCGGTCGAGGGGCGCAAGCTGACCTTCAACGTCGGGGCCCGCGACGAAGGGGGGCTTATCGGCGAGGGGGTGCACATCCGCTACGTTGTCGACCGCGAGCGCTTTATGGCCAAGGTCGGCGGCCGGTAGGCGCTTCAGAGCGGCTCGCCCGAACCCCAACGAGAAAAGGGACCTCCGCATCGTGCGGAGGTCCCTTTTTTGCGCGCTGACGGATCACGTCAGAGGCCGATCAGGAGGTGTTCGAGCAGGATGACCAGCATGCCGGCCAGGTATCCGGCCAGAGCCAGCCACGTGATGCGCTTCACATACCACGCGAAGGTGATGTTCTCGAGCCCCATGGCCACGACGCCCGCCGCCGAACCGATGATGAGCAGGCTGCCGCCCACGCCGGCGCAGTAGGTCAGCAGGTGCCAGAAGAGTCCGTCGGCCACGAAGTTCTGCAGGTAGGCCGGATCGACCGCTGCGGCCACCGTCGCCGGATCGGCCAGCGGGTACATGCCCATGCAGGCGGCGACGAGCGGCACGTTGTCGATGACCGACGAAAGGATGCCGATCACGCCCGTGATGGTGAAGACCTCGTGCACCTCGCGGTCGAGCCAGTCGGCCACGTCGGTCAGCACACCGGCGCTCTGCAGGGCGGCGACCGACATCAGAATGCCGAGGAAGAAGAGGATCGTCGGCATGTCGATATGCTTGAGAATCTTCGAGACGCGGTTCTGGATCGACTCCTCCATGTTGCGCTTCAGGTCGTAGAGGATCTCCGTGAGGGTCCACATCACGCCCAGCGCCACCATCATGCCCATGTAGGGCGGCAGGTGCGTCACGGACTTGAAGATCGGGACGAAGAGCAGGCTCAGAACGCCCGTTACGAGGATGAAGCGGCTCATGCGCGGTCCCACGCCGGCGGGCAGTCCCACGGTGGCACCCTGTGCGGCGACCTGCGCGGCGATGCTTGCGGAGACGGGGGGTGCCGACGTGTCGGCGATATAGCGCGTGGCGATGGCCGTGGGGATGACGACCGAGACCAGACACGGCAGGATCTGTGTGGCGATGAGCGACCCGGCCGTGACGTTGCCGCGCATCCAGAGCATGATGGTCGTCACGTCGCCGATGGGCGACCAGGCACCGCCGCTGTTGGCCGCAATGACGATCACGCTGGCGAAGACCCAGCGCTCCTTGCTGTCGTCGATCAGCCGCCGCATGACCATGATCATGATGATCGTCGTGGTCATGTTGTCGAGCGCCGCCGACATGAAGAAGGTAATCAGGGAGAGCAGCCACAGCAGCCTGCGCTTGCGGCGCGTGGTGATGTGTTCGGTGATGACGTTGAAGCCTCCGTGCATGTCGATGAGCTCGACGATCGTCATGGCACCGATCAGGAAGATCAGAATCTCGCACGTGTCGCCCAGGTGGTCGATCAGTTCGTGCGCAATGTTGGTGTCGTGGCCCCAGATGCTGAAGATCGTCCAGATGGCGCCGCACATCAGCAGGGCGATGGCCGCCTTGTTGATCTTTACCTTGTGCTCCAGCGCGATGAAGACGTAGCCCACCACGAAGAGCAGAATCATTGACAGAATCATCTTGCAGAATTTTGATGTACCTTGTTCATTCCCGGACGGAGGGTCCCGTGGAGGCTCTCCCGCCGGAAGGAACGCGCAAAATTACGAAAAAACCTGACACGGTTTTCTCCCCTTTCGGCATTTTTCGGGTGTGGAATTGCTTTTTGGATTTTTTTGCCTATCTTTGTGGCGCTTTCGAGCAACTGTTTGAGCTGTGGTGTAATGGTAACACAGCAGATTTTGGTTCTGTCGTTCTGGGTTCGAATCCCGGCAGCTCAACACGAAAGGAGAGGTCCCCGACGGGACTTCTCCTTTTGCTTTCCGGTGTTCGCGCACGTGCGGGGGCGGGGGCTCACCGCATCCTGCGGTGCGAGAGCAGGGCGGCGATCCACAGCAGCACGATCGACCCTATGACGGCCGTCACGAGGCTGCCCAGCGTGCCCACGGGCACCAGCCCGATGAGCGAGAAGAGCCACCCGCCCAGCACGCCGCCGACGAGCCCCACAATCAGATTGACCAGCAGCCCCGAGCTGCCGCCCTTGACGATGAGGTTGGCGATCCATCCGGCCGCCAGCCCCAGAAGCAGATACCAAATGAAATACATTCTCTTCCGTTTTGTGGTTACGGAGCGGCTGCTGCAAAATCCGTTCCCGAACGGCAATCGGCCCTCTGCTGAGGTACCGTCCGCCGCTTTCCTCCGCGCTCCGGATGAGCCGGTCCGCGGGCAGCCGGTCCTAAGCTGTGACGGGTTGCATCCGAACGGCGGACGACGGGAACTTTTATTTGCGCGAGTCTCGGGAAATGGTTAGTTTTGCGCACGAATCCAACCAATCTCCCTGCATCATGAAAAAAATTCTGCTTTCATCGCTTCTCCTGCTCCTCTCCGCTGCGGGAGCCCGGGCCCAGCGGCTCGAAACGCACGACCGGCACCTCGATCGGGTCTTCACCCTTGCCGTGCAGACGCTCCGCGGCAACGTCGAGGCGGGCATCATCAAGGCCGGCGGCGTCTATGGCGGCGAGTGGACACGCGACGTGGCCATCAATGTCTGGAATGCGGCGAACCTGCTGCTGCCCGAGGAGGCCGAATGTTCGCTGTGGCACGTGACAACGGACAACCGCACGATGATCGGACACCAGTACTGGGACCAGATCCTCTGGGTGACCGGCGCCTACGACCATTACCTGGCCACACAGGACACGCTCTTCCTGCGACAGGCCTGCACCGCCTCGGCCAACACCATGCGGCGGCTCGAGACGGAGGCTTTCGACGCCGGGTACGGCCTCTTCACCGGGCCTTCGGTCTTCAACGACGGCATCGCCGGGTACGAAGAGCCGGTCTTCGATCCGGGGGTCGGATCGAGCTATGTGCTCGACTATCCCGAGGCGCGGCATGTCAAGTGTTTGAGCACGAACTGCATCTACTACAATGCCTACCTCGTGCTGGCGCAGATGTCCGACAAACTGGGCCATGGCGACGAGGCCGCGATTTACCGGCAGAAGGCCGATACGCTCAGGAAGGTGATCCGTGCCCGTTTCTACGACCCCGCGACGGCGACCTTTGCCTACCTGATCGACGGCCACGGCACGGTCCATCACTTCCAGGAGGGACTGGGCATCTCGTTTGCCATCCTTTTCGGCATTGTCGACCGCGACGAGGCCGCCCGGGTCGTCGACGGGGTCTATGTGGCGCCCTACGGACTGCCGTCGATCTATCCCGCCTTCAAGCGCTTCTCGAAGGAGCGGCCCGGACGTCACAACGTCCTTGTCTGGCCCTTCGTCAGCGCCTTCTGGGCCGATGCGGCCCTGCATGCGGGACGCGAGGAGCGCTTTGTCTCCGAACTGGAAAACCTCTGCCGTCTTGTCGAGGCGAGCGACGACTGCTTCTATGAGATTTACGATCCTTACACGGGTGAGGTTTGCGGCGGCTGGCAGGTCGGGGGCGGACCGGGGCCCGATGGCGAGTGGGATTCGATTCACGACCAGACCTGGTCGGCCACGGGACTCCTTCGCATGGTGCTGCGCGGCATGCTGGGACTGTCGTTCTCCGAAGAGGGGCTGTGCCTGGCGCCCGATGCCGGCCTGATGGCCCGTTTCGGATTCAGGAAGCTGACCGACCTGCGTTATCAGCAGGGGACGATCGACCTCAAGCGGAAGGGCAGCGGTGAGGTGATCCGCGAGATCCGCATCGACGGCATGCCGGCCGGCGGGCAGACCGCATTGCTGCCGGCACCGCATGCGGGTCGGGCCGTAGTCGAGATCATCACCGAATAGGAAAAAACAATTCGGGACGGTCAGATCCCGGATAATGCAGGGGAGGAGCCGGCGGCTCTTCCCCTTTTTACACCGTGTGCGGTCCGATTTCCGCCGTGCGCGGTCAGAGCGCCTGCCGCAGGGCCCGGGCCAGCTGGTCGGGGCACGAAGTGCCGCGGCCGCGGCAGTCGATCCCTTCGAGGCGGGCGATGGCCTCTTCGACCTTCATGCCGCGCACCAGTGCAGCGACGCCCTGCGTGTTGCCGTCGCAGCCGCCCGTGAAGCGGACGCTGCGGATGATGTCGTTGTCGAGTTCGATGTCGATCTGTCGGGAGCAGGTCCCGACGCAGGTATGGGTCAGATGTCGTGTCATGTCCGTTTTTGTTGAAAACGGCGCAAAGATAACATTTCGTCGCGACAATGTGTGCAGGGGTGGCCCCGAAAAGGTGCATTGCCGGAGAGAAGATCGTTCCAAGAGGCGCTTGAAAGCTTCTAACCGACAATGCGGGTATTCGGTTGGGTGGATGGTTGAATACTACACAAATGTAGTCATTTTCCGTAAAAAACAAAAAAAACAGCAATGAAAATTGCTGTTTTTCCTGTTGCGGTCCGTTCGCGGGGTGGCACAGACGCTCTTTGAGCGTCGGGGCCGCCCGCTGTACGGTTGCGCAGCCTACTGGCGCTGGAGCTCGGAGTTGTCGGCCACGACCATGTTCTTGTCGATGCGCAGCGTGACGTTGCTGTCGACCTCGATGAGCAGCGTGGTCTCCTTGATCTCCTTGACCGTGCCGTAGATGCCGCCGGCGGTGATGATCTTGTCACCCTTCTTGAGGCCGTCGCGGAAGGCCTGCATCTGCTTGCGGCGCTTGGCCTCGGGACGCCACATGAAGAGCCACAGCACGAGGACCATCAGGGCGATCATGATGATGAAGCTGTACTGCTGCATGAAACCCGGCTGGGGTTCTACGGGTGCAGCCTGAAGAAAATGGATCATATTCATTTCGGTTTTTAGAGTTTGTTTCGATTCGTTTCGTGCAAAGATACGAATTATTGTCGAAATCGCAAGCCTCTATTCGATTTCCGCTTCGACGAAAATCCGCAGGGGCCGCGCCGCGCCGGCCAGATGCAGGTCGACGGTCTTGAGCTGCCAGCCGTGTTCGCCGCGCGAGTCGAAGCGCAGGCGCAGGCGGCGTGCGGCGCCCGGTGCAACGGGCTCGCGGTCAAACTCGAGCGTCGTGCATCCGCAGCTGCGGCCGTAGGAGGCGACGGCCACGGCCCGTGAGGCGTCGTTGACGAGCCACACGCGCAGCTCGGCGATCTCGCCCGAGTGCAGGCGTCCGAAACGGACGGTATCGCTCCCGCCCTTTTCGAGAATTGCGTCCGTAAGCGTGATTTTCGGGCCCGTGCGTTGTGCCGGGGCGCTCTCTGCCTCTTTTGGTGCGGCGTTAGGACGCCCCGCGCGGGCTCCGCACGAGACGGCAAGCGCGAGTGCGAGCGCCGCGGCCAGCAGCCGGAGCGGGGCGTATGCCGGGCGTGCGGACATGGCTCAAATCAGGCCGCGGCCCGACTTGCGGATGCGGCCCTCCTCGGTCAGCGAGGCCACGATCTTGTCCAGCACGCCGTTGATGAAGGTGCTGCTGCCCGGCGTCGAGTAGTATTTCGAGATTTCGATCCACTCGTCGAGCGTCACCTTGACGGGAATCGACGGGAAGGAGATCAGCTCGGTCATGGCCGTGCCGATGATGAGGTTGTCCATGAAGACGATGCGCTCGACGTCCCAGTTGGCCGTGAACTTCTCGATGTACTCCTGGCAGGAGTTGTAGTTGACCAGCGACTTCTCGAAGAGCGTCTTCACGAACTCCGGATCGTCGGGGCTCTTGAACTTCGGGGCGATCTTCAGCTCCGTGTGCGAGGCGCGCAGCGAGGAGAGCGTGCGCAGCACCATGACGAGAATGTAGGGCAGGTCGTCGCTCCAGAGCAGCGACATCTCCTCCAGCGCCTCGTCCAGCGCGTCGCACTGCTGCAATTCGTTGAGGAAGGTCTCGACGAGGCGGCGGTCGTCGTCCAGCGAGCGTTCGTCGCGCTGCATGTACTCCTTGTAGTAGTCGCTCTCGGTGAGCTGCGTGTAGAGCGTGCGGATCAGCTCGGGGTACTGCGCCCAGCCCAGCTTGCGTGCGGCCACACGGTCGTTGACCGAATCGCTGTTGGCGATGATGCGGATGACGGCGTTGTCGACGAATTTCGTGTTCGGGTGGAGGTCTTCGTATGTCGGCAGTTTCTTCTGCTTGGCCAGCTCCTGCCGCTGCTCCGCATAGCGTGCCACCTCGACGGGGAGGATCAGCAGCTGGAAGTAGAGGTCGTAGGCCTTGTCGACGGAGGCCATCAGCGTCTTTTCCGAGGCCATCATGTTGTCGGCGCCCGACTTCAGGTGGGCGAACAGGGCCTTGATGACCTTGATGCGGAGTAATCTTCTGCTCAACATAACTTTTAGAACGTATTTTTGACGGCCGCAAAGATAGGAATTTTTTCCGGAATGAAAGAAATTATTGCGTATCTTTGCAGCCGTATGGAACAGATCGCAGAAAAACAGCCTTACGACGTGATTGTCGTCGGGGCGGGTGCCGCGGGCATGATGGCCGCGGGCACGGCGGCGCGCAACGGCCGGCGGGTGCTGCTCATCGAGAAGATGGAGAAGTCGGGCCGCAAGGTCCGTATCACGGGCAAGGGACGCTGCAACGTGACGAACGCCCGGCCGCCCGAGGAGTTTGCCGCGCAGGTGCGCACTAATGCCGCCTTCTTCGCCCCGGCATTCGCCGAGTTCAACAACCGGGCGACGATCCGCTTCTTCGAGCGGCAGGGCGTGAAGCTCGACATCGAGCGCGGCGAGCGGGTCTTCCCGCGCAGCGGCAAGGCCTGGGACATCGCCAACGCGCTGCTGGATTACTGCGTCGACAACGGCGTGAAGATCCTCTACGACACGCGCGTGGTGCGCATCCTGACGCTCGGCGACCGCGTCTACGGCGTGGAGTACGTCAACAAGCGCGGCTTTGAACGCCGGGAGGAGGCCCCGCAGGTGATCCTTGCGACGGGCGGCGTCTCCTATCCGGCCACCGGCTCGACCGGCGACGGATATGCCTTTGCGGCCGATCTGGGCCATACGATCGAGCCGCTGCGCCCCTCGCTCACGCCGCTGGTCACGTCGCACCCGCAGGCGCGCCATCTCAACGGACTGCTGCTGCGCAACGTGCGGGCCGTGCTCCACATCGACGGCGAGCCCGTGCGCGAGGAGTTCGGCGAGATCGGCTTCTCGGAGCGCGGCATCGAGGGGGCCGTGGCGCTGCGCATGAGCCGCGACGCCGTGGATGCGCTCATCGACGGGCGGCGCGTGAAGATCGTCCTCGACCTCAAGCCGGCGCTCGACGAGGAGACCCTACGCGCGCGCATCACGCGCGAGCTGGCCGACATGCAGCCCACGGAGTTCTTCGCCGAGCTGCTGCGCAAGCTGGTGCCCAAGCAGCTGGTCTTCCCGCTGGCCCACGAGCTGGACATCCACTCGAAGAGCTACGTTTCGAAGCTCACCGAGGAGCAGATCACGCGCCTGATCCGCACGTTGAAGGGGCTGACGTTCCCCATTGCGGACTACGCCCCCTTCGAGTACGCCGTGACGACGGCCGGCGGCGTGCGCTGCGACGAGGTGAACCCCCATACGATGGAGTCGCTCAAGGTCCGCGGTCTCTACTTTGCCGGCGAGGTGCTCGACCTGGACGCCAACACGGGCGGTTACAACCTCCAGATCGCCTTCTCCACGGGCCGGCTGGCCGGCATGCTCAAAAAGTAGGCGGCGATGCGTATCGGCGGTCATCATATCGGTTTTCGCCTCTCGGGCCGGCTCTCCGAGCTGCGCAACCGCCTCGCGCGTGCCCGCTACTTCCGCGGCCACGGCGTCCATTCGCCCTTCGTCTACGACATCGTGCGCGAGGTCTTCATGCGGCGGGAGCTGCTGCCCGGCGACCGTTCGCTCTACCGGGCGCTGTGCGGTGCGGGCGTCGCGCCGCGCCGTGCCGTGCAGCTGCAGAACCTGGCGATCCATTGCGGCTATGCGACCTTCGGCATGAATCGTGCGGAAGGTGAGCTCTGCATCGCCCTGCCCGACCTGCCGCGTGCCGCAACCCTTGCGCTGGTGGCCGGAGCCGCCGTGGCGCACCGCACCGTGGTGCTCATCGCCCCCTATGCCGGGCGCGAGCGGCAGGCGCTCTGCCGGCAGATCATTGCGGCACACCGTTCGACAACGGTGGACAACCGCGGTTATCTGCTCGTCTTCAACAACCATTTGCCGAAACAACATTTTCAACTATGAAAGTATACACCAAAACCGGAGACAAGGGAATGACGTCGCTCATCGGCGGCGAGCGGGTATTCAAGTGCGACGAGCGGGTCGAGGCCTACGGCTCGGTCGACGAACTGTCGGCCTTCGTGGCGCTGCTTACCGACCGGCTGCGTCCCGATGCGGCGCTGGCGTCGCATGTGGAGGAGCTCAACCGCATCCTCTCGCGGCTGATGACCGTCGAGGCGCTGCTGGCCACGGGCGAGGGGGGGCGCGACAAGATGGCGCCGCTGGCTCCCGAGTGCGTGGCGTGGCTCGAGGCGTGCATCGACACGATGCAGGCCGCGCTGCCGCCGATCGACAAGTTCACGATCCCGGGCGGACACGAGGCCGTGTCGCTGTGCCACGTCTGCCGCACGGTCTGCCGCCGGGCCGAACGGGCGGCGCTGCGGGCCGATCAGCGCTACGGCGTCGATGCCACGGCGCTCGTGTGGCTGAACCGCCTGTCGGACTATTTCTACCTGCTGGGACGCACGCTGACGGCGCACTATCGGGTGGAAGAGACGTTGTGGATACCCTAAAAGGTTCTTTTTCAGCGACGAAAAGATGTAACGGCGATGTTTTGACGTTTTTTCTTTGTTTTTCTTGTTTTTTTTATACTTTTGCAATCCGGTCATGGCTACTGTCGTAGCCCGCGAGGACTGTAAGACGTTGATTGTAAGTAACTAAAAAAACTACTATTATGTATTGGACGCTTGAACTGGCCTCGAAACTCGAGGATGCACCCTGGCCCGCGACGAAAGATGAACTGATCGACTATGCGATTCGTTCGGGCGCGCCGCTCGAAGTGCTTGAGAACCTGCAGGAAATAGAGGATGAGGGAGAAATCTACGAATCCATCGAAGATATCTGGCCCGACTATCCTTCAAAGGACGACTTCTTCTTCAACGAGGAAGAGTATTAAGCCTATTTTGGAGGTAAATACCTCAAAATACGTCTTTTAAAAACTTGCTAATGCGACCTACGGGTCGCATTTTTCGTATTAAAAAGTATAGTTCAGGTATATAAACTTTCTAATAATCTACCTATATTTGTGTGTTCATCCACGATAAATAACATAGAATATGGGGCGCGTAAAGTCAAAATTCCCAACAGGGAACATTGTCATCAAAAACAAGAAACCCAATAAAGAGGGTAAAGTCGCCCTATATCTTTGTTATAACATCAACACAACACCTGTCACCATTACCACGGATATTTTTGTTAAACCTGACGATTGGGACAGTAAGACGCAAACTGTAAAAAGCAAAAATCCCGCTGCAGTACGACTGAACAATCAGTTGAAACTGCAACGGGAAAAAGTGGATGAGCAAATCATGGCATATGAAGGGCACCTGACGGCAGATATTGTCCGTAAGATGCTCAAGGGTGAGTTCGCTCAACAAAATGACCCCAAGAAGATTGATTTTATTCAATACGCTACGGAATACAATCAGCAGCGGTATGATTTGGAGAAACTGTCCTATTCAACCTACTATAATGGGGATCGCTATATCAAGAAATTTCAACGCTTCTTGTCTGAGCAAACGGGGGAAGGCATTATTTATTTAACTGACTTAACAATTGATCTGATAGAAAAATATAAGACATACTGCATCAAACGGGGTAATACCAAAGAAGGAATCAACAAAATGCTGACTCCTCTTATTAAAGCTGCCATGTATGCCACAGACAATGACTTGTTATCTGCAAAGGTCTCAGCCCAAATCAAACAGTCCTACTTTGACCTGAAAGAGCGGCAATATCGGTCTGAAGTTGAAGATAGTGAAGTTCGCTATCTGACAGAGGAACAGATGCAGCAATTTGTGGATTTGTATTCCAAAGTCAAGTTCAACAGGACTCGTGAAATCATGGACATGTTTCTCTTTGCCTTTCACGCTTGTGGTTTGCGTGTATCAGACATTGTCACACTGGAGTGGTCTCACATAGATTGGGAACAGCATGAATTATCCAAAAACCTTGTTAAAGGGAAAGTACCTCACACGATTCCTCTGACTGATGCGGCTATGGATATTCTGAAACGGTGGCAAGAAAAGAACTTGAATAAACGCTTTGTTTTCAGCCTTCTTGATTCCACATTTGATACAAGTGATGCTGCTCTACTAGATAAAAAGATCAAATCAAAGAATCGGATCTTACAGACCTCACTAAATGAGGTTGGCAATAAAATAGGACTCCCTTTTAATTTGACCATGCACATTGCACGTCACACCTTTGCAGTCTTGGCATTGAACCGGGGTGTCACTATTCACATGATAAGTCGATTGTTGGGACATTCTTCCATTATTACGACTGAGAAAGTTTATGCAGAATTCCTGCCTGACACAATCACAGAAGAAGTAAAAACCAAACTTTCATTTGGATATATGCCATCATCATTTTGAGGTATAATTCCAAGCAAAGGCTTCCTGATGAGTCTTGGATAGAAAGAGGTTCAAGTCATCGGCTGAGTAAAAGAATTTATCGCCAGCTTGGCTATAACCAAGCCATCCATTATCACGGTATTTTTTCAGTGTTTTAGAGTTTACATGCAACAACTCTAACATCTCATTGTTGGTATAGCAAGGTTTCTGCGAAGCCTTGTTCTTGTAATCTTGTGCAGTGCCCAGTTCCTCCTGCACCACTTTTCTGATTAGCTTTTCAAATTCATCTTTGTTAAAATTAATTGAAAACATTTTTCATTATAATATTTCTTCTTATTTCTATTCGCTCAAGCAACGCTTGCCCTCTTTTTCAGCAGGTCAGAGTACCCCATCGAGGTTTTTGTAATTATATGTTTTTTAAAACTAAAAACCAAATTACTTATATATTTTTTTAATAATTTGACACGTCTCCAATATAAATTGGATTACAAAACAACCCTCACCACAATCTAATATACATGCTGATATATAACACTTTAACGCACATAAGCTCCCTTAACTAAAGCTGTCAGAGATAGGTGTACTAAATGAGGGTACCGTTGCTTATATATCGCGTAGATATATTTTTATAAAAAATAAAATCAACTTTTCTCGCCTTTCGCTCTTGACTTTTTAAGCATTCATACTATTTATTTATATAAAGGATTTAATAATTATAAAAAAATAAATAAGTATGAATAAAAACTACAAGCGTCAATACAGAGAGTTGGATGACGAGACGAAAAAGAAAATAAGTCAATCACTAAAAGGGAGAAGTAAAAGTTACAGCCATGTACAAAATATATCAAAAGGGCTAAAAAGTTATTGGCAAAATGTGCCGTCCAAAAATAAGAGTGTAGAATCTGATAAAGCGGATGGCATCATGTAAGTTAGGTACAACCATTATTGATGAATTGAGGCTCTGCTATGTGGCGGAGCCTTCATTGCTTGACCAATTACGTTGTTGCAAAATTACAGAGCGCATTGACTTCACGGATTTCTATATTATTCGTGTCAGCAGCCGTTATTTCCATTTTACATTTCACTTATGCCAAGATCAAGAAGGGCAAAAACAGTTTGCAACGCTGAATTTTGACCGCATAGGAGATGTCGCAAGTAATTATATATGGTACCGCCCTGAAAATTGGGTATTATATGATGCTGAGAGCCTAAAATATACATTGTCAATTCCTCAATCTTTTGGATTGGTATTCAACAATATCACAGCGTTGGATTTGGCAAAAGATTTCAAAAGAAATATCACCAATCTAATCAGGCGCTATTATAAAGATAAGAACATAACGACTATTGTCAATGGAAAAGCAATCCGCGACAGGAAGCAATCTATCCCTGAATTCCACATATCATTTGAAGTGAGTTTAGACCGATTGAAAAATCCAACTTTTTACGCAAAACAACGGAAATCACTACATGATAAAACAAAGGGAATTTGTGTATGCTGCTATAATAAAATAGCTGAAATCAAGAATGTGAGCAACAAGGATTATATCTTAGATTATTATAATCATCCCCAAAATCTGCACAGGCTTGAAGTCCATCAGAATTCCAATGAAATACGAGACTACTGTAATGCTCGCCACATCACACAATGCACGGATTTAATTTTCAATCAGGATTTTTTAACAGATATGTTTTATTATCATCTTGCGTCAGTAATACGGTTTTCTCGAGGACGCCAAAAGCTTAATTGGCAAGATATATTGATGTAATGGCAGGACTATATAACAACCACCCCTGCCACTGCATTTTAAAATCAAATTATTTTTACAAAAATATTGATTATAAGGACAAAATAATCCAAATTTATAAATATTTTATTTTGTTTTAAAAAAAATAAATTTATTTTAAAATAGCTTTATCTGCAAATTTATAGAGTTTGCGAATAGTCATGATTGAAGTTCCTGTAATGGCGTTAATCTGCCTCAACGAAAGCCCCTTTCTTAATAAGGAAATTTCTTTTGAATACTGTGCCTTCATCTGCTCATCTGTTTTCTTATAGGTTGACGGGCGTCCCATCTTAATGCCCTCTTTACGACATTTGGCAATATACTGCTCTCTACCACTAGCCATACGTTCCCGAATAGTCAGGCGCTCCATTTGTGCGATTTCTAATAAGATAGTGCAGATAAGAGAGGCTATGGGATTGATTTTCCCATCAACAATCGTTTCAAGGTTGTAGTTCTTGACATAAAGGCATATTCCATGCTCATTGAGAAGCTGGATGACCTTCAAGGCTTCAAGTGTATTTCTTCCCAATCTTGAAATTTCCAAGACACATACTCGATCAATATCGTGCGTCTTGACATACTCCACCAATTCCATGATTTCTGTCCGCTCCTCATTTCTCTTCGCGCCAGAGACCTTGTTGGCAAAGATCTTTTCAATACTCCAACCCTGCTGCTGGCAATACGCCATCAATTCATTGACCTGTCTGCTATAATCTTGAGCATTTGTAGAAACGCGACAAAGTAGTATCACCTTCATGTTATTAAATGTTATAAAATTTCTTTACTTGTTTTTCATAATCTGAAGTCCGTTCTACGGCATGGTCAATTACATTAACCAATTGGTCAAAGTATACATCCTCAATAACTCTGATGGTGGTCATGGCATTGTCGCGCAGCTCTACATCAAACAAGTCTTTCCCTTCATTATATTTGACAAACACCCAGCCTTTGTGTTTAAAACCATCTACTTTAAAAGCCAATCCCTTGTCATCAGGAAGTGCCGTGGGGCGATGAAAGCCCCACGAAAACACTACCATCAATTGTGTACGGAGTATTGAAAGAATGTAGTCAGCCATAATTGCCTACTTTTAGAAAACCTTGACAATAGACTCCCATCTCAAAGAGCGCCAAGCCCCTTTCTCAATATCAAAGTAGGCGGTTGTGCTGTACGACTCGCGGCTGCAACCTTTGCCATTGATATACTTTTCAACCAGACTCTTTGAGGTCGTTCCCCATGCCTCACGCACCTCACCATTCTTTTTGATGTAGATGAAGTGAGCAACTCCGCTGCGCAGCTTCTCTTTCAAAGACTCAATCATCATAGCCTTCGCACCTGCTATCAAAAGATTCTGCGTGCGGTCTGCTATCACATTCATTCGAACTGCTGTCGTGTTAGTAATAATCAAAGCATTCATTGTTGTAAGATTTTTTATTACACATTCAATAATTTCTGCGATATTTGGCAGGGTTCCAATTCCAACCCATCAGTTTGTACAGGCACTCCACTGCGTGAAAATGCGAGCAGCATCCCATGACCTTCTTGCCGTCAATGTCCCAAATTCCCCAACCGCTGCCTGAACGACTGATGTGATATTTTCTTGCCTGTGCCATAATTGACTTTTGAT
The DNA here is from genome assembly GCA_900544265.1 of uncultured Alistipes sp. Classification (GTDB taxonomy): domain Bacteria; phylum Bacteroidota; class Bacteroidia; order Bacteroidales; family Rikenellaceae; genus Alistipes; species Alistipes merdavium. Next base: position 95,056 of record UQUQ01000002.1, read on the forward strand.
GTATTGTTTAACCCTTTTCTTGTGTTACAAAGATACAACATAAATCAATTACATACAAATATTTCGCCCTGAAAATTGACATATACAGCAATTATTTTATCAAAAAAGCATATTTAATACACATTCTGCGGCTTTTTTATTAACTTTGTATTTGATGTATATGTCAACCAATTGAAAAAGATGGAAACCAAGGTTACAATTACAGATGAATTGCGAGTGAAAGAGCTGCTCAAGGAGCGTGGAATGATGATGAAGGACTTTGCAGAACAGATCGGCATCAGCCGTGAGACTCTGACCAGAGCCCTGCAGGGAAATCCACAATATTCCACACTCAAAACTATTGCTGACGGGCTTGGACTATCTGTCCGTGATCTGTTCAAACCCCAACAAGAGCAACTCCTTCAAGGTGTGATAACATATAATGGAGAGGCATATGTGATCCGTAATCGCGAGGAGTTTGATGCGCTGGTTGACATCATTCATCACGGAGTGGATAAGTAAATAAGAGGCAATATGGCAAAGAAAGCATCTTTTTCCTATATACAGGCTGAACAGTCCCTCAAACAACTTGCAGGGCAACAGCTCCGTGATACGCTTGGCTATGAGTTGCTACGCACTTTCTGCAGTTATGGAGATGCAAGCATTCAACGGCTCATTGACGGTAAAGGCAATGAGGCAAAGGATGGCTGTACACTCCTTGTCAAGAAAAAAATGGCTTACCGCCCTGTTGAATCAGGTGATCTGACGGATGCACTCCATGCTTTGACAACAGACAAGGATATTGCTAAAAAGGAACCGCGCCTGTACGTTGTCTGTGATGGTACAAATGTGCTGGCCTACGACCCCAAAGAGGATGATATATACAGCAATACCATTGATCTGCTGTGGAAAGATTTTGACTTTTTCAAGCCCTTGGCTGGAATTGAGAAGGTACAATATGCAGAAGAAGCAGAAGCGGATGTCAAATCTGCAGAGATGATGGCGCGTATCTATGATGATATACGTCGTTACAATGATGTACATGATGAACAGCAGATTCATTACCTCAATCTCTTCATGTCCCGTCTGCTGTTCTGTTATTTTGCTGAGGATACAGGCCTGTTCCCTGAAGCAAACATGTTCTCCAACGCACTGAAAACATGCACCAAGAGTGATGGCAGTGACCTTGCGCCTTTCATTGAGCAATTGTTCCTTGCCATGTCAACCAATGATGAGGCGACCCGCAGCAACATGTCTGAAGCTGTCCGCCGGTTCCCATATGTCAATGGCGGACTGTTCAAGGAACAGACGCCTATTCCTGTGTTGAGTTTCAGAACCCGTCTGCTGATGATTAAGTGTGGAGAATATGACTGGAAACAAATCAATCCAGACATCTTTGGATCCATGATTCAAGCTGTCATTGCTCCTGATATGCGTGCAGGCTTGGGCATTCATTATACCTCTGTCACCAACATCAAGAAGGTCATTCAGCCACTCTTTCTGGATGCGCTTGTTGATGAATACACCAGCGGCAAGGATAATCCCAAACGGCTGAATCAACTGCTTGTAAGACTGTCAAAGATCAAGTTCTTTGACCCTGCGTGCGGATCAGGAAATTTCCTGATTATTGCTTATAAATCCATCCGTGAGTTGGAAATCCGCATCTGGGACCGATTGCGAGAGCTGGCATCTGGTCAGGGTATCATGCCCTTCTCCAATATCAAGCTGACGCAGTTCTATGGAATAGAGATAGACGAATATGCCTGTGACACGGCAAGACTGTCACTTTGGCTGGCAGAACATCAGATGAACAACCGCTTTTATGAGGAGTTCGGTTCACGACCGAACCCGCTCCCTCTGCACCAGAGTGGCAATATTGTTTGTGGTAATGCCTGCCGTATGGACTGGGAGCAGGTGTGCCCACACTCCGCTGATGAAGAGGTCTATGTGATGGGCAATCCGCCGTATCTGGGGAGTAAACTACAAAGCTCTGAACAAAAAGAGGATTTGCAGATTGCCATGCCGTCCCTTAAAGAAAATAAGAGCATGGATTATATTTCTGCTTGGTTTTGGAAGGGGGCACATTATATCAAGGGGACGCACGCCCGTTATGCCTTCGTAACTACCAACTCCTTGTGTCAGGGCGAGCAAGTGAGTATGTTGTGGGGTCATATCTTTGACATGGGACTTACTATCTTTTTTGCTCACACCTCGTTCAAATGGTCCAACAATGCTAAAAACAATGCGGGGGTGACCTGTGCGATAGTTGGAGTAGCCTCACAATATACAGGATTGCGTAAGTTGTATAACGAACGAGAGATTCGCCTTGTGCAGAACATTAACCCCTATCTAAGCGAAGGAGTCAATTTGATTGTCTGCAAAAATTACGCTTCCCCTAAGGGATTCCCCAAAATGAATTTTGGTTGTATGCCTTATGATGGAGGAGGTCTGCTGATGACAGAACAGGAGAAAGAGGAGTTTTGTGCCTTGTACCCTCAAGATGCCGATTTGGTCAAACGTTTGTGTGGGTCCTATGAGTTCATCAATAATGTTGATAGATATTGCTTTTGGATTGATGATGCAGACTTGTCGCGCGCCTTTGCTAATCCCTATATTGCCGTGCGGATTGAGCGAACAAAACAAGTGCGGTTGAAAAGCAAGGACAAGGCAGGACGGGAACTGGCAAAACGCCCTCATCAATTCAGAGAATATTTTAAAATAGACAGTAATTCTATTATAATCCCAAGGCATTCATCTGAAAATAGGGATTATATTCCTATTGGCTATTTTGAAAAAGACGAACAGGTTGTCATCCCTGATTCTGCTTTTGCCGTCTACAATGCGGAATTGTGGCTGTTTGGGGTGCTGACCTCCAAGATGCACAATATCTGGGTGCGGGCTGTGGGAGGCCGATTGAAAACGGACTACCGCTATTCTGCAACCTTGTGTTACAATACTTTCCCATTTCCCAAGATTTCAGCAGAACAGAAAGAGGAGCTGACAGTTCTTGCAAGGGAAGTATTGGGGGTAAGAGCAGAGCATATAGAGATGACGTTGGGAGAGATGTACAATCCTGAGACAATGCCTGTGGACCTGCGTCTGGCACATCAGGCGTTGGATGCAGCCATTGAGCGTTGTTACCGCCCTGAGCCCTTCCTTTCAGATGAGGAGCGGTTGGAATACCTCTTCAAACTCTATGAACGAATGACAAAAAAGAAGTAACTTAAAATGAAACAAATTGCTTTTGTTGTTATCCTCGTTTTATGCTTTATAGAGATATTCTTTCTTTATGAATATTTCTCTGTGTTCAATGGCTCTATATCCACTGATATTCAAAATTGGAGTTTGTTTTCGCAAATTATCAATGGTGTTGTCATTGCGCTTTTGACAAGTATCAATATCTGGGTCTTCTATAAAATTTCTATCGCTATTGATAATAACAATAAAGAACGAGGTGTTGAGCAAAGACTATTTGAGGCTCAGAAGGTTCTAACAGATATGCGTATTAGACAATATGAGGAGTTAAGCCGTCTAGCCAATCAGTTTAAAGTATGTATATATAAACAACAAGAAGACCCACAACTTTTAGAACACCTCAAATGTCAACTAATGTCGATGGATGATTCGTGGCTTTTCAAAAATGACAATATAGATGACCCTAATTTTCTGCATGACGTGATTAAGTTATTTTTGGAAAACTATGATGCAAAAAGTAAGGAAGATAAAGTTTCGCAGCTTACTAATATTTGTATATTTGTTGAGTTTTATATAATCCTACAACAGCATAGGAATAAGGATGTTGAGGACTATATTAAAGACCCTAAGAATAGAGATTATTTAGACAGCACATTGATCTGCTTCGATCAACTCGCGATGGAAATTTTACAAAAGGGGGAAGCTGATACCAACAAATAAGTAAACCATGGAAAATCTTGTCAATATATCCTACAACCAAACAGGGGCTTCAACGGATGTTGATGCCATGGGTATGCGTGAAATGCAGCGCATGGTCTATGAACAGCGCACCCGCAAGTACCTTCTTGTCAAGGCGCCGCCCGCATCTGGAAAAAGCCGTGCATTGATGTTTGTTGCTCTGGACAAGTTAGCCAATCAAGGGATCAAAAAGGTGATTGTTGCAGTGCCTGAAAAGACGATTGGCCGCTCGTTCAAAAGTACGGAACTCAAGCGCTTTGGATTCTTTGCAGACTGGCAGGTGGCAGACTACTTCAACCTGTGCAGCGGTAGTGATGACAGTCGCAAATCCGCCCGCTTCAAGGAGTTTCTTAGAAACAGTCCCAACAAGGTTCTTGTATGCACCCATGCCACGCTGCGCAATGCCTTGAAAGAGGTGGAGAATGAGGAGTTGAACGACTGTTTCTTTGGGATTGATGAATTCCATCATGGTTCAGCAGATGCCTACAATGATTTGGGAGAACTGATCCGCCGGTTGATAACCTCTACATCTGCTCACATTATGGCTATGACGGGTTCCTACTTCCGTGGAGATCAGATTCCTATTCTCCGCCCAGAAGACGAGCAGCTATTCATGCCTTCTGTGAACTATGATTATTACAGACAGCTCAATGGCTACAAATACCTCAAAAGTCTGGGATTAGGTTATCAATTCTATCAAGGAAAATTCATTACGGCAATTCCTGAGGCTCTGGACACAACCAAGAAGACCTTGATTCACATCCCGCCTGTACAAGGCAGGGAATCCTATGCAAAGAAATATGACATTGTAGCTGACATTATTGCAGAGATTGGCGAGGTAGTGGATGAGGATGCAGAACACTTTATCAAACTGGTTCGCACGCCTGACGGCAGAATCCTCAAGGTGGGAGATCTGGTTGAGGATAATGTGGCACAACGCGCTGCACTGCAAAGCTATCTGCAACGGATGGACAGGCGGGATGCTTTGGACATTCTGATTGCTTTGGGCACAGCAAAAGAGGGATTTGATTGGCAATGGTGTGAGGTGTGTCTAACTATTGGAATGCGTGCCTCCATGACTGAGGTCGTGCAGATTATTGGTCGTTGTACAAGAGATTGTGAGGGAAAAACACATGCTCAGTTTATTAATCTTGTGCCTTGCCCTGATGCAGCACAGGAAGAGGTCAGTGTGGCTGTAAACAATATGTTGAAGGCAATAGCAGTCTCATTGCTCATGGAGCAGGTGATGGCTCCCAAGTGGGATTTCCGTACCAGACGAGATGATGACGAGCTGATCGCAGACAAAAAGAACAGAGTGCTTCATGTAGAAGGTTTGGCTGAGCCTACGGAACGTGCCAAATCCATTATTGAGAATGATATTACAGAGTTGAAAGCAACGGTTCTGTCAAGTGATATTTTGAAGCAGGCAATGGCAAATGATGCAATTGCAGAAGTTATCACACAAAGTTTGATTCCAAAGGTTATTCAAGAAAAATACCCAACTCTGACGGAGGAGGAGGTAGAATGTGTACGTCAGCGGTTAGTTCTCTCTATGGCAACACAGGGAGCAGAGATAACGGTTGATGAACACGGGCGTGAGTTCATTAACATTGCCAATAAATTCTGTGAGAAAGGTGTTGAACTGGATAAGTTGTCAATCAACTTAATTGATAGTATTAATCCATTCCAACGTGCTTATGAGATCATGGCAAGATCTCTTACACCTGAGGTTTTACGAGCCATTCAATTCAGTATTGAAGAACAGCGCTCTGATATGACCATTGAGGAGGCTGTACTTCTGCTGAAGAATTATTTGCCCAAATACAAAGAGGAGCATAATGGAGCAATACCTTCACTAAGCGATACTGAACCATTGGCCAAAAGAATTGCCTTGGCTATTGATTTTGTAGCCAAAAAGAAACGTGAATACTTACGAACTGGCAAGCTATGAATTGGGATGAAGAATTATTGAAACTCTTTGATACGGAAGAGTTTGCCGGAATAAAGGCCCCTACACGCAAGAAAACTTCCAGCGACCGGCTTGTTAACTCGTTTCTGGAGATCATATCCTTTGTTGAGGCAAACAACAGGGAACCTCAAACAGATGGATCCATCAATGAGATGTCATTGGCAAGAACATTGGGATCAATCCGTAAGGATGAGCAGAAACGGGCTAAATGCCTGCCTTATGATTCTCTTGGCTTGCTTCAGGAAAAGGAAAAGACTATTGATGAGCAGTTGATAGAACTGTTCAATGATCCGTTATATAGCTCATCGTCTGAAGTTCAAGATATGTTTGAAATTCCAGACTACATGAAGAAAGCAACCATAGGGCGTCCTGAGTATATTGCACAACGTGTTGTTTGTGAGGACTTTGAAAATAAGTATGCAGGTGGATTCAAGGACGTTCATGCAAAGCTGAATGATGGACGCTATAAGTTGGTTAAGTTTAAGGATGAGCATCTCAAGACTGGAGCTTATTTTCTCGTGGACGGGATGCTTGTCCTTTTGGCTAAAATGGAAGGAGTCGCAAGAAAGAAAGACTACAAATTGGATGGCAGGACGCTATGCATTTATGAAAATGGTTTGCAATCAGATGTTCTACTTCAAAGTTTGGCAAAAGCAATCTACTCCGGTGGCTATTCTGTGAAGGATATGACGCTGACAGATGATGATCTTTTGAAAAAGGAATTCACTATTACCAAAAACGATATACCAAGTGGCCATATCTATGTTTTGCGATCCAAATCAACCAACCCAGAGATAGCATCAATCAAAGATCTGTATAAGATTGGATTCACGACTCAAACTGTTGAAGAACGTATTGCCAATGCTAAGAATGATGCAACCTACCTGTTTGCTGATGTGGAAATAGTGGCTTCATGGCAGGTGTTTAATATCAAAGCGGTGGCTTTTGAAAATTTGATTCACAAACTATTCAGCCATGTGCAATTGAAACTGTCTGCAGGAGATTCAAATCCAAAGGAGTGGTTCATAGTCCCTCTCTCGATTATTGAACAAGCTGTGAATTATATTATCAATGGTCAACCTATTGCTTATGATGCGCAGTTGAAAAAGATTGTGTTACTATAAAATAAAAAGATAACGTAGTACAAAAATATCTGCCATCAGAAATGGTGGCAGATATTATTTTAGCACAGTTATAATCTTAGTACATATAATCTGTCAAAGTCTTATAGATAAACGTCTCTTCGAACTCTCACAAAATAGTTCATTATAATCATGGATTGTTAAACCTAGTAAGTCAGCTAACTCTTCCTGCGAATAATGTAAAGCAGAAAGATGCATATCTATCATTTGAGACAATAACGTTGGCTGATCTAAATCAACATAGCCACGTTCAAATTTCCGTTCTCCCATTCGACTGAGTTCAATCATATAGTATTTATAACGATTCTCATCAATGGTTTTAGCTGTAAATGCCCTTCTCAATATGGCAGCTTTTGACAATTTCCAATACGATTTAAGATGATCTAGATCTCTAATTCGAATATTCTGTATATCAAAATAACAATCAAGATATGGCATATTGAATTCTGATGAAAACTCATCTGCTTGCGCTTCAATTGTCTTATCATCCTCATCTAAATCAAAAGCAATATGCATCACCATATGCCCTAATTCGTGCCCGAGAGTAAAACGCTTTCTATCATTAGGCATATTTTTATTGATAAATATTATGGGTTGCCCAGCATCTGTATATATAGAGAAGCCCATAAACTTATCAGAATTGAGATCCATTTCATATACAATAATGCCTGCATTTTCTATTATTTCAATAAGATTGCCAATGGGACCTTTGGGCACTTTAAAATAAGCTCTTATTCTTCGTGCTATATCTGATGGACTCAGATTTTCTGTAACTCTCATTTGAGGAAGTGTACAATCTTTTACTGCAACAGATCGCAACAGCTCATCAACACCCATTCTAATAATATCCCGCTTCGCCTCAATTGTACGAATTGTTGTTTTTAACAGACTCATGCGCTTCCTAAAATAAAATGCGCCCATAGGAGTTTGCTGAGTCTGCTTATAAAAAAAGGATAGGGGGTATTCCAAAACCGTAGCAATATTATGCAATGTTTCTGATGGAATTGGTAATTTATTCACTTCCATCTTCGAAAGGTTACTCTGCGATAGATTAGCGATCATCTTAGCTAATTGAGTCTGCGTAAGTTCACGACTTTCTCTAGCCAACTGGATCTGCTTCCCATTTACATTCATATATAATTACTTAGTTTGAGCCTCCTTTTGACGGATTCTAACAAGAGGCTGTTCTAAATCCACTGTTACAGTTACAGGATCATCTATTCCCATTTCCTGACCCTGAATCTGCTGAACTGCCAAAAGATCAGACACCCAATATTGTGACTGTTCTTTATCCTGATATATAGCATACAAGCCACTTAACACATTCCAATTCGCAGGTTTATATCCAATAAAAATTATGGAACAAGGCTCTTCCGTAATACGTGCATATTGGGCATTAATACGCTCCGTATTCTCGGTTCTCAGATTTTGAGGTTCTAAGTTTGCGCCGACCTTCTTAAAAAAGATTATATAACTACCTATTCTCATATAATCTCGCCCTTCAACTGTAACCCCAAAATACTCCCATCCTATAAGATCTTTAAGGACACCTATAATTTTCCCATTAAAGAACATCGCATCAAAGCGAGATAAAAAATGATGAGGAGGATGATTCGCATGTAACTTCCATAATTCAGATGCTGCTTGTGCGAATGCCTTTCTAAAAATAGGGATATAAGGTAGAATTAGTTCCTCAAATTCCTTTTGATTGGGTTTAGGACGTTTCACATACTGAGCAGTATCAAATAAGACCTGCTCTTGCACAGAATGAAAGAAATGATTACTTTTGTGTCGCATATATATCTGCATTTATATGTTATTTATTCGAGAGTCAATTACTTGCCGGTCATTGGCTCTCTTTTCTATTTGCAAAGATATATAATTTACCTGAAAAGTTGTATATAATATAGCGGAAAAGTTGTCAACAAGATATAAACAAAATAGAGAATCCAAATTGATGGAAAATAAACTTTCTAATAATTACATATATTAACTGATTATTTATATATAAATAATTGATAAACAACAACTATTATACATCTTCAATGAGGAGGAGTATTGATATCCCTCTTCCGGAGAAGCTTTCCGGGGCGGGACATTGGAGACAAGAAAGAGGAGTGATCGCGTGATCGCTCCCTTTTTGTTGTTGAGGTGGTGCTGCGGGAAGGGCTGGAGCTCCCGTCGTGCAACCGCGTGAAACACGGTGGACGAAAAAGTCCGGAGCCCGGGCGAAAACCGTGCGCAAAAGGACGAAAAACGTTCCTGAATGGCCGTGCGGGCCCATTTCGGACGGCAAATATTGCGGGTAATTTTTGCAGTTGGGCAGAATATTTCTACTTTTGCCGTTCGGAAACCCTCCGTTCGATCCGTCGGATTTCGGATGCGGACCGGTGGGGGACTGCGTGGCGCGGCAGGGCGGTTTCGACCTGTCGGCGCGGATAGCTCCATGCAACAAGACCTATGCCTGTTTTTTTGAGGAATACGATCCATCTGCTGGCCCTGCTGGCCGCCCTGACCCTCTCGGCCAGGGAGCAGACCGACACCCTGAAGGTGCTGTCGGGCATCCGGGGTGCCGACGTGACCGTCTACAATCTCTACCGGGAAAACCGCGCCGCGGACAGGGCAAAGGCCATGGAGTATGCCGAGCTCTTCCTCTCTTCGGCCGATACGACGGCCGCCGAGCCGCTGCTGGCGGCCGTGTGCGACGAACTGGCCGACTGGTACGAGTACGACCGGTCGCTCTTCTCCCGGGCCATCCGCTGGCGGAGCCGGTCGCTGGCGATCTATGAGTCGCTCGGCGACCGTCACAACGAGGCGCTGGCCCAATACCGGCTCTCCCGCGAATACACCAGCCTCGGGCAGTACCACCGCGCCCTGCAATACGTCTCCTCGGCAATGAACTATTTCGAGCGGACGCACGATACGGACAATCTGATCGAGTGCTACAACATCCTCGGAGTCGTCTATTTCACCTGCCGCCAGTACGACCGGGCCTACGAATGGTTCACCCGCTATACCGACGGGGCGCGCATGGCCGGCGACACCTCCCGCATGGTGCTCGGCCTGAACAACTCGGCCGTGCTGGCCTACACGCTGCGCGACACGCTGAAGGCCCGGACGCTCATCCGCGAATCGGGCTTTCTGAGCTCGGCCGTGCGCGACACCTCCAAGTTGTGCAAGGTCTATCTGAACAACGTCTCGCTCTACCTGATGTCGGGGGACCTGCAGGCCGCGGCCTCTACGCTCGAGACGGTGAAGCCGCTGCTCCGGAAGCCGGACGAAACCGGACTCTATTACCAGGACGAGGGGTTGCTCCTGATGGCTGCCGGCCGGCTGGACGAGGCTGCCGCGGCGCTCGGAAAGGCCATCTCGGCCTTCGGAACGGGCGAGTACGGCAGCAAGATCCAGCACTGCTACGGCATTCTGCAGCGCATCTACGCCATGAAGGGGGAGTACCGGAATGCCTACCAGGCACTCATCCGGTATTACGAGGCCGACATCGCGAACCGTCCCGACGAGATCTTCCTCGACTTCTACAAGGTGCAGAAGGAGCTGGAGATGAGCCGCGAGCAGGAGAAGATGTCCCGGAGGCAGAACCTGGTGATCTTCCTCTGCTCGATCGGCGTGCTGTCGCTGGTCTTCATCCTGATCCTGCTCTACGGCAAATCCAAGCGGAAGAGTCTCGAGATTCGGCGTCAGGAGGAGGAGATTGCCAGTCAGAACGAGCTGATCGAACTCCGCAAGCTGCATGACTACCAGATCGGGCGGATGACCGAGGAGCTGTCGCACAAGCTGACGGAACTGAATGCCGGGGTGAAGGACCTGACCACGCGCAAGAAGATTTCGGCCATCTGCCGTGAGCTCGTGAAGAGCAAGGACGAGAACGAATGGCGGGAGATGAACCGCTTTGTCCCGGCCTTCAACAGCGTGTTCTACCAGCGGCTCATTGCCGATTTTCCGACGCTCTCGATCAACGAGCGGCGGCTGTGCGCCCTGCTGAACATGAACATGACAACCAAGGAAATTTCGGAGATAACACGTCAGAGTCCCCACAGCATCAACATCGCCCGGGCGCGTCTGCGCAGCAAATTCAACCTGACGGGCAAGACCACGAGTCTGCAGGAATTCCTTTCACGTTACAATCCGTAACCTGTTTTTTCGATACATATTCCGTTGTCGGTTAGTGGATTGAATCATTCTGTATATATAAAGTATATACGGGATTTTGCGTCTGTATATTACAAGTATACAATACGCCGGATGCACAACCCGTTTTCATGCGCTACTTTTAGCAGGTCAAGTTTTATGGATCTTTTAAAGTTTAACGAAGTATGAAACCCAAGCATCTCTTTTCGGCAGCGGTCGCGGTGCTGCTGCTGGCGGGCTGTTCCAACGACACGGAGACAGTCTCCCCGTCGGGTCTGGTCCTGGATCCGACCACCCTTGAAATCGTAAAAGGCGAAACATACACGCTGCGGGCGACCGTCGAACCGGCGGATGCCGCCTACGGTCAGATATCGTGGGTGAGCGATGCGCCCGAGATCGCATCCGTCGATGCCGAAGGCACGGTGACGGCCCTGGCAGTCGGCGAGGCTACCGTAACGGCATCGGTCGGCAGCGACATTTCGGCGTCGTGCCGTGTGACCGTTGTCGGCCCGGCAGCGGAGTCGCTTACGCTCAATGCCGCTGCGCTGACGCTGACGATCGGCGAGCAGTCGCAGCTGACGGCCACCCCCTCGCCCGAGGATGCCAATCTGGAGGGCCTTGCGTGGAGCTCGTCGGACAGCGGCGTGGCCTCGGTTGACGGGCAGGGCCTCGTGACGGCCGTAGCGGCCGGTCAGGCGACCGTGCGTGTCGCCGTGGGCAGCGCCGAGGCGTCGTGCGTCGTCACGGTCGTGGCTCCGGCCCAGGTCGGTGACTATTTCTATGCCGACGGCACGTGGTCCACGGAGCTCGCGGCAGACAAGCAGTGCATCGGTATCGTGTTTGCCGTGGGACACAGCGAGTACGACGCTTCGGACTACTCGTCGACCGGTATCGGCAAGGCGAAGTGCAACGGTTACGTCATCGCTCTGAACGATGCCTCGACCAGCTATGCGATGTGGGGCCCGAAGGGTCAGGAGCTCGGCTGCTACCCGAAGGATGAGTTCGGCGATCCGATTCAGAACGGCCGCGAGAACGGTCAGTACAACGACTGGAGCGGCTACCTCTACTCCTGCCTTGCAAAGGCGGATGCCGATCAGAACGGCGGACTCTCGGCCGATGCGGCGGAGGGACATCCCCTCTTCTATTACGCCATGGTGGCCTATGCGGATGCCGTGCCCGCTCCGGGCTCGACGTCGGGCTGGTTCCTGCCGGCCATCAGCCAGCTCTACCAGAGTCTCAACGTGGCGGACCGGATCGCCTCCGTGGAGGGCGGCAAGAAGCTGGCCAGCGACTGGTACGGCTCCTCGTCCGAGGCTGCCGTGGACAATCCGGGCCCGCAGGACTATTTCCGCTACCTGATGAACATGGGCATGCCGAGCGTCAGCTCCGACGGCAAGGACGGAGCCTGGTTCTATGCACGTTCCGTGCTGGCATTCTGATGATCGGGTGACGGATCAACACGCAAACAAGACAATATCAGATGAAAAAGTATCTTTGGATTCTCTGCGCGCTCCTCTTCGCGACGCTTGCCGTCGCGTGCAGCGACGACGATGATGCGCCCTCGAACGTCTCCGTCGTCACCCTGTCCGATACGCAGATCACCCTGGTGCGTGGCGAGCGCTACACGCTGACGGCCCGGGTGGAGACGCTCGACGGGAAGGGGTGCGACGTCACGTGGGTAACCTCCGACGGCCGTGTTGTCACGGTGGATGCCGAAGGCAACCTCACGGCCGGGGAGACGGGCAGCGCCCGCGTCTATGCCCTGGCCGAGAACCGGCAGGCGGTCTGCGACGTGACGGTGACCCTCCCGGGGGAGGCCCATGTCGGGGACTATTACTACTCCGACGGCACCTATTCGGCCGACCTGAACCCGAAAAAGGAGTGCATCGGCGTCGTCTTCCAGGTGGGGCAGCACGCCAACGACCGTTCCGACTACTCACAGACCGGCATTGGCGAGGCGGCATGCCACGGTTATGTCGTCGCATTGCAGGATGCCTCCGAGGAGCTGTGCCTGTGGGGCGTATACGGCTATGAAATCGGTCTCTATCCGGTGGATGACAGCGGAAACAAGATCGACAACTTCACCAATAACGGCGGCGATACCGACTGGAGCGGCTATCTCTACACGGAGAAGATCACCCTGGAGGCCGAGCGCAACGGCGGATTCACGCCCGACACGCAGGAGGGCTATCCCGTCGGTTACTACACCCGGCAGTTCGCACAGACGGTTCCGGCTCCGGCCAACTCGAGCGGCTGGTTCATTCCCGCCGTCAGCCAGCTCTGCACGGTCTACGGGCTGCGCGAGCAGCTCAATGCCCGGGAGGGGATGACGCGGCTCCGCAACCGGTGGTACTGGTCCTCGTCGGAGTGCTACGCCCTGGCCGACGGCAGCATCAACTGCCTCGATGTCAGCACGGGCATGGTGGGGTACCGCGGAAAATTCGACGCCATAGGACTCATTCGCCCGATTCTCGCATTTTAATACGGACTGAGAGATGAAGATGAAACAGTTGTATCTTACTTTCATATCGGCGTGCCTGCTCCTGGCGGCAGGCTGCCGGGAGGAGGAGGGGGAGTTCAAGCCCTCGACCCTTACGCTCAATACCCCGGAGGTGACCGTTGCGGCCGACGGCGGTGAGGTCAGCGTGTCGTACCGGCTCGCCAGTCCTGTCTACGAGGGCCGCATTACGGTCGGCAACGTACCCGAGTGGATCTCCGGAGTCTCCACCTCGCTCTCCGGCGTGATCTCCTTCACGGTTGCCGCCAACGAGCTCACCGAGTCGCGCTCCGCGGAGCTCTCCGTCCGCTATTCGGGCGATGCGGAGACGGCCGTGCTGCGCGTCGTGCAGTCGCCGCGGACGGTTCCGCCCGTCTTCGATATCCGCATGGAGCTCATCACGCAGACGAGCGCGAAGTATTCGGTGATTCCCGGCGACAAGGAGCAGACCTACCTGAGCATGCTCGTCGAGAAGGATTACTTCGACAGCTACGCCTCCGACGAGGAGTATTTCCAGGACGACCTGGCCTACATCCGGGCGATGGCCGAGAGTTTCGGCGTCTCGGTGCAGGAGTACCTCTCGAACACGCTCAACCGCGGTGACCTGCTGGTCAAGAACATGACGGGCCTGCTGCCCGGAACGGCCTACTACGTCTACGCATACGGCCTGACGGTCGACGGCGAGCGCACGACGGATATCTACAAGGTCGAGTTCGAGACTGTTGCGGTGCCGAAGATCGACGTCACGTTCACGGTGGATGCGACGGTCAACGGGCCGCTGTGCGACCTGCATGTTGAGCCGTCCGATCCCAACCAGCGCTATGTCATCGGCATGTATGTCGCCGATCAGGTGCAGGACGGTGAGGACGCCTGCCGGCAGTACCAGCAGTACCTCAGCGACATGATCGTCATCTACGAGGCCATGGGCATGACCGCCGAGGAGACCGTGGCCGGACTCAGCGTGGTCGGCACGACCGACCGCACCTACGAGCTGGAGGAGAATACCGAGTATCTGGTCTTCGCCGCGTCGTGCACCGACGACGGACTCATCAACTCGGCTCCCGTCTCGACGACGTTCCGGACCACGGAGGTGCAGCCCTCCGACAACCGCATCTCCTTCGAGGTGACGTCGCTCGAAGCACACGCCGCGACCATCGACGTGAAGACGGAGAACCTCGATCCCTATGTGCTCTACCTCGTCAATACGTCGGCCGTGGAGGGGATGGACGACGAGGCGGTCATCAACTCCCTGCTGGCTGACGAGACTATCGCGGACTACCTCCGCCGGGGCGACACCTCCGTCGAGGCGGGCGAACTCGAGGCCTCCACGAGCTACACGCTGCTGGCCTTCGGCTACGTGAAGGGCAAGGCGACCACGGGGCTCTTCTCGGTGGAGTTCACCACCGAGGACGGCATCCCGGCCGACATCTCGATCCTCGTGGAGCACGACCGCTACTTCGACGGCACGCAGATCGCGGAGCTCTATCCCGACGATTATGCCGATGCCTACGGCCTGGCCGTGCTGCCGCTGACGGTCACCACGCAGGGTGAGCCGGCCGAGCGCGTGCTCTACTACATCTACGAGGGCGACCTGACGAGCGACTTCATCCTCCCGGACAACGAGGCGATTGCCGCCCTGCTGCGCGACGGCATCTCGCAGGAGTCGGTGTCGTTCTTCCTGCCCTACGACGACGAATCCACGCTGCTGGCCTTCGCCATCGGTGCCGACGGCAACTACAGTCCGGTCTACCGCGAGAAGATCGTGCTGACCGAAGAGGGCGTATCGCCCGTCGAGGACTTCCGTCCCTTTGCGCTCACCCGCTCGGCCATGGAGTGCCGCATCGGAGCGCAGCAGGAGTCGGTCCGTCGCAAACCGGTTCTTACGCCCGGCGGCGAGCGGCCGGTGCTGCTGAAGGCCGAGACCCGCAGCCGCGCCGCAGCCTCCCCGCGCGTCGGACGGTAGCTGGCGGCAACCCGTGAAAAGAGGGGGTGTCCGACCTTTCGGTACGGACACCCCCTCTTGACGTTTGGTTGTGACGGCGGTTACTTCCGCGCGACGGCGAACAGGTCGAAGCAGTCGGCCGTGACGGGCCCCACGTGGTAGTCGTCCATGCGGATCGAGGTCGTCAGGTCGGTGTTGTCGCGGAGCAGGCGGCGGCGGTTGATGCGGTTGAGCAGGTCGTAGGGCAGCTGCAGCAGGCAGCGCGGCAGGCGGTGCTGGAGATCCAGCACGTCGAAGCGCGTGATGCGGGCGACGCTGCGGCGGTTCTGCTCGTAGTAGGCCATGACCCGGTCGTTGCCCGCAACGCCCAGCATCTCGACGGCGGAGAAGCTCCGCGCGAGCAGGTCGCGCAGTTCGTCGGCTGTGTATTCGCGCACGTGCCACGGATTGCGCGTGAGCGACATCGGGGCGTTGGGCGTCGTGACGATGAACTGCCCGCCCGGGCGCAGCACGCGGTGCACCTCGCGCACGAAGTCCATGTCGCGCCGGATGTGCTCGATTACCTGGAACGAGATGACGAAGTCGAAGCTCCCGTCGGCAAAGGGCAGCGGCGGTACCGTGGCCTGCATGTAGCGCACGTGCGGCAGGCAGGGCAGACTGCCCGCCTCGGGGACATGCTTGTCGAGGGTGACGAAGCTGCGGGCGTGCGGCGCGATGACCTCCACGCCGTAGCCCGAGCCGGTGCCGATCTCGAGCACGTCGCCGTCGATGCGCTCCGCCGCCGCGTGGTACGCGAGCAGCGAACGCTGGAATACGAAGTTGTCCGAAGCCTCCGCGCAGACGCGCTCGGCCGTTGCGATGCGTCCCATTCCGTCCTACCTTTTGATTCTGATCCCCTGGTCGGTCGTCTCGACGGCGCCGCGTTTGAGCAGCACGCCCAGCGAGCGTTTGAAGACCTTTTTGCTTGTGCCCGTGAGGCGTGCCACCTCCTCCGGGGCGCTGTTGTCGTTCAGCGGCAGGAATCCGCCGTTGTCGCGCAGCAGGCCGAGCAGCTGCTCGGCCGAATCCTTGACCTGGGCGTAGCCCTCGCGCTGGAGGCTTACGTCGATGCGGTTGTCCTCGGTGATGCGGCGCACGTAACCCGTCAGGGCGTCGCCCACGGCCACCGGCCGGAACAGCTGGTTGCGGTAGAGCATGCCCCAGTGGCGGTTGTTGACGATGACGCGGAAGCCGATGGGGCTCTCCGACGCCACGAGCAGCCGCACCTCCTCGCGCGGCGCAACGGTGATGAGTTCGTTGTCGATGAACGACTTGAGCTTCATTGTCGCCACGCAGCGGCCCGTGATGCTGTCCTCGTAGAGGTAGACCACGTAGCGGTGGTCCTTGAGGACGCCGCCCTGCTGGTTGCGGTTCGGCAGGAAGAGGTCCTTGCCGTGCAATCCCCAGTCGAGGAAGGCGCCGTGCGGGGTCTTGTCCACGACGCGCAGGAAGCCCGCCTCGCCCGCCCGCAGCAGCGGTGTTTCGGTCGTCGCCACGAGCCGGTCCTCCGAGTCGTGGTAGAGGAAGACCTCCTTCGTGTCGCCGGGTTTGTCGGTGAGCGATACATAGCGGTTCGGGAGCAGTACCTCCTGCCCCTCGTCGTCCGCGAGGTAGAGACCGTAGTCCGACAGGCGGCTTACGGTGAGTGTCTGTGTGCGTCCTGCCTTGAGCATAAATGTCGGTTTTCGCGACAAAAGTACGTTTTATTTCGTTCGCGTGCAACAGCGGCGCCGGCGCGGGCCGTTTTTTGCCGTTTCAAAAAATAGTGGTAACTTTCCCGTCGGTTCGGACGGCGGGGCCCGCTGCGGGGCCGTTTCGCGCCCGAGCCGGAAGCCATGGATGAAAAACAGGAACTGAAAGTCGCCTTCTGTCAGACGGATGCTGTCTGGGAGCGGCCTGCCGAGACCCTCTCTCGGCTCGACGGGCTTGTGGCGGAGGCAGCCGCCGGGGCCGATCTGGTCGTGCTGCCCGAACTCTTCGCCACAGGATTCAGCACCCGCCCCGCCTTCTTTGCCGAACGGGCCGCCGGGGAGGCGGACGCCGGCCGAAACGCGGGAGCCGATGTCTCGGGAGCCGACGTCGCGGAGGCCGATGCCGTGCACGTGACTGCGGAGCCCGCCGAAGAACAGGCACCCGTGCTGGCGACCATGCGCCGCTGGGCCGCGCAGGGAAAGTGTGCCGTGACGGGGAGCGTCGCCGTGGCCGCGGCGGACGGCTTCCGCAACCGGATGTACTTCGTGCGGCCGTCGGGCGAGGTGTCGTGGTATGACAAGCGGCACCTGTTCCGTCCGGGCGGCGAGGCGGACAACTACCGTCCGGGGCACCGGCGTGTCGTGGTCGAATATGCCGGGTGGCGCCTGCTGCTGCTCGTCTGCTACGACCTGCGCTTCCCGGTCTGGAGCCGCCGCCGCGGCGACTACGACGCCATCGTCTGCTGCGCCGCCTGGCCTGCAGCCCGGCGCGAGGTGTGGCGCACGCTGCTGCGCGCCCGGGCCATCGAGAACCAGTGCTACGTGGTCGCCGCAAACCGTGCGGGCTCGGATCCCGGCCTTCCCTATTCGGGCGATTCGGCCCTTGTCGACTTCCGGGGCGTGCCGCTCGCCGAGGCCGGGGCAGGGGAGTGCCTCCTGCGGGCGACATTCGACCGCGCGGCCCGGGAGACGTTCCTCGAAAAGTTCCCGGCGTGGCGCGACGCCGACGATTTCGTGCTGGAAACGGGCGAAAAATAGCCCGCGGGGTTCCGGATTTGCCCCGGATGTCGTATCTTTGCGGTCCGGTACCTCCGCAACCGCCCCAAACGGGAACGGAGAGGTGTCGCACCGTTGCGCAATGAAAGAAGAGACGATCAAGATACTCGGCGCCCGGGTCCACAACCTGAAGAACGTCGATCTGGAGATTCCGCGCCACAAACTCGTGGTCATCACGGGGTTGAGCGGCTCGGGCAAGTCGTCGCTGGCCTTCGACACGATCTATGCCGAGGGGCAGCGCCGCTACATGGAGACGCTGTCGACCTACGCCCGGCAGTTCGTCGGCACGATGGAGCGTCCCGACGTGGATAAGATCACGGGGTTGAGCCCCGTGGTGGCCATCGAGCAGAAGACCACCAACAAGAACCCCCGTTCGACGGTCGGCACCGTCACCGAAATCAACGACTTCCTGCGTCTGCTCTATGCGCGGGCGTCACGCGCCTATTCGCCCGTGACGGGTGAGGAGATGGTCCACTACAGCGACGACCGCATCGCGGAGCTCATTCTGGAGAACTTCGCCGGGCGGCGCATCGCCCTGATGGCTCCCATCGTCAAGGGCCGCAAGGGCCACTACCGCGAGCTTTTCGAGACCTTGGCCAAAAAGGGCTACATCTACGCCCGCATCGACGGCGAGATCCGCGAAATCTCGGCCGGCATGCGCCTCGACCGCTACAAGATCCACACGATCGACCTGGTCGTCGACCGGCTGCAGGTAGTCGAGGCGTCGCGCGACCGGCTGATGACCTCGCTCAAGGAGGCGATGCGCCAGGGCAAGGGGACGATGGCCGTCTACGACTACGGCACCGAGCAGCAGCGCTTCTACTCGCGCCACCTGATGTGCCCCACGACAGGCATCGCCTTCGAGGACCCGGCGCCGCACACCTTCTCGTTCAACTCGCCCAAGGGCGCCTGCCCGCACTGCAACGGGCTGGGCGAGGAGGCCGTCTTCGACCTGGCCAAGATCATCCCCGACCAGCGGCTCTCGCTGCGCGAGGGGGCCGTCGAACCGCTGGGCAAGTACCGCAACAACATGCTCTTCGCCATCCTCGAGATGCTGGGCCGCCGCTACGACTTCACGCTCGACGATCCGATCGAGACCTTCTCCGAGGAGGCGCTCAACGCCGTGCTCTACGGCGACTCGGAGCCGCTGACGGTCGACCTCTCGGAGTTCAGCTCCCCGGCCGGCGGGCGGCAGTTCCTCTCGTGGGAGGGCGTCGCCGAGTACATTGGCCGCACGGAGGACGAGGAGTCCAAACGCGGGCAGAAGTGGCGCGAGCAGTTCCTCGTCTACCGCAAGTGCTCGGTCTGCGGCGGCACGCGCCTGCGCAAGGAGGCCCTGCAGTTCCGCATCGGCGGGAAGAACATCGCCGAGGTCTCGGCCCTCTCGATCGAGGAGTTCGCCCGCTGGATGGACCACATCGAGGAGTACCTCTCCGAGAAGGAGCGCCGGATCGCGCAGGAGATCGTCAAGGAGATCCGCGAGCGGCTGCGCTTCCTGATGGACGTGGGGCTGGGCTACCTGTCGCTCGCACGCTCGTCGCGTTCGCTCTCGGGCGGCGAGAGCCAGCGCATCCGCCTCGCCACGCAGATCGGCTCGAAGCTCGTCAACGTGCTCTACATCCTCGACGAGCCCTCGATCGGCCTGCACCAGCGCGACAACCAGCGCCTGATCCGCAGTCTTGAGGAGCTGCGCGACGCCGGCAACTCGGTGATCGTCGTCGAGCACGACGAGGAGATGATGCGCGCCGCCGATTTCATCGTCGACGTGGGCCCGAAGGCCGGGCGCCGCGGCGGACAGATCGTCGCCGCGGGGACCTTCGACGAGATCGTGAAGGCCGACACCATCACGGCGGACTACCTTACGGGCCGCCGCCGCATCGAGATCCCCGCGACGCTGCGCCCCGGCACGGGCGAGCGGATCGTCATCCGCGGCGCCCGCGGCAACAACCTCAAGGGCATCGACGCGGAGTTCCCGCTCGGCAAGTTCATCTGCGTGACGGGCGTGAGCGGCTCGGGCAAGTCGACGCTCGTCAACGAGACGCTGCGGCCTATTTTGAGCCGGGCGCTCTACCGCTCGCTGGACCAGCCGCTCGCATACGACTCGATCGAGGGAATCGAGCACATCGACAAGCTCGTCGTCGTGGACCAGTCGCCCATCGGCCGCACGCCGCGCTCGAACCCCGCGACCTACTCCAACGTCTTCGCCGACATCCGCAAGCTCTTCGAGATGACGCCCGACGCGCAGGTGCGCGGCTTCAAGGCGGGGCGCTTCTCGTTCAATGTCAAGGGCGGGCGGTGCGAGGAGTGCCGCGGCGCGGGCGTGCAGACCATCGAGATGAACTTCCTGCCGGACGTCTACGTGCGCTGCCGCGCCTGCGGCGGTCACCGCTACAACCGCGAGACGCTCGAGGTGCGCTACAAGGGCAAGAACATCGACGACGTGCTGAACATGACGGTCAACATGGCTGTGGAGTTCTTCGAGAACATCCCGAACATCCACCAGAAGCTGCGGGCCATCCAGGAGGTGGGTCTCGGCTACCTGACCCTCGGGCAGCCCTGCACGACGCTCTCGGGCGGCGAGAGCCAGCGCATCAAGCTCTCGGCCGAGCTCTCGAAGCGCGACACGGGGCGCACGCTCTACATCCTGGACGAGCCGACGACGGGGCTCCACTTCGAGGACATCCGCCTGCTGCTCGATGTACTCAACAAGCTCGTCGACCGCGGCAACACGGTGATCGTCATCGAGCACAACCTCGACGTCATCAAGGTGGCCGACCACCTGATCGACATCGGCCCCGAGGGAGGCGCTGCCGGAGGCGAGATCATCGCCGCGGGCACGCCCCACGAGGTGGCGCAGTGCGCACGCAGCTACACGGGACAATTTCTGAAAAAGATGGGACTCTGACGGTTCAGGCACCGATTTTGCATTTCATGGCCATACAAACCTATGTGCTATGAAAAAAACAGTCATTATCGTTGTCACGGGCCTGCTGCTGTGCGCGGCGGCCTTCACCGTGATCGGACAGAAGCAGGTTCTGTCGCCCAAGCAGGAGCGCCGCGAGGTGCGTGAGAAACGCCGTGCGGACCGCATTGCCGAGTACGAGAAGTTCACCGACTCGCTCGTGCTGTCGCGCAACTTCCAGTTCAACCCCCAGACCATGCAGCAGCAGCCCGCGGGTCCCATGCGCCAGATCATGAACCCGGCCTTCAGCGTCCAGATCTGGGACGGGACGGTGGATATCTGTCTGCCCTATGTCAAGGGGTATGTGCCGCCCTACTACTCGACGGTCATCAACTACACGGTGCCCAACGTCTCGGGCTACACGACCGAGCAGACCCAGGAGGGGTGGATGGTGACCTTCTCGACGTCGCTCTTCTCGGCCTCGACCTACACCTTCACCTTCGAGATCTTCTCCCGCACGGGCGGTGCGAACCTCACGATCACCAATCCGTGGTACAACCCCGTGCAGTACACCGGTGCGATCTCGAAGGTCTATTGACCCGCCGTGCCGCCGCGCCTGCGATCTGAAGCAGAAACAAAGGCTGATCCTCCGAAAGGGATCAGCCTTTTGCTTGTATTCCGCCGCCGCATCGCCCGGGCGGGACCGGGACAACGCCGGACTGCCCCCGAGCGGACCGGGGCATCGGCGTGGGTTTCGTCGTATCGGGGCCCTCCTGACCGGGGCATCGGCAGAATTTCGCCGCGTCCGGCTGTCGCCGGGCCTTCCGGGCCAGGGCGGGTCAGGACGGATCAGGATGGGTCAGGGCCTGAAGATCAGCGCCACGGCCGAGACGGAGACCCCCTCCTCGCGCCCCTCGAAGCCGAGGTGCTCGGTCGTTGTCGCCTTGACCGACACGCGCTCCGTGTCGATCCCCATCGCCCCGGCCATTGCCGCGCGCATGGCGTCGATGTAGGGCCGCAGTTTGGGCCGCTGCATGCGGATCGTGCAGTCGACATTGCCGATCTCGTAGCCCCGTTCGCGCAGCATCGCCGCCACGCGGCCCAGCAGCACTTTCGAGTCGATGCCGGCGTAGTCGTCCGACGTGTCGGGAAAGTGCAGCCCGATGTCGCCCAGCGCCGCGGCGCCCAGCAGCGCGTCGCACACGGCGTGGATCGCCACGTCGCCGTCCGAGTGGGCGACGAACCCCTGCGTGTGGGGAATCTCCACGCCCCCGAGCACCAGCCGCAGGCCGTCGGAGAGGGCGTGCACGTCGTATCCGTGTCCTATTCTGAACTCCATAATCGTGTCATTACTTTTGTCAAAGTTAGGAAAATTTTTTATTTTTGCGAAAAACCTGTATTCGCTATGTCGGAAATCACCTCACTGGAACCCCGCATCGTCTGGGAACAGTTCGATGCCATCACGCGCGTGCCGCGTCCCTCGAAGAAGGAGGGCCGGATCATCGACTTTCTGGTCGACTTCGCCAAACAGCACCACATCGACTACCGCAAGGACGCCATCGGCAACGTCGTGATGCGCAAGCCCGCCACGCCGGGCTACGAGGATCGCCCGGCGGTCATTCTCCAGGCCCACATGGACATGGTCTGCGAGAAGAACTCCGACGTGGAGTTCGACTTCGAGCACGACGCCATCCGCACGCGCATCGAGGACGGGTGGGTCAAGGCCGAAGGGACGACGCTCGGTGCCGACTGCGGCATCGGCATGGCCGCGGCGCTGGCCGCGCTGATCGACCCCGCGGTCGAGCACGGACCCCTCGAGGCGCTCTTCACCGTCGACGAGGAGACGGGTCTGACGGGGGCCTTCGAGCTGGGCGAGGGGATGCTCTCGGGCAAATACCTCATCAACCTCGACTCGGAGGACGAGGGCGAGATCTTCATCGGCTGCGCGGGCGGCATCGACACGATCGCCACGTTCCGCTACACGATGGAGCCCGCGCCGAAGAACTACTCGTTTTTCCGCGTCGACGTCTCCGACCTGCTGGGCGGACACTCGGGCGACGACATCGACAAGGGGCGCGTCAACTCGAACAAGACCGTTGCACGCCTGCTGTGGGACGGCATGCAGAGCTGCGAGCTGCGCCTGAGCTACTTCTGCGGTGGCAACCTGCGCAACGCCATCCCGCGCGAGGCCTACGCCATCTTCGGCGTGCCGACCCGCTACAAGGAGGACTTCATCAAGCGCTACCGCCTCTTCGCCGCCGACATGCAGGCCGAATTCAAGCACCGCGAACCCAATTTCCGCATCACGCTCAACGAGATGCCCGAGGTAGGCGAGGTGCTCGACCGCAAGACGCAGTTCGGGCTGGTCTACTCGCTCGTAGGCGTGCCCAACGGCGTCATCGCCATGTCGTTCGCCGTGCCGGGTCTCGTCGAGACCTCGACGAACCTCGCGTCGGTGAAATTCGAGTCGGACAACCGCATCGTCGTCACCTCGTCGCAGCGTTCGTCGGTCGAGAGCGCCAAGACCTACGTCATGCAGATGGTCGAGTCGGCCTTCGCGCTGGCCGGGGCCGACGTCGCCCACTCGGACGGCTATCCGGGTTGGGCGCCCAACCCGGATTCGGAGCTGCTGAAGGTGACCGTCAGCGCCTACGAGCGTCTGTTCGCCACGGAACCCAAGGTGCGGGCCATCCATGCGGGACTGGAGTGCGGGCTCTTCCTCGAGAAGTACCCCGAGCTGGAGATGGTCTCGTTCGGCCCGACGCTGCGCGGCGTGCACTCGCCCGACGAGCGGCTCGAGATCGCCACGGTGCCCAAGTTCTGGGCGCTGCTGCTCGAGGTACTCAAAACATTGAAAAACAAATAGAAGATACCGGTTCGGATTACCGACGGAGGGTCGCAGGACCTTCCGTCGGTTCTTGTTGCGACCGCTCGAAAATGAAACGATCATGAAGAAAGCCGCGCTTTTCGATATGGACGGCACGCTCGTCGACAATACGCTGGCGCATATGCGCGCCTTTGAAATCTTCTGTGCCCGCTATGGCGTCACGGGCTGGAAGGAGAAGCTCTCGCAGGCCTTCGGCATGGGCAACGACGACATCATGCGCCTGATTATGCCCGCGGAGCTGATCCGCGAGCGGGGCTTGGCGTCGCTGGCCGAGGAGAAGGAGGCGATCTACCGCGAAATCTACGCCCCGGAAATCCGCCCCGTCGAGGGGCTTGTCCCGCTGCTCGAGTCGCTGCGTGCGGCGGGCGTGCGCTGCGCCGTCGGGTCGTCGGGCTGCCGCGCGAATGTCGATTTCGTGCTGGAGAAGTGCCGCATCGGGGAGTTCTTCGACGTCCGCATTTCGGGCGACCGCGTGACGCGCTGCAAGCCCGATCCGGAGATCTATCTCACGGCTGCCGCGGCGCTGGGCATGGCTCCGGCCGACTGCGTCGTCTTCGAGGATGCCAAGGCGGGTATCGAGTCGGCACGCCGGGCCGGTGTCGGACGCGTCGTGGCGCTGGCGACGACGCTGCCGCGCGAGGTGCTCGAACGTGAGACGGATGCCGACGTGATCGGTGAGACCTTCGCCGACCTGCCGGGGCTCGACCGCCTGCTTGCCGACTGATCGGCCGTGCCGCGAAGACATCAGGGCCGTCCTTGCAGGGGCGGCCCTGCTTTTTGATCTCGCGAGGCGTCGTCCCGGGCGGGGTTACTCGCTCCGTTGCAGCAGCCGGCGGAGGGCCGGAATGTGCAGGGCGGGCCGGATTGCCGCGGCGGGGACGATCCGGCAGAGAGCGACGCAGAACTTTGTGAAGAGTCCCGGAATGCAGCGGTGCCGCCCCCGGAAGAGCGCCTTCAGCCCCTTGCGGGCCACTGCTTCGGGCGGAAGCATCACGCCCCAGCGGCGCAGACGCCGCCGCCATGCGTCGGAGAGGTTGTAGAGCGGCGTGTCGACGGCTCCGGGATAGACGGCCGTGACGTGCACGCCCCGGGCGCGGAGTTCGCTGTCGAGCGAGCGGGCGAAGCTGCGCAGAAAACTCTTCGTCGCGGCGTAGGCCGCAATCGTGGGGTAGGGCATCCAGGCTGTGGCCGACGACATGAGCAGGATCGCACCGCCGCCGCGCCGCACCAGCTCGGGGGCGTAGAGGCGGCACAGCAGCAGGGGAGTCGTGCAGTGGAGCGCCACGATCGTGCGCAGACGTTCGGGCGGCGTCGTCTCGGTCAGCCCGAAGAGCAGCATCCCGGCGTTGCAGACCAATACGGCGATGTCCAGTCCGCGGCGCGCGGTCTCGTCGTGGAGCCGCTGCGCGGCGTCCTCCCGGGCAAGGTCCAGACAAAGGGGCAGCGTCGGGACCCCGTACTGCCGGGCGATCTCCCGGGCGGCCGTGCGGTTCTCCTCCTCACGGTTGCTCACCAGCACCACGCCGTAGCCCCGTGCGGCCAGTTGCGCGGCACAGGCCCGGCCGATGCCCGACGAGGCGCCCGTTACGAGGGCATATTCTCCTTCTTTTGCTCTGCGTTGCATGACTGCGCTGTTTTTTTTCTGTTTAACCCTGCATGTTCGGACCCTGCGGCGGCAAAATTCGCCGGACAGAGGCCAACGTATTGAAAAATTGTCTATTTTTGCACCGCCTTAAACGGAAAAGAGTATTCAAAACAAATACCGTCACCATGTTACGCGGCCTTTCAACCATCGTTCTGCTCGTCATCTCCAACGCTTTCATGACGCTGGCCTGGTACGGGCACATCGCCTTCAAATCGCGGCTCGAGCGCTTCGGCCTCATGGCCATCGTGCTGTTGAGCTGGGGCATCGCCCTGTTTGAATATTGCTTTCAGGTCCCGGCCAACCGCATCGGCAGTGCCGAATTCGGCGGTCCCTTCTCGATCTGGGAGCTCAAGGTGATCCAGGAGGTCGTCTCGCTCTCGGTATTCACCGTCTTCGCGCTGGTCTTCATGCGCTCGGATTCGCTGCGCTGGAACCACCTCGCCGGATTCCTCTGCCTGATTTTGGCCGTCTACTTCATCTTCCGCAAATAAAAGCCGCCCATGGTATCCGATCGACACGGGGCCGGAACGGCCGGTGAGACCCCGGGCATGATCCGCTGGTGCCTGCATGCAACGCCGTGCGGCGTGCTGCGCCTCGGGGCCTTCGGCGGTCGGCTCTGTCTCTGCGACTGGGCCGATGTTCCGGCGCGCGACTTCGTGGTGCGGCGTCTCGAACGGGGGCTGCACGTCCGCTTCGCCCCCTGGCCCGATGACGGCTCTCTGTCCGGCAGCGGGCCTCGCGGCATTTCCGATACTCCCGATCCGGACGACTCCGGCAATCCCGATGTTTCCGCAAATTCTGGCGACCCCGATTCCGGCGAATCTGACCATGCCGACCGCTGCGTGCTGGACCATGCCGCACGGCAGCTCGACGAATACTTTGCCGGACGCCGCCGCGTGTTCGATCTCCCGCTGCTGACCGTCGGCACGCCGTTTCAGCGGGCGGTCTGGGAGCTGCTGACGGAGATTCCCTTCAGCGGTACCCGCTCCTACGCCTGGCTGGCAGCGCAGCTGGGACACCCGCGGGCCGTGCGGGCCGTCGCTGCGGCCAATCGCGCCAACGCCCTTTCGATCTTCATCCCCTGCCACCGCGTCGTCGGCAGCGACGGTTCGCTCACGGGCTATGCCGGTGGTTTGGCGGCCAAACGGCTGCTGCTCGGGCTGGAGCAACAGCAGCTTCTTCGCTGACGGAGCAACTGCCTCCTTTTACATTCGACAACCTTTTCCCGCCCTTGCGGTCTACCATCCTCTCTTTTCGTGATCCTTGCGGTAGATCTGGTAGGAGTTCACGATGTTCTGCCATACGATGTAGGCCGTCGGGGCGATCGAAGAGATCGGGTTGAGGAACGCCTGGGCCATCCAGACGGCCAGCACCGTGTTCTTCTGTCCGAGCGACTGCCCGCCCGCCGCCGGATCGCCGTAGCGGCGGCCCAGTGCGCGGCCCGCCTTGAACTGCGCGAGGCAGATCACCAGCGCCGCGAAGGCGAGCCACAGCTCGGTCGAGAGGTCGGCCCCGTGCAGGTCGATGATGAAGGCCGTCGTGCGGCCGATGATGACGATGAGCGACAGCAGCCACATGTAGAACGAAATCTGGCTATGGTCGCCGATCCACTTTGCCGCCTTCGGCAGGACGAAGCGCAGAAACTGCGCCGCGGCGAAGGGCATGATGAGCAGCGGGGCGATGCGGGCCAGAATCTCCGTGAAGCTGCACGCTCCCGTTCCGGTGAAGGAGAGGATGACGGGCGCCACGAGGGCCACGACCATGTTGCAGAGCAGGCTGTAGGTGGCCATCGTCGCGACGTTGGCCCCGAGCATGCCGGCAATGACGACGGCCGCCATCGCCACGGGGGCCAGGATGCAGATCATCGCCCCCTGCGCCACGACCTCGTCGAGCGGCCGCAGCACGAGGTAGACGCCGATGCAGGCCGCGATCTGGATTATCAGCAGCCACAAGTGCATCATCGAGGGCCGCATCTGGCTCGGCTTCACGCGGCAGAAGGTGACGAAGAGCATCAGGAAAATGAGCGTCGGGGTAATCATCTGTCCCGACCAGCTCTCCAGTACCGTGACGGGGCGGCACAGCAGGGCGCCGACGATCATGGCCGACGGCATGGCGACGGTCTTGACGTTGCGGTGCAGGTGTTCGAGTATGTGCATGGTTTTCGGTTTCTTTTCAACGATTCGCAGGCGCCGCTCCGGGCGCAGCTGTGCCGCGGCCTTGGAGCGGCCCCGGACCGGGCCCGACGGAGCATGGAACTCCCGGCCGGAATCTTACCGGACATACCGGCCGGCCTGCTCGCTGTCGGGATTGGCCTCTTGTCCGGCTCGCTGCCTGGATTTACCTCCCGCCGTACCGGAGGTCACGACAGCAACTCCTTGACCTTGGCAGAAATATCCTTGCCATCGGCGCGGCCGGCAAGCCGCTTCGACGCGACGCCCATCACCTTGCCCATCTCCTTCATCGACGTGGCGCCCACCTCGGCGATGATGGCCTTCACCTCGGCCGTCAGCTCCTCGGCCGTGAGCTGTTTGGGCAGAAACTCCTCATAGACGGCCACCTGCGCCAGCTCCTCGTCGGCCAGGTCCTGCCGGTGCTGCTGGGCGTAGATTGCCGCGGAGTCCGTGCCCTGCTTGGCCAGTTTCGAGATGATCTTCAGCACGTCGGCATCGGGCAGTTCGGCAATCTCCGGACCGGCCGTCTTGGCCTCGATGATGTACTTCTTGGCATTGCGCAGCGCGCTCAGGCGCACCGTATCCTTGGCCTTCATGGCCTCCATGATCCCTTTGGAAATCTGTTGTTCGAGTGACATGACAGTTTGTTTTTTAGTTTGTTGTATCGGTTATCTGTTGTTTTGCATGAGCAGGAAGTCCAGCACGTCGCGCATCAGCCGCTCGCGCTGCGCTGCATCGGTCAGCGCCTCGAACGGGAAGCCCGTGACGACCGTGCGAACCCCCGCATCGCAGGCCACGCCCGCCGTGCGGCCGTTTTCGATGTAGCGCAGCACGGTGAAGGCCCCCTCGCCTGCGGGACGGAGCACATCGGCTGCCTCGACGGCATAGCCCTCCGGCGACAGCCGGTCGCGGTAGCGGTATTCGCCGCGCGTGAAGCCGCCGTGTCCCGTCACGACGCGCACCCGGCCGCGGCGCGCCGCCCCGCCGTCCCAGGCCACGCGGAGCACCTGCTCGGCAAAGGCCCGGTCCGAAGCGTCGGACAGCGCCCCGTTCCAGAGGTCCGACGCCACGTAGCAGCCCGAGGCGAAGAGCGCCCCGCCCTGCGTGAGGTACTCCTCCAGTTCGCGCTGCAGGTCGGGCGGGAAGGTGCGGAAGACGGCTTCGCGCACGCCGCGGCCCATCGTCGTCGTGCGCTGCTTGCCGAGGATAAGGTCCACGGCGGGGTAGGCGCCCAGCGCGCAGGTGCCGCGCTCCACGGCGCGGATCGACGCCGAGCAGAAGGAGTAGCCGGCCGCCGTGATCGCACGCCCGTGCAGCGCCGGGTAGTCGAAGCTGTTGCCGCCGAGCACATCCGTCTCGTAGTCCCACGTGCAGGCGCCCAGCGCGCGGCTGTCGTCGTCGCAGCGGGCCATGTCGAGGTCGTAGATGCGCTGGTTGCCGATGAACGAGATGTCGCGGCGGTCGGGCACGCCGCCGTCCACGTCGGTGTAGAAGCCCGCCAGCGAGTCGCTGCGCATGCTGAAGGGGGCACTCGTGCGGTCGAAGCCGTTGACGACGAGCACGCACCCCTTTTCGTCGGGCATGCGGCACGCCGAGAGCGTCTCGCTCGGGAAGCTCTCGCCGCCGGCATTCACGGCCGTTACACGGTAGGAGTAGAGACGCCCGGGCTCCAGCTCGGCGATGAGGAAGGGCTTTTCGGTGTAGGTGCCGCGGTCGAAGGCGCCGTCGTCGATGCGCGTGTAGACGATGTATCCGTCGGGTGCGGCTGTCGCCTCGAGCGAGTCCGCAACGGGTGTCCACGACACGCAGACGCGGTTGTCGCCGACGAACTCCGTCGACATGGCTTCGACCGGCAGCGGCTGCACGACGTAGGGCACGTCGTACTGCGACGCGAGGTAGCGCAGGATGCCCTTGTAGACGGCGCGGCTGACGAGGAACTTGAAGCGCGGGTCGCTGCCGTAGCGCATGTCGGCGAAGTTCTGGTGCGAGAGCAGTTCCAAAAGCATCGTCGGGGCGCCCGGCACGCGGGCTTCGTAGTAGGAGCGGTTCCAGAGCCCGCGGCGGCTCCACTCGGGCTCCCACGTGCGGCGGATGTCCGAGACGACTTGCGTCATGACCAGGTCGGTCAGGTCGCGCGAGCGGTAGCGGTCGGCGCCGCCGGCGAAGCGCCCCTTCGTGTCGCGCGTATAGCAGATGCCGAGCGTGCCGACGATGCCGTCGCCGTCGCGGACTCCGGCATCCGAGTGGAACGCCAGCGCCATGTCGACCGGGATGCGCAGCCCCGCGGAGTCGGGCAGCCGCGGCGAACCGCCCATCAGGGCGTTGACCCAGTGGGCGCGCGACATGTAGTCGTCCCGGTAGTCGTCCTTGTCCTGCTTCGGGGTGTAGACCTTCGGGTCGAAGCCCGCCCATTGCAGCCAGTAGCGCGCCCCTTCGCAGAAGCGCGGGAAGCCGCTCGTCTCCTCGGTATACTCCACGTCAGGACGCCGCAGCGAGTCGCACACCGTGCGGGCGATGTTGCCGAAGCCGCCGCCGATCTTCACGGCATCGGCCGAGACGGTGCGTCCGGCACGGCGCGAGCGGTTCGTGAGCGTCACGACCTCCTGCTCCCCTGCGGCGAAGGGGAAGCGTCCGAGGTAGATCCACGTGCCGCCTCCCATCGTCTGGTTGACGGCATAGCTCGACCGTCCCCCGAGGTGATGGACCGTATAGACTGCATCGTCAGCGCTTTCCGGCGTCGACTCGTAGCTGACGTAGACGGCATATTCGCCCCGCTCGGGAATGTCGGCACGCCACACGGCGCGGCTCTCCTCCGCCGGGTCGGTCACCGTGCGCGTGCGGCGCACGGTCCCCTCGCGGAAGGGATTTTCGCCCGAGCGGTAGACCTCGCGCCGGTGCGCAAAGCCCGCCCCGCCCGTTGTCCACGCCTCGCGGCCCGTTTGCTCGCGGTACTGCGCGGCACCGCCGTCGTTGTCGGCCAGCACCTCGTGTTTCTGCACGTCGCGCTCGCGCGGCAGCAGCACGTTGGCCCCGGCGTTTTCGAGCATCGGCACCAGGTAGGGCAGCACGTAGCTCTGCGTGTAGAGGTCCTCGCAGGTCATCCACAGCCGCGAACGCTGCCAGCGCCAGCAGTTGCGCGTCTGGTCGAAATAGCGGCCGTGGCTCTGCCACAGTGCGATATGACGTCCCGCCAGCCCGCGTGTCGGCACGGCCGGCCGGTCGAGCGGCGTTACGAGCGGCCGCTCCGAGGGGTTGACGAAGGGGATCAGGCGCCGCCTTTTCAGGAGCTTCTCCAGCGCCGCATGGTTGCGGCAGGCCATCGGGATGAGCTCCGAGACCTCATGCCGGTCGGTGTAGAGCTCGATCCGCGCCTTGCGGTACCCGGCGGGCAGGACGGCCCGCACCGAGTCGTACATCGCCAGCACGTTCTGTTCGCGGAAGGGGTAGTACGACAGCCCGATCGAGGCGTAGATGCGCACACGGCTGCGCGACGCCTTCACGGCCTGCACCTTGACGTAGCCGCCGGCGACCTCGCGCGCCACGATGCGCGTAAGGGTGCGTCCCACCTCCTGCCGCGTGCGGAGGTTGATCCCGGCGGCCGGGACCGACGTGGCGCCAAAGAGCAGGATCAGGAGGAGAAGAAGGCTGAAGATTCTATTTTTCATGACGTTTCATTAGCAATAACATGCCCGTTATGGTAAAGGCGGCGTTGTAGACCAGCAGCT
The DNA here is from genome assembly GCA_900544265.1 of uncultured Alistipes sp. GTDB lineage: Bacteria > Bacteroidota > Bacteroidia > Bacteroidales > Rikenellaceae > Alistipes > Alistipes merdavium. Next base: position 126,780 of record UQUQ01000002.1, read on the forward strand.
CGAACCCGATCCGGTAGTCCCACACTTCGCGCACGCCCCATTGCAGGAGGGCGCTCAACACGGGGGCCGCCACGGCGACGAGCGGCATCCAGCGGTCGCGGACCTGCCGTCGCGTGAAGAAGCCGAAGAGGAACATGCCCAGAATCGGGCCGTAGGTGTAGCTGACGACGCGGAAGACGAGGTTGATGCTGCTGTCGTCGGCGCCGTATCCGAAGGCGAGGATCACGAGGGCCATGCCGGCGGCCATCGCCGCATGGACCCGGCGCCGGATGTGCGTCAGGGCGGTGTCGTCGTGGCGCTGCGGCGCCTTCAGGATGTCGACCGTGAAGGAGGTCGTCAGCGCCGTGAGCGAACCGCCCGCCGCCGAGTAGGTGCTCGACACCAGGCCGACGAGGAAGAGCACCCCGACGACGGCCGGCAGCCCGCCGTCGGCGGCGACGAGCGGGAAGACCTGGTCGCTCTTTTCGGGGAGCGTCAGCCCGGCATGGTCGACGTAGAGGTAGAGCAGCACGCCGAGCACCAGGAAGAGGAAGATCACGAAGATCTGACACACGGCCGTGAGCAGGATGTTCTTCTGTGCGTCGCGCGGGGTCGGGCAGCTCATGTTGCGCTGCATCATGTCCTGCCCGAGGCCCGTCATGGCGACGAGCGTCACGATCCCCGCGACGAACATCTTCCAGAAGTAGCGGTCCGAGGCCGGATCGTCGAGAAAGAGGATCCGCGAATGGGGCGAGGCAGCCACCTCGCGGGCCATTTCGCCGAACGAGAGCCCCAGGGCGCGGGTGATGAAGAGGATCGACAGCACGAGGCTCGCGATCAGGCAGCACGTCTTGAGGATGTCGGTGCGGATGAGCGAGCGGACGCCGCCCTGCCGCGTGTAGAGCCATACGAGGGCCATCGTCACGGCGGCGTTGAGCCAGAAGGGCAGTCCGTAGCGGTCGAAGACGAGCAGCTGCATGACGGTGCAGACGACGTAGACCTGCAGCGCCGCGCCGAGCATCTTCGCCACGAAGAAGCACCACGCCCCGGCGGCGTGCGTGCGGGCGCCGAAGCGGTCGTCGAGGTACTCGTAGAGCGAGACGAGGCGGAGCCGGTAGAAGGTCGGGACGAGCAGGTAGGCGACGATGAGCTGCCCGACGGTGAAGCCGGCGACCATCTGCATGTAGGAGAAGGAGTCGGCGGCCACAGAGCCCGGCACCGAGATGAAGGTCACGCCCGACATCGCGGCGCCGACCATGGCGAAGGCCGCCAGGTACCACGGCGTGCGCCGGTTTGCGGTGAAGAATCCGGCGTTGTCGGTCCGGCGGCCCGAAATCCAGGCTACGACGAACAGCAGGGCGATGTACCCCGTCAGGGTGGCGATTACGGCGGCAGGTGTCATGCGTGCGAACTCAACAAACCGAAGGCAAAGATACAAAAAAAGACGACAGGGCGTCGGTCCGTCGCGATTTTCCTCCCCTTCCGCGATTCGGGCGCAATCACCGCCCGAACGGCCGCCGCAGGATGCGAATCCCGGAAAAACGGTTATCTTTGTGGAAATAAACCGTCAAACTGAACATCGTTATGGCTTTTTTCAAGGAATTCAAGCAGTTCGCCCTCAAGGGCAATGTCATGGACATGGCCGTGGGCGTCATCATCGGCGGCGCGTTCGGCAAGATCGTCTCGTCGTTCGTGAACGACATCCTCATGCCGCCGATCGGAGCGCTGATCGGCAACACGGACTTCTCGCAGCTGCGGCTCGACATCTCGAAGCTGCGCGACGCCACGTCGCACGCCGTGCAGGCGGTCGGCGACGTCGTCGCGGCAGGCGATGCGGTCATCGCCCCGCCCGCCGTGGAACCGATCTACTGGAACTACGGCGCCTTCATCCAGCAGTGCGTCGACTTCACGATCCTGGCCTTCTGCGTCTTTCTGATGGTCAAGCTGATGAACCGGCTCGCCCGCAAGAAGGAGGCGGCCCCGGCACCCGCTCCGGCACCCGTCCCGACGAAGGAGGAGCTGCTGCTTACGGAGATCCGCGACCTGCTCAAGGAGCAGCAGAAACGGTAGGCCCGTGGCGGTGATGCGCACCGCAAAAGCGGCGGCCCGTCCGGCTGCCGCTTTTTTTGCAGACCTGTCCTGCTGCCGTTTTTTTACGGCGCGTTCGGCTGCTGCTTTTTTACGGTCCCGTCCGTCCGCTGCTTTTTTCGACCGGGCGGCGCGGCGCCGGTCTGCCGATTCGCTCCGGGGCGGGGCGGTTATTGGTCGGAGCGTTTTTTCCGGGGTGCGTACTCCTGGAGAATGTAGGTCGTGAAGATCGGGAAGAACAGCATGCCGAGCGACGGCAGCAGCACGCAGACGACCTTGCCGACGGCCGTGACGGGGAAGATCTCCGCGCCGACGGTTGTCACGTTCATCCAGGCCCACCACAGGGCGTTGCCGAAGCCGTGGAGCCGGGGGTTGACCGCCACCTCGTAGTCGTAGAAGACCAGTGCCGAGAGGTAGGTGAAGACCACGACGGTGAACAGGTAGGCGGCGAAGAGGCGGTGGATGCGGTTGTCGCCCACGAGCCACTCGACGACGATGGCCATGGCCAGGAAGGCCCGCACGAGGGGCATCATGCCCACGACGAGGCCCCAGTCGTGCGTCATGTCGGCCCCGCACCAGGCGCTGATGTTGAGCCACGGGATCGAGATGAGCAGGTAGAGCAGATTGCGCCGCAGATAGCGTCCCCGGTCTCCGGCCGCGGCCCAGCGGACGAAGAAATCCGCGAGGAAGACGAGGCAGACGACAAGCTGGATCGTGAGGTAGGTTTGCGAGAAGCGGAGGTTGTCACCGGCCAGCACCTCCCAGGAGACGGCAGCCAGCAGGACTATCCCGGCGAGCAGCCGGAGCAGCCGGAGCCGACCGAAAGGATCGCGCGTGGCGGCTTCGCGGGTGGATCGACGTGTCATGAACGGAAATCGGTTTGGGCGCAGTCGGTTCAAAATCAGTGCCAGAGCCGGTGGTGAAGATTTTTTTGGAAGTTTTTTGGCGAAAAGATTTTGCACGATTGAAAATTTCTATTACCTTTGCACTCGCTTTAACGCCTTGGCGGGATAGCTCAGCTGGTTAGAGCGCATGATTCATAATCATGAGGTCGAGAGTTCAAGTCTCTCTCCCGCTACGAAGGAGAACCGAAAGGTTCTCCTTTTCGTTTTGTTTACCTCCTTGTCCCGGCGCGCGACCCTCCTTTATTTTTATGTGTTTCAATCCTCGCCGCCTCTCCATCCCGATTGTCCGCTTGCAGGCATCCGTGACCGGAATACCGTCCGCTTGGAATCCCGTCCGGGTGCCGCCTGTGGGGAGCGTGCCTTTCGGTTGAAGTGACGGAATGAATGCCGTGTGGCGCCGGCTCCCGTCATTTGCTGCTGCGGTAGGCCGAGGGGGTCATGCCGGTGTGCTGCTTGAAGTAGCGGCCGAAGAAGGACTGGTTCGGGAAGTTCAGGTAGTAGGCGATCTCCTGGATGTTCATCGTCGAGTATTTCAGCAGATTCTTCGCCTCCAGAATTACATATTCGTCGATCCATTCCGATGCCGTGCGTCCCGTTGTCGAGCGCAGCAGCGTCGTCAGGTACTTGGGGGTCAGGTGGAGCTGTTCGGCATAGAAGCCCACCGACCGTTCCTGCAGGTAGTGTTTCGAGAGCTCCTCCAGAAAGGTGTTGAAATAGGCTGCATTGCGATTGTGGGAGGCGTTGTCTGTCCGGGAGCCGTCGGCGCGCCTTTCGATGCGGTTGTCGATGATCCGGCAGATGCGGTAGGCCAGCGTCCGGAACATCGACAACCGAATCTCCTCGGAGAGGGCGTCGGTGCGGCCCAGACGGCCTTCGGCAAAGGTTTCGTCGAGCGATCGCATGATCTCCGCCCACTCCCGGTCGTCGAGCGTCAGTGTAGGGTTTTCGCGGACCGCCATGAAGAGGTGCAACAGCAGTTTCAGGTCGATGCGGATGCGGTTGATGAAATCCTCCTCGCAGAGGATGAAGCGAACGGCTGCCTGCTGCTGCGACTCCACCTGTATGATGGTTCCCGGAGGACAGACGAACATCGTCTGCCCACCGATGACGCAATGTTTCAGATCGGCGGTCACCGTGGCCGAACCTTTTGAACAAAATACCACGCCAAAGGCGTCGATGCGCGTCGGGAACCGGAACAGGTCCATGATGGCGGTCTCCCGTTCCAGCGCCTCCCGGTAGCCCATTAAACATCCGTCATAGTAGATGTCACCCGGTTGCAGCGGGTAGATTTTCAGCAGGGAGGCCAGCGAAACACTTAAAATCTCTTTTTCGTTCATTGCAGGAACCATTTTACGGGACAAAGATAGGAATTAATCCCCTGTTTTTTGCCGAAAAGTACGAAATCGAACCTTTTGACAAATTCCTCCGACGACGAGGCCTTTCCCCGAGTTGGTGAAAAGGCTTCCTTTGCAGCGGAAACCAAGTGAAAAGACAATGGATATGAAACGTGTGATTTTTGGTGCCGCGCTGCTGTTGGCAGCCGGTTGTTCATCATCGGTAAACACCGCCTCCACGGCGGGACCCCTGCGGGTCTCCACGATTGTTGTCGAGCCCCGCGAGGACCTTCATGCCGGCATCTATGTCGGAGTCGTCGAGGAGGAGAACGCCGCGGCGCTCAGCTTCCCTGTTGCCGGAACCGTCACCCGCCTCTGTGTCGAGGAGGGGACCCGGGTCCGGCAGGGCGATCTGATCGCCGAACTCGATGCGACGTCGGCCCGCGAGGCTTTCGAGGCGGCGAAAGCTGCCCTGCAGCAGGCCCGCGATGCCTGTGAGCGTCTGCAACGGCTCTATGATGCAAAGACGCTGCCCGAAATCCAGTGGGTCGAGGCGCAGACACGGCTCCGGCAGGCCGAAGCCGCTTACGGAATTGCCGAAAAGAATCTCGGCGACTGCCGGCTGCGTGCCCCCTTCGACGGGGTTGTCGGACAGAAGCGCGCCTCGGTCGGCGAGACGGCGCTGCCCGGCGTACCTGTATTGACGTTACTGGAGATCGGTCGTGTCAAGGTGCGCTTCTCGGTGCCCGAGCAGGAGATTGCCTCGATTACGGCGAACAATCGCGTGCGTGTCGTCGTGCCGGCGCTTCACGATGCGCTCTTCGAGGCCGGACGGATCGAAAAGGGAGCCGAAGCCAATCCCGCGGCCCACACCTACGACGTGCGGGCGTTGCTGGCCAATCGGGACGGCGCGCTCCTTCCGGGAATGGTCTGCCGTGTGACGGTGTCGCCCGCTTCGGCCGTCGAGGAGATCGCCGTGCCGGCCCGCGCCGTGCAGCAGGCGGGTGACGGCAGCCGCTTCGTCTGGCGCATCGAGGGCGATTCGGCCGTGCGGGCCGGGGTTCGCACGGGGCGCTTCGTCGCGAACGAGGTCGTGATCGAAGAGGGCCTTCGTCCGGGTGAGCGCGTCGTTGTCGACGGCATGCAGAAGATCGGTCAGGGTTCCAAAGTCGTGCTGCGATGAAAACTTCCAATAACATCATTGCGTGGGCCATGCGGAATTTCCGCATCACCTTCCTCATCGTAGGGTGCCTCTTCGTCTTCGGCATCTACGCCCTGTCGCGCATCCCCAAGCAGGAGTTCCCCGAATACACGATCCGGCAGGGCGTGGTCGTCGGCCTCTATCCCGGCGCCACGAGCGAAGAGGTCGAAGAGCAGCTGGCCCGGCCGCTCGAACAGTTCCTGATGACCTACAAGGAGGTCAAGCGCCGCAAGACCACCTCCACGTCGCAGAACGGCATGTGCTACGTCATGGTCGAACTCAACGACGATGTCAACAACAAGGACGAAGTGTGGTCGAAGATCAAGCACGGTCTCGCCTCGTTCAAGGCCCAGCTGCCGGCCGGAGTCGTCGCGCTGGTCGCCAACGACGATTTCGGCGACACCTCGGCGCTGCTCATCACGCTCGAGTCCGACACGCGCACCTACCGCGAGCTCAAGGAGTACATGGACAGGTTGAGCGACCGGCTGCGCCGCATCGAATCGGTCTCGAACCTGCGCCCCTACGGCGTGCAGCAGGAGCAGATATCGGTCTATGTCGACCGGGAGCGGCTGGCGGCCTACGGCATCGGCGAGAAGGTCATCTCGGCGGCACTGGCCGCGCAGGGGCTCACTCCGACGGGCGGGTCGGTCGGCAATGCCGACACCGAGACGCCGATTCACATTGCACCGTCGCTGGCCGGTGAGCGCGAGGTGGCCAATCAGATCATCTGGTCGGATCCCGACGGGCATGTTCTCCGGGTGAAGGACGTGGCGCGGGTCGTGCGCGAGTACGACGATCCGGACAGCTACATCCTCAACAACGGCCATCACTGCGTGCTGCTCTCGATGGAGATGCAGGCCGGCAACAACATCGTCGAATACGGCGAGGAGGTCGACGAGGTGCTGCGGCAGTTCATTGAGGAGGTGCTTCCCGAGGATGTCTCCGTCGAGCGCATCGCCGACCAGGCCAAAGTCGTCGGCGACTCCGTCCACTCGTTCCTGCGGGACCTCTTCGTCTCGATGGCCATCATCATCGCCGTGATGATGCTGCTCTTCCCGTTCCGCTCGGCGCTCGTGGCCGCCATCACCATCCCGTTGTCGACCTTCATATCGGTCGGCGTGATGTATCTGTGCGGCATTCCGCTCAATACGGTGACCTTGGCTGCGCTGATCGTCGTCCTGGGCATGATCGTCGACAACTCGATCGTCGTCATCGACGGCTATCTCGACTACCTCGGGCGCGGCTATTCGCGCTGGTATGCCGCCGTCGAGAGCGCCCGCGAGTTCTTCCCCTCGCTGCTGCTCGCCACGGTCTGCATCTGCATGATCTTCTATCCGCTGCTCTTCACCATGTCGGGCATGTTCCGCGACTTCCTGAACTTCTTCCCCTGGACGGTCACCATCAACCTGATGGTCTCGCTGATGCTCGCCGTCGTGGTCATTCCCTTCCTCGAGGTGCTCATCATCCCCGTTGTCAAGCCCCGTCGCGAGGGCAAGGTCGCCTTTACGGACCGGGTGCAGAAGTTGTACCGGCGCGTGCTGGCCTGGACTTTCCGCCACGGGTGGCTCACCATCTCGATGGGCATCGCTTCGGTCGTCGTGTCGCTGTTGATCGCCCCGCATCTCAAGTTCCGCATGGTGCCCTTTGCCGACCGGGACCAGTTCGCCGTGGAGATCTATCTGCGGCCCGATACGCCGGTTGAACGGACGGCTGCCGTGGCCGATTCGCTCTACCGCGTGCTGCGGGCCGACGGGCGCGTGAAGTCCGTGACGTCGTTCGTCGGATGTGCCTCGCCCCGCTTCCAGATGAGTTATGCCCCGCAGATCGCCGGAAAGAACTATGCGCAGTTCATCGTCAATACGACCTCGATCGAGGATACCGAGGCGCTGCTCGACGAGTACGCCGATGCATGGGCCGACCATTTCCCCGAGGCCTATGTCAAGTTCAAGCAGCTGGACTACCAGAATGTCCCCTCGCTCGAGTTCCGCTTCTACGGCGACGACCTCGACTCGCTGCACGTGGCGGCCGACCGGCTGATGGCGCGCATGCGCGGGATGGAGGGCCTGCAGTGGATCCACTCCGACTACGAGGATCCGCGGGTCATTGCCGAGGTGACGCTCGATCCCGTGACCGCCTCGCAGCTTGGCGTCACACGCACGGTGACGGCCGCCAACCTCGCGCTTGCGGCCGGTGACATGGCTGTCGGCGCGGTCTGGGAGGGTGATTACAAGGTGCCCGTGGTGCTGAAGAACGAAGACCGGACAGCCGAACGCTCGCTGTCGGATATCGGCGACACCTATGTCTCGTCGCTCGTCCCGGGCGTGAGCGTGCCCCTGCGGCAGATTGCGCAGGTCGAGCCCCGCTGGAGCGAGACGAAGATCGTGCACCGCAACGGCATGCGCTGCATCACCGTCTCGGCCGATCTGCAGCGCGGCGTGAATGCCATGCGGATGACCTCGCAGATACGTCACGTGATCGACCATGAGCTGGAGATTCCCGCCGGCGTGACCACCGAGGTGGGCGGCGCCCGCGAGTTCGACGAGGAGACCTTGCCGCCGATCATCTACGGGTTGGGTATCTCGCTCGTTATCATCTTCTTCTTCATCCTGATCAATTTCCGCAAGTTCGGCATCTCGCTGGTCATCATGGCCGCTATGTCGCTCTGCCTGTTCGGCGCGATGCTCGGGCTGTGGATTGCCGACTTCACGATCGGTCTGACCTCCGTGCTGGGCTTCATCACGCTGCTGGGCATGATCGTGCGCAACGTCATCCTCATGTACCAGCACGCCGAGGACAAGCGCAAGACGTGCCACTGGTCGGCACGGCTGGCCGCCTACGACGCCGGACGGCGGCGCATGGTGCCGATCTTCCTGACGACGGCCACGACGGCCGTGGGTGTCGTGCCGATGATGCTGGGAGGCAGCACCTTCTGGGCGCCGGTCGGTGTGACGATCTTTGCCGGCGGCATCGGATCGCTGATCCTGGTGGTGACGATCCTCCCGGTTCTCTATTCAAAAATCTACAAGTGATGAAAAAGACCCTCATCCAGTTGTTTCTTGTTGCCGGGATGCTCTGCGCATGCCCGGCCGGGGCCCAGCCCCTGACGCTCGAGCAGTGCCGCGCGTCGGCCGTCGAACACAACCGCACGCTGCGCGACAGCCGCTTCGATTTCGAGGCGGCGCGTCAGGACCGCCGTCAGGCCTTCACGAACTATTTTCCGCAGATCTCCGCCTCGGGCGGAGCCTTTCAGGCCCAGCACGGGCTGGTGCAGGCCGATTTCGGGCTGACGATCCCGCAGATGGGGACGATGGAGATGCCCCTGTCGCTGGTCAAGCGCGGCGTGTTCGGCGGCGTTATGGCCGTGCAGCCCCTCTTTGCGGGTCTGAAGATCGTCAACGGCAACAAGCTCGCCCGCGTGGGCGAGGAGGTCGGGGCGCTTCAGGTGCGGAAGACCGAGGCGGAGGTCCGCGAGCAGACGGATACCTATTTCTGGCAGATCGTCTCGCTCAAGGAGAAGCTCCGGACCATCGAAGCCGTCGAGCGGCAGCTCGACGAAATACACCGTCAGGTCGCCCTTTCGGTCGACGCGGGGCTTGTCACGACGAATGACCTGCTGCGCGTCGAACTGCGGCAGCAGGAGGTCGCCTCCAACCGGCTGAAGGTCGAGAACGGCCTGAAGGTGGCCCGGCTGCTGCTTGCCCACCACATCGGGGTCGATTGGCAGGGTTTCGACATTGCGGCGGAGAATTTCGCCGAGCCCGAGGCGCCCGGCGTCTATTATGTCAGCGTGGAGGAGGCACTCGACCGGCGGGCCGAGTACCAGCTGGCCGAGAAGAACGTCGAGGCGCAGAAGTACCAGAAGCGCATCGAGCGCGGCAAGCACCTGCCGACCGTGGGTGTGGGGGCCGGGTACCTCTACTACAATGTGACGGACAAGGATGTCGACGACGGGCTGGTTTTTGCCCAGGTGTCGGTGCCGATCTCCGACTGGTGGGGCGGCTCGCACGCCCTGAAGAAGGCCCGCATCCGCGAGCAGCAGGCCGAGAACGACCGCCTGCAGGTGCGCGAGATGCTCTCGGTCGAGATCGAGAAGACCTGGAGCGAGGTGCAGGAGGCCTATGCCCAGATCCAGCTGGCCCGCCGTTCGGTCGATTCCGCGACGGAGAACCTGCGTGAAAACCGCAGCTTCTACGAGGCGGGTACGGCCCCGCTGACCGACCTGCTCGACGCCGAGACGCTCTACACGCAGAGCCGCGACAACTTCACGTCGGCCTGTGCGGCCTACCGCACGTCGCTGGCCCGCTACCTGCGTGTGACCGGGCGGTAGGTTCCGCTGTGGAGGCGGAAAAGGATGCGGTGCGGAGAGCCGGTTGCAGCTCTTCGCACCGCTTTTTTTGTCGACGCCCGGAGCAAAAAAATGGGTACAGCCGGCGGGAAAAAATCGTACCTTTGCCGCATGGCACACGCAAAGGTGGAAAAGACAAATGCCGCGCGGCTGCTCGACCGCGCGAAGATCGCATACGAACTCGTACCGTATGAGGTGGATGAATCGGCCCTCGCAGCCACGCATGTGGCCGCACAGCTCGGGGAGCCGATCGAGCGTGTTTTCAAGACGCTGGTGCTCAAGGGCGACCGGACGGGCTATTTCGTCTGTGTCGTGCCCGGAGACCACGAGGTCGATTTGAAGGCCGCGGCCCGCGTCTCGGGCAACAAGAAGGTCGACCTGATCCCGATGAAGGAGCTGCTGCCCGTGACGGGCTACATCCGGGGCGGCTGCTCGCCCGTGGGGATGAAAAAGGCCTTTCCGACGTGGTTTCATGCGACGGCGGCCGACTATCCCTTCATCTACGTGAGTGCCGGTGTGCGCGGCCTGCAACTCAAGGTCGCACCCTCGGAGCTGATTGCCTACGTGCATGGCTCGCTGGCCGACATCAGCCGCAAGGCGTGATGCGCCGGGCCGGCCGGGTGTGAGCAGCGGTCCCGATTTCAGGCGGCGCAGGTCGGCCCGAGATCGGGGTTGATTCCGGTCATGTGCTGCCGTGAGACGGCCGGCGCGCGGTGCGATGCCTTTTTTGGGCGGCGCGTGTCGGCGGGTGAACGCGCATCATGGCAGCCAGACTTCGGTCGGTGTGCGTCGGCGGGTGCGTGGTGCTGGCCCCGGCCTTTGGACGGCGAGCGGCGGCGGGTGTGCGGCAGTTACTGGCCCCCTCTCGGACGACGTGTGTCAGTGGGTGAGTGAGCGGGGCTTCATCAGGTGGCTGCGCACCTGCACGAGGAAGGTCCAGAGCAGTCCCTCGCTGTAGACGATGCGGTGCTTCCAGCGATTGCACCACCAGCGGCGCGTGCGGAACCAGACGGTGCGCAGCAGCCCTCCCGCGGGCGGCGTCTCCGAAAACTCCGGCTGCAGAATGTCGGCGAGCACCCGCTCCTCGAGTGCCGGGTCCCGGTCGAAGGCGGGGATCATCCCGGCGTCCACTCCCAGACGGTCGAACGCAATGGCATTCAGACAGTTCAGGAAGCGGTGCATGTTCATGCGCCGGGCCAGGACGTACAATGCCTCCCAGTCGATCCCGTTGTGGCTGTGTTCGATGAACATCGCCCAGTCGGCGACGTGCCGCATGCCGATCTCCGTGGCGGCAAAGTGCGAGGCGGCATGCCGCAGCAGGAAGAGGGCGTTGAAGTTGGCCGGGGGCAGCTGCACGGGGGCGCCGTCGACCTCGACCTGTTCGGACGGCTCCTCGCGGGCGCAGCGTTGCAACTGCTCTTCGATGGGGCGGTTGGAGAGGTGGGCGTGGATGTTCAGGAAGTCGAAATGGTTTTCGATCAGAATGCCGTCGAGGGTGAAGGTCGTGTGGTGGTGGACATCCTCGTCGATCTGCACCTGTCGCTCGCGGCGCAGCAGCTCGTCGGCCTCCTGCTGGCGGCCGTAGAACCAGACGTCGATGTCGCCGCACGGCCGGTGTTCGGGCCGCGGGTAGGAGAGGCTCAATCCGTACCCCTTGAGAAGCATCATCGGAATGCCGTGCCCGTGCATGAAGGCTGCCAGGCGGCCGATGACGCGCCGCTGCCGGGCGTAGAGCTGTTCGATGCGCTCGACGTTGAGGGCCCATTGCAGGCGGATCGTGCGCGGCGGCATTGCCTCGTCGGCGAGGAGCCCCTGCGCGTGCAGCGTCTCCAGCCCGTCGCGGACGATGGCCGAGACGCCCTGTGCGGCGGCCAGGCGGCAGAGCGCCGGCCACGGATTGCCCGCCGGGACCGTGACCGGTCCGGCCGCCCGGTCGGGATGCAGCCCGGCGCGCAGCAGCGCGAAGAAGAGATCCCGAATGGCGGGCGGGATGCCCCGGCGGCTCTTATCGGTTGCCATACATCTGTTCGTAATAGTGTTCGTACTCGCCGGAGGTGATGCGCTCCATCCACTCCCGGTTTTCAAGATACCAGCGCACGGTCTGTTCAATCCCCTCCTCGAAGCGGAACGCGGGTTCCCAGCCCAGCTCGCGGCGCAGCTTCGAGGAGTCGATCGCGTAGCGCAGGTCGTGGCCCGCGCGGTCGGTGACATAGGTGATCAGCCGCTCGGAGGCCCCCTCGGGTCGTCCCAGCAGGCGGTCCGTCGTGCGGACGATCAGCCGCACGAGGTCGATGTTGCGCCACTCGTTGCCGCCGCCGATGTTGTAGGTCTCGCCGCTCTGTCCCTCGTGGAAGATGAGGTCGATGGCCCGCGCGTGGTCCTCGACGTGGAGCCAGTCGCGGACGTTTTCGCCGCGGCCGTAGACGGGAAGCGGACGTTCGAGCCGGATGTTGTTCACCAGCAGCGGGATGAGCTTCTCGGGAAATTGGTAGGGACCGTAGTTGTTCGAGCAGTTCGTCACGACGGTCGGCAGGCCGTAGGTGTCGTGGAACGCCCGCACGAAGTGGTCGGACGACGCCTTCGAGGCTGAATAAGGGCTGTGGGGGTCGTAGCGCGTTCCCTCGTTGAAAGGCTTGTCGCCGAAGCCGAGGGCGCCGTAGACTTCATCGGTCGAGATGTGGTAGAAGCGTTTGCCCGCCCAGGCGCCTTGCCACGCCTCGCGGGCCGCATGCAGCAGCGTCAGCGTGCCGAGGACGTTGGTCCGGGCGAAGGTGAAGGGGTCGCGGATCGAGCGGTCGACGTGGCTTTCGGCCGCAAGGTGGATCACCCCGTCGATCGCGTAGCGACGGAATACCTCCCCGACGGCCTCCGCGTCGCAGATGTCGCCCCGCACGAAGGTGTAGTTCGGGGCCTGCTCGACGTCGCTCAGGTTGGCGAGGTTCCCGGCGTAGGTCAGCAGGTCGAAGTTGACGATCCGGTAGTCGGGGTAGCGCGTAACGAAGCGTCGCACGACGTGCGAGCCGATGAAGCCAGCGCCGCCGGTAATCAGGATATGGCGTTTCATCTTATCCGTTGTTTTTCTTCAGACGCATCAGGCAGTAGAGCATCGACTCCCGCCAGTGGGGAATCTCGAGGCCGAACGTGCGGCGCACCTTGCTCTTGTCGAGCAGCGAGTAGGCCGGGCGCAGCGCCCGCGTGGGGTAGTCGGCCGTGCGGCAGGGCTCGATGCGGCACGTGTCGTGACCCGCGGCGCGGGCGATCTCGACGGCAAAGTCGTACCACGAGCAGGCCCCCTCGTCGGTGAAGTGGTAGATGCCCTCGCGGCCGGTGTAGTAGCCCCCCTCGACAATCGAGAAGAGTGCCAGGGCGAGGTCCCCGGCGTAGGTCGGCGTGCCGATCTGGTCCGCGACGACGTTGATGTGCTCCTTCTCGGCCGTGAGCCGCAGCATGGTCTTCAGGAAGTTGCCGCCGAACTCCGAGTAGAGCCACGCCGTGCGGAAGATGAGGGCGTGGCAGCCCGTGGCGGCGATCTCCTCCTCGCCGGCGAGTTTCGTGCGGCCGTAGGCGTTCAGCGGCCCCGGTGTGGCCTCTTCCGTATAGGGGGTCGAGGCGTGTCCGTCGAAGACGTAGTCGGTCGAGATGTGGATCAGCGTCGCGCCGGTTGCGGCGGCGGCCTGCGCCAGGTGGCGCACCGCCAGGCGGTTCAGCCGGTCGGCAGCCTCCTCCTCGGCTTCGGCCCGCTCGACGTTGGTGTAGGCCGCGCAGTTGATGACCACGTCGTAGCGGTGCTCCCCGAACTGCCGCCGGACGGCGTCTGCATCGGTGATGTCCAGCTCGGCGACGTCGGTGAAGGTGTAGCGGTTGGCCCCGGCGGCCCCGAGGCGGCGCAGCGAGCGGCCCAGTTGGCCGTCGGCGCCCGTAACCAGTATTTCAAGCATAGTAGTCGATGTTGTAGTCGAACAACTCCGCGGCCTCGTGCAGGGTCGGGTGGTGGCGATCCTTCTCTGAAAGGATCACCTCGCCGGGCGTCAGGCGCCAGTCGATGCCGAGCGCGGGGTCGTCCCACGCGATGGCCCCCTCGGCCTGCGGAGCGTATGGGTTGTCGCATTTGTACTGAAAGAGCGCCTCGTCGCTCAACACGGCAAAGCCGTGGGCGAAGCCGCGCGGAATGAACAGCTGGCGGCGGTTCGTGTCGGTGAGTACCGCGGCGACGTGGCGTCCGAAGGTGGGTGACCCGCGCCGGATGTCGACGGCGACGTCGAGCACGCATCCCCGCACCACGCGCACGAGCTTCGACTGTGCGTCGCGCCCCCGCTGGAAGTGGAGCCCGCGGACGACGCCGCGGCGCGACAGCGATTCGTTGTCCTGCACGAAACGCACGGGGCGCACCCTGGCGTCGAACTCCCGTTGCGAATAGCTCTCGAAAAAGTAGCCGCGCGCATCGCCGAACACCTCCGGTTCGATCAGCACGACTCCCTCTATTTCGGTTTGCAGCACCCTCATCGCGTCGTCTCCTCCAGTATCTTGAGCAGGTATTGTCCGTATTGGTTCTTGCGCATCGGCTCGGCGATCTCGCGCAGCCGTTCGGCCGAGATCCACCCCTCGCGGTAGGCGATGTCCTCCAGGCAGGCGATCTTCAGCCCCTGCCGCTTCTCGATCACCTCCACGAAGATCGAGGCCTCGGCCAGCGATTCGTGGGTGCCCGTATCGAGCCACGCGAAGCCCCGCGGCATGGGCTCCACGTGCAGCCGCCCGGCCTTCAGAAACTCCTGGTTGACGCTCGTGATCTCCAGCTCGCCGCGTGCCGAGGGGCGGATCCGCGAGGCGATCTCCACCACCTCCGCAGGGTAGAAGTAGAGCCCCACGACGGCGTAGTCGGATTTCGGCTCGGCAGGCTTCTCCTCGATCGAGAGGCAGCGGCCCGCGGCGTCGAATTCCGCCACGCCGTAGCGGCGCGGGTCGTCGACCCGGTAGCCGAAGATCGTGGCGCACCGCTCCTGCTCCGTGCGCCGCACGGCCTCGCGCAGCATGCCCGTGAGGCCCGAGCCGTGGAAGATGTTGTCGCCCAGCACCAGACACACCGAATCTCCCGCGAGGAACTCGCGCCCGATCAGGAAGGCCTGCGCCAGTCCGTCGGGCGAGGGCTGCTCGGCATAGGCGAAGCGCACGCCGAAGTCCGAGCCGTCGCCCAGCAGGCGCCGGAAGGCCGGCAGGTCCTCGGGTGTCGAGATGACGAGGATGTCGCGGATGCCCGCAAGCATCAGCACCGAGATGGGGTAGTAGACCATCGGCTTGTCGTAGATGGGCAGCAGCTGCTTGCTCACCCCCTTGGTGATCGGGTAGAGGCGCGTGCCCGTGCCTCCGGCCAGAACGATTCCTTTCATCGCGATTGCGGGTTTGTCGGTTCAAATTCGATCAAAGGTAGCCTTTTTTTCGCAAAAAGCGTGACAGGGGAACTTTTTTTTGTGGAAATGCGCCGTTTTGTCCGGTACTTCGGGTTGAAAAGTTGGATACAAGTGTGTAATTGCGGTTTTAAGGGCTTCCAAGGCCGTTTTCCGCCGATTCGGCTTGTCGGTGAACGAATTTGCCATCCGAAAAGTTGCATAAATAAGACTTTCTTCCTACATTTGCGTCTGGGTTTCATGGGCGGATTCTTGTGTAAAGAATCGGCTCGAAGGCCGGAGTGCGGACGTCTTGCGTGTCGTGCGGAGCGGCGGAAACTTGATTGATCACTGGCGCAATGGCCGGTGGTATCCCTGAAATACGCGCTGTCGTGAACGGATTGAATGGGATGCAACAAGTTGATTATCAAAGATGAACAACGATCTGACAGGCTGGTTTGCCGTAAGGACGATGTATCGCAACGACCTCAATGTCGGGCGGTACCTCGAGGCGCAGGGCGCCGAGGTGTTCATCCCGATGCACTACGTGGATGTGAAGCGCGGCGGAGCGGTGAGGCAGGTGCTCGAACCGGTCGTCCGCAACATCGTTTTCACCCGGACCTGCCGCTCGCTGCTTGATCGCGTCAAGAAGGAGCTGGAGTCCAAATGGGCCATCCGGCTCTTCATGAACCGCGAAACGCATGAGCCGATCCTGATTCCCGAGGAGCAGATGCGCAGCTTCATCGCCGTGGCGGGGAGCTACGACGAGCAGCTGCTCTTTCTGGGGACCGACGAGGTGAACTACAAGGTCGGGGATCGGATCCGTGTCATCGCAGGCCCTTTCCGGGGTGCACAAGGGCGTCTGCTCCGGGTAAAGGGCCACAAGCGGCTGGTCGTGGAGATCGAGGATGTCATGGCCGTGGCCACGACCTACCTGCCGCCCCGCATGATCGAGCGGATCGGATAGCTGCTTTTCGCGCTTTGTCTTCATGCCGTCTCACCCGACCCTTCATCGTTGTCCGATCCGTCCCACCGGATCGGCGGCGGAAAAACAGGCCGCATTTTGCGTCGCAGCGGCGACGGAACGGCCATCCCGGTTTTGAAATGTCATTCAGATTGGTATATCTAATTGTGTTTTTATGTATCGACTTATCCAAAAATTTCATCTGGACCGTTATCTGAGCTCGAAGCTGGTTCTCCTGATCGACTCGGTCGTTTCGGTCGGATCGACCCTGCTGGCCTATCTGCTGGTCAGGAGTCTTGTTGTGAGCAGCGTGTTCACCGTGCGTTACGGATTGTTGCTGCTGTTGGGCTCGTTGATTTTCAGTGTGCTGTCGTTCTATCTGTTCGGAACGCAGCGGACGATTATCCGCCACACGACGCTGCGCGAGATGTGGAAACTGGTCGCCGCCGTGGCGCTGAAGGATGCGTTGCTGTTCGTCTATGTGTTCTGGGTGCTGCCGCACGATGCGCAGACCGGGCTTACGGCCGCGTCGCTGGGATTCATGATCGACATCCTGCTCACGCTCTTCCTGCTGCTGTCGATGCGGCTGATGATGATCGTGCTCTATGATCTGATCAAGTACAAGTCGATCCGGCGCGAGAACTGCAAGCGGGTGCTGGTCTACGGCACGGGAGACAAGTCGGTGGCGCTGGTCGGCCGGCTCCAGAACTCGCCCCACTACCGGATTGTGGGCTTTCTGACCTATGGCAAGCGGCTCAAGAACCATATTCTCGCCGACTATCCGGTCTACTATTTCGAGACGAACGACAACGTCAAATACCTTCAGGATCGCTACGACATCGACGCCGTGCTCTTCGCGACGAACGATGAGGCGCAGCACGAGCAGGAGCGGCTGATCCGCCATTGCACGGAGGACGGTCTCAAGGTGCTGATCGCTCCGCCCATCGACGAGGTGATCGACGGCAAGCTGATGAAGCAGCCGATCCGCGAGATCAAGATCGAGGACCTGCTCGGCCGTGAGGAGATCAAGATCTCGATGAACGAGATCATCGCGAATTTCCGCGGCAAGACGATCATGGTGACGGGAGCCGCCGGCTCGATCGGCTCGGAACTGTGCCGCCAGCTGGCGACCTTCGGAGTGAAGCAGCTGATCCTGTTCGACAACTCCGAGACGCCGATGCACAACATCCGTCTGGAGCTGGAGGAGCGCTATCCGGAACTGAATTTTGTTCCCGTGATCGGTGACGTGCGGATGATCCCGCGCCTCGATTATGCCTTCCGGACCTACCGTCCGCAGGTGGTCTTCCACGCCGCGGCCTACAAGCACGTGCCGCTGATGGAGGAGAATCCGTGCGAAGCGGTGCTGGCCAACGTGGCCGGCTCGCGCAACGTGGCGGACAAGTGCATTGAGTACGACGTCGAGAAGATGGTCATGATCTCGACCGACAAGGCCGTCAATCCGACCAACATCATGGGCTGCACGAAGCGGCTGGCCGAGATCTATGTCCAGTCGCTCGGACTGGCCATCGAGGCGGGCAAGATGAAGGGACGGACGAAGTTCGTGACAACGCGTTTCGGCAACGTGCTGGGCTCGAACGGTTCGGTCATTCCGCGTTTCCGCGAGCAGATCGCCAACGGCGGTCCGGTGACGGTGACGCATCCCGACATCACGCGCTTCTTCATGACGATTCCGGAGGCGTGCCGTCTGGTGATGGAGGCCGCAACGATGGCCACGGGTACGCAGATCTTTGTATTCGACATGGGCAAGTCGGTCAAGATCGCCGACCTGGCCCGCCGCATGATCGAGCTGGCCGGTCTGGAGGTGGACAAGGACATCAAGATCGAATATACGGGACTGCGTCCGGGCGAGAAGCTCTACGAGGAGGTGCTCTCCAATACGGAGAACACGCTGCCGACGTCGCATGACCGGATCCGCATCGCGAAGGTCCGCCAATACGATTACGAGGAGGCCCGGCAGGCCGCGGCCGAACTGGAGACGCTCTCGCGGGCCGTCGAGATTCCGGACATGGTTCGTCTGATGAAGCGGACCGTCCCGGAGTTCAAGTCCAGGAATTCGCGGTTCGAGGTGTACGACAAGGAGATCGAGGCTGCAGAAAAATAATAAAATGCAAATAGCAGTTGCCGGAACCGGCTATGTGGGCCTGTCCATCGCCACGCTCCTGGCCCAGCATCATGAGGTCGTGGCTGTGGATGTCATTCCCGAGAAGGTCGATTTGATAAACCGCCGTCAGTCGCCTATTCAGGACGAGTACATCGAAAAGTATCTGGCGGAGAAACCGCTGCATCTGAAGGCCACGCTCGACGGGGCGGCCGCCTATCGCGATGCGGAGTTCGTGGTCATTGCCGCGCCGACGAACTACGACCCCGTCAAGAACTATTTCGATACGAGCCATGTGGAGGAGGTGATCGATCTGGTGCTGTCGGTCAATCCCGAAGCCGTGATGGTCATCAAGTCGACGATTCCCGTCGGGTATTGCCGTTCGCTCTACATAAAGTATTATCATCAGGGGCTCAAACGGCTTAATTTGCTGTTCGCCCCGGAGTTCCTGCGCGAGAGCAAGGCACTGTACGATAACCTCTATCCGAGCCGCATCATTGTCGGCTATCCGAAAATCATCGACAACGAGCAGTTCCGCGAGGAGAACGAAGCCATCCGGGCCATTGCCGACATCCCGTTTCTGGAGCAGGCCGCGCACCGGTTTGCCGATCTGCTGAAGGAGGGCGCCATCAAGGAGGATATTCCCGTGCTCTTCATGGGCATGAAGGAGGCCGAGGCGGTCAAGCTGTTTGCGAATACCTACCTGGCTCTGCGCGTGAGCTATTTCAACGAGCTGGACACCTATGCCGAGGTCAAGGGATTGGATGCGCAGGCGATCATTCAGGGTGTGGGACTTGATCCCCGTATCGGCACGCACTACAACAACCCGTCGTTCGGTTACGGAGGGTATTGCCTGCCGAAGGATACGAAGCAGCTGCTGGCCAACTATCAGGATGTGCCGCAGAACATGATGACGGCCATCGTCGAGAGCAACCGCACCCGCAAGGATTTCATCGCCGATCAGGTGCTCCGCAAGGCGGGCTATTATAGTTATGGAGATGGTCAGTATGATGCTGCAAAGGAAAAATCCATTACGATTGGAGTCTTCCGTTTGACGATGAAGTCGAATTCCGACAATTTCCGGCAGAGCTCGATTCAGGGCGTTATGAAGCGCATCAAGGCCAAGGGGGCCACGGTGATCATCTACGAGCCCACGTTGGAGGACGGGACGACTTTCTTCGGCAGTGCGGTGGTGAACGATCTGGCGAAGTTCAAGCAGGAGAGTGCGGCCATTATCGCCAACCGTTACGATTCGTGCCTGGATGATGTGGCCGACAAGGTTTATACACGGGATATTTTCAGACGAGATTGAGCCTGGTTTTTCGTAGAAAGTTTAAAATAAGTCGCTCATATTGCTTGTGGACCATGATTTCGAGGCGCACAAGGAGCTGGTCCCGATGCAGCCGGGCGACGTGCCCGTCACTTATGCCGATACCGCCCCGCTTGAACGGGATTTCGGTTTCAAGCCAAGCACCTCATTAAGAGAGGGCCTGCGTGCGTTTGCGGAGTGGTATGGAAAAAAGAGTATTTGATGTTTTGTAACTACTTTGTCATGTTGATCGACGATAAACTTTTGGATGAGGTGGCTGCGAAGGCGAAGGCGTCGGAGCGGCTGCGGATGAACTACAATCTGCACGAGACATTGGATGCCAAGGCGCAGCGGCTGTTGAATGCCCTGGAGCCGGGTACGGTATTGCCGATTCACCGGCATCCGCATACGGCGGAGACCTACATGCTGCTGCGGGGGCGCATCGATGTGATGTTCTACGATGATACCCGTCGGGAGATTCAACGCTTCGAACTCGATCCCCGGCGTGGCAACTACGGAGTTCAGATACCGAAGGGGCAGTGGCATACGTTGGAGGTACACGAAAGTTCCGTGATCTTCGAGGTGAAGGACGGTCCCTATACGCCGCTGACGCCGGAGGACATGCTGTGATGCATGATGATCGGCTGGTTCAGCTTCTTACATGTTCGTTTTTATCGTACAGCAGAATAAAACAGAAATATCTAATGATCCGGCAGCGCTGTTAGGTCATACGATTAACCAGGAAACATTAAAAAGTCTATAAAAATATGAATTTGCGAACAGATTATAGCAATGTAAGTTTCAAAAACAACGGGAAACTCAAATTGCTTATCATCGTAGGAACCCGCCCCGAAATCATTCGTCTGGCAGCAGTTATTAACAAGACCCGTAAATATTTCGATGTGATTCTCGCCCATACCGGACAGAACTATGACTACAATCTGAACGGCATCTTTTTCCGTGATCTTAATATAGCTGAGCCGGAAGTGTATATGAATGCTGTTGGGGATGATCTTGGGGCTACCTGTGGCAATATCATCAATGCCAGTTACAAGCTCATGGTTGCGATCAACCCCGATGCAGTACTTGTTCTGGGTGATACCAACAGTTGCCTTTCAGTTATCGGTGCCAAGCGTCTGCATATTCCGATCTTCCATATGGAGGCCGGCAACCGTTGCAAGGATGAATGCCTGCCCGAGGAGACCAACCGTCGAATTGTCGACATTATTTCCGATGTTAACCTCGCCTACTCGGAGCATGCGCGGCGTTATCTTGCCGATTGCGGGCTGCCTAAAGAGCGAACGTATGTGACCGGCTCCCCCATGGCGGAAGTGCTCCATCAGAACCTTGCCAGTATTGAGGCTTCAGACGTCCATCAGCGTCTTGGGTTGGAAAAGGGAAGATACATACTGCTCTCTGCACACAGGGAAGAGAATATCGACACGGAAAAGAATTTCATATCTCTGTTTTCTGCTATCAATAAAATGGCTGAAAAGTATGATATGCCTATTCTTTACAGTTGTCATCCGAGAAGCAGGAACAGACTTAAGGCTTCGGGTTTTGTCCTGGATAAAAGAGTCATACAGCATGAACCTCTTGGCTTCCATGACTATAATTGCCTCCAAATGAATGCCTTCTGTGTTGTATCCGATTCCGGTACACTCCCCGAGGAGAGCAGCTTCTTCACCAGTGTCGGCCATCCTTTCCCGGCAGTCTGCATCCGCACCTCCACCGAGCGACCGGAATCCCTCGATAAAGCAGGATTCATTTTATCCGGTATCGATGAGCGGGGACTGCTTCAGTCGGTCGACACAGCTGTTAAACTCGTGAAGAACGGAGACTACGGTACACCCGTGCCTGATTACACGGACGAGAATGTCAGCACGAAAGTGGTTAAGATCATCCAGTCTTATGTGGGTGTCGTTAACAAGATGGTGTGGAGAAAATTCTAATGAATAAATCGGGAAATGAAAGTATTAGTAACAGGTGCAAAGGGGTTTGTGGGCAAGAACCTCTGCGCCCAACTCAACAATATCAAGTCAGGCAAAGCAAAGTGCTATGGAGACCTCGTTATTGACGAGGTGTTTGAATATGATCTTGAATCTACACCGGAACAACTCGACCAATGGTGCAAGGAGTGTGACTTCGTATTCAACCTCGCCGGCGTCAACCGTCCACTGGACCCCAAGGAGTTCATGAAAGGCAACTTTGGCTTTGCTACGGTTCTCTTGAACACGCTAAAGAAGTATGGAAATAACTGTCCGGTGATGATATCAAGTTCGATCCAAGCCACTCTCGCCGGGCGCTTCGGTACAAGTGAATACGGAAAGAGCAAGAAGGCTGGCGAAGAGCTCATGTTCCGGTATGGTGAAGAAACGGGCGCAAAGGTTCTCGTCTACCGATTCCCCAATCTCTATGGAAAGTGGTGCCGCCCCAACTACAATTCGGCTGTTGCCACTTTCTGCAACAATATTGCTAACGATCTTCCCATCACTGTCAATGATCCGACTGTCGATATGGAACTTCTCTATATCGACGATCTTGTGGAGGAAATGATTTGCGCGCTCAAGGGTGAGGAACACCATTGCGAGTTTGATGGTGTAAAAACAGTGCTGACCCCAGATGGTCGCTATTGTGCCGCTACGGTCACTCATCATGTCAAATTGGGTGAGATTGTGGACCTCCTTCACAAGTTTGCCGAAATGCCAAAGACCTTGATGATTCCTGAAATGCCAGCCGACTCGTTCGCAAAACGCCTCTATAGCACCTATCTCTCCTACCTGCCAAAGGAAAAGGCAATCTTTGACCTCAAAATGAATGTTGATGGTCGAGGCAGCTTTACGGAACTCGTTCATACTCTCAACTGTGGCCAAGTCTCCATCAACATTTCTAAACCCGGAATTACAAAGGGAGAGCATTGGCATCACACCAAGTGGGAGCAGTTCATCGTAGTCAGTGGTCATGGACTCATTCGGATGCGCAACGAGAATGATCCTGATGCGGAGATTCTTGAATATGCAGTCTCTGGAGACAAAATTCAGTCTGTGATCATGCTTCCTGGCTATACACACAATATCATCAATCTTTCTGATACACAAGATCTTGTTACGGTGATGTATTGCAATGAGATTTTCAATCCCGAGAGACCGGATACATTCTTTGATAAAGTAATAAAAGAATAACAATAAACAATAAATAATATAGTTATGTCAATTTTTGCTGGTAAAACGCTTATGATTACCGGTGGTACCGGTTCTTTCGGAAACGCAGTCCTCAACCGTTTTTTGATGACGGACATCGCGGAAATCCGTATTTTCTCACGTGACGAGAAAAAGCAGGACGATATGCGTCACGAATATCAGGCAAAATATCCTGAATATGCAAGTAAGATCAAGTTCTTCATTGGCGATGTACGCGATCTGCAGTCTTGCAGGAACGCTATGCCGGGTGTCGATTACATATTTCATGCAGCAGCCCTCAAACAGGTTCCTTCATGCGAGTTCTTCCCTATGGAGGCTGTTAAAACCAATGTTATCGGTACGGACAATGTCCTTACCGCTGCAATTGATGCCGGTGTCAAAGCGGTCATCTGCCTTTCGACCGATAAGGCTGCATATCCTATCAACGCTATGGGTATTACCAAGGCTATTGAGGAGAAGATTGCTGTTGCCAAGTCTCGTTACTCAGGCAACACCAAGATATGCTGCACGCGCTATGGCAACGTAATGTGTTCACGAGGTTCCGTTATTCCTCTTTGGATTGAGCAAATTCGTAGTGGCAATCCAATAACCCTCACCGAGCCCAAGATGACGCGCTTCATCATGTCTCTCGAGGAGGCTGTCGATCTCGTTCTTTTCGCCTTTGAACACGGCCAGAATGGCGATATTCTTGTTCAGAAGGCACCAGCATGCACTATCCAGACACAGGCAGAGGCCGTATGTGAACTCTTCGGAGGCAAGAAGGAGGATATTAAGATTATTGGCATTCGTCACGGCGAGAAGATGTATGAGACCCTTCTCACTAATGAGGAATGCGCAAAGGCAGAGGATATGGGCGATTTCTATCGCGTGCCGGCAGATAATCGAGGTTTGAATTATGACAAATTCTTCAAGGAGGGCGAGACCGAACGTAATGTCCTCACTGAGTTTAACTCGAATAACACTCGACTTCTCAATGTTGAAGAAACGAAAGCAAAGATAGCAGCTCTTGAATATATACAGAAAGAACTTAGCGGCGAAGGAAACTTCGTTCAGTAAAAAAAGTAACGATTACGAAAGTATTTGATAGCGTATATGTCCAAGCGGGGTAAAACTCATTGGCTCGATTGCATCTGTCACTCCAATAATAAAATGTTGTTTTATATATTTCAGGTAGAACGTAAAGTGAAATCGAACACCAACTAATGGTGTAATTCGTATTTCATACATTCCAAGGTTGTTGCGTTCTTTAGGTTTCGTAGATCTCTATAGAATTACATATAATACGGCAATTTATGGCAATTGCAGGTATTGTAAATTCCTCTAGTTTCAGGTCTATATGAACCTAACCATTATTACTTATCCATAAGGTCTGATGTGGTACGTTCAAGGCTTCCTATAAACAAGTTGAGATGATTATTGTTTATACTGAGATCCTACAATGACACTCGTTTGATGATAGAACATTAATTTTTGGTGTAAATAATCTCAACGGTCCGTCAAGTATTGTTGCAAGTCTGTGTTTGTTGCTGCTGCACATGTATGACAGAAGACAACTCTTTTTGAGAAGCTGTTCGCGATAATATCTCATGTATATGAGTTATGGCAGTCCTTGCAGTGCGGTTCTTTATTTTTGATATGTGAAAACCTATCAAGATAGAGAATTTGGTTCAAGGCATAATCAAGTTCTCCAGAGCCAAGGATATTATTAAGTTCATCAGTCTTCTCGATGGCGAGAAATTCTATAGGGACTCTTTGCTAACCCAGAGATTGCTAAGCCGAATTTTTGATTGTCGATACCTACTGTGATATAGTTATCATAAAAAAGATGAAGGCAGTTGTGCCAGTGTTTAACTTGAAACAATCAAACACGAAATATTAGATATATAATCAGTAGATGGCTGTAAGTCAACTTAAAGCAGGTGCATTTCTAAATTACGTGGTTATACTGCTCAATCTGGCAGTAGGCTTGCTCTATACCCCGTACATGTTACGTATGATGGGACAGAGCGAGTATGGACTTTATTCGCTTGTGGCATCGGTTATCAGTTATTTGACTGTTTTAGATTTGGGAATGGGTAATGCTACCATTCGGTATACTGCGAAGTTTCGGGCTGAGGGTAAAAAAAAGGAGCAATATGAGATGTTCGGGATGTTCCTTGTTATTTATTTGTTTATAGGTATTATCGCCGTCATTGCTGGATTGGGCCTCTATTTCAATGTGGACAATATGTTTGGTGCCACTATGACCCCAATTGAATTGTATCATGCTCGTATTATGATGCTCATACTGGTCTTCAATCTGGCAGTCAGCTTCCCAATGAGTATTTTTGGCTCTATTATTACTGCCTACGAACGCTTCGTGTTCCCTAAGGTTGTAAATATTGTACGAATCATACTTAATACGGCCATAATGGTAGTACTCCTTTCAATGGGATACAAGGCTATCGCGATGGTTGTCCTTTCCACTGCATTCAATGTTATCACTCTTATTATCAATTATGTTTATTGCAAACGTAAACTTCATATTGAGATACATTGGGGGCACTTTGAATGGGGATTCATACGGGAGGTTGCCATCTACTCATTTTGGATTCTTCTAAATGTGTTGATGGATCGCATTTATTGGAGCACTGGTCAATTTGTATTAGGAGCTGTCTCAGGTACGATAGCGGTTTCTATCTTTGCAGTTGCCATCCAGCTAGAGGGGATGTACATGATGTTTTCAACAGCCATTGTTTCAGTTTTCTTGCCTAAGGTAACAGGTCTTGTTACCAAGGGAAGTCAAGATCGAGAGATATCAGACTTATTTATCCGTACTGGTCGCATTCAAAGCATTATAATGAGTTTGATTTTGTTTGGTTTTATCGCTTTTGGTCAGGAGTTCATTATCCTATGGGCTGGCCCCGATTATGCCGATGCATATTATATGGCGTTGATGATTTTTGTTGCGCTATATATTCCTGTTATTCAGAATCTTGGCGTGACAATCCTTCAGGCTCGCAATCAAATGAGGTTCCGTAGCATTCTCTATGTCTGCATAGCGTTACTGGCTCTTGTTGCAGAGTTCGTATTTGCAAAGCAGTGGGGGGGGATCGGTTGCGCAATGGCCATTTCTGGAGCTCTCTTATTAGGTCAAGGCTTGATAATGAATATCTATTATCAGCGCGTGCAGCATCTCAACATTATCTCGTTTTGGAAGCAAGTGATAAAAATGAATTTAATGCCTATTAGTGTGACCGCTCTTTCTTTATTTATTACTCACACTTTGTACGTGATTGATACCTGGCCTAAGCTTGTAATGGGTATCGCAGTTTTCACTGCTATGTATATCCCATTGTGTTGGAATCTCTCCATGAACCAATACGAACGCAACTTGATCACAAAGCCAATACTAAACACGTTACGAAGATGATCAGTATAATAGACAAACATAACTGCTGTGGCTGTAACGCTTGTGTGCAAAAGTGTCCCAAGCAATGCATTACAATGCGTGAGGATGAGGAAGGCTTTCTCTATCCTTCGGTAAATCTTGATATTTGCATTGATTGCCACCTCTGCGAGACGGTATGTCCCTGTCTCAATCAAGAGGGGGCAAAAGAGCCGATTGTCTGTCTTGCTGCAAAAAATATAGATGAGGATATTCGTAAGCATAGCAGTAGTGGTGGAATCTTTATTTCAATTGCCAAAAAGGTAATTCAAGAAGGTGGTATAGTCTTTGGCGCTCGGTTTGATGACCGGTGGCAAGTGATGCATGATTTTGCTGAGACTTACGAAGACGCTGCTGCGTTTCGGGGCTCCAAGTACGTTCAGAGTAAGATTAGAGAGACCTTCAAACAAGCAGAAGCATTCTTGAAAAAAGGCCGCAGGGTTCTCTTCTCTGGTACACCATGTCAGATCCTAGCTCTCAATCGTTTCCTTCGTAAGAAGTACGACAATCTACTAACAATCGAGGTAGTTTGCCATGGCGTACCAAGTCCTAAGGTTTGGCAATCGTATCTTCAGTACATCAACCCCAACCATAAGCAGATTACAGCCATCAATTTACGAGATAAGAGCAGAGGTTGGAAACATTATAGTTATTTGATTCAGACTCAGGAAGAAAATCTTGTTGATGATTATGCGGCATCTTCTCTCTATCTCAGAGGTTTCTCATCCAATATGACTCTTCGTCCTTCATGCTACCGTTGTCCGGCAAAAGGATTGAGTTCTGGAGCAGACATTACATTGGCTGACTGTTGGGGAATTGAGAATCTTCAAGGCTACCACGATGACGATAAGGGAATATCCGCAGTTTTGGCTAATACACCTGAAGCAATGCGCTTGCTCGGGCAGTTAAACTTTGCTAGTCGAGAGATAGATTACGCCTTTGTTACGCGATACAATCCGTCAATAGTTCATTCCCCGATAGAGCCCTTCTATAGGAAATTCTTTTGGAGATGTTTTCCTCAACATGGTATTGGCGCTGTTGAGGTTGTGTTCCAAAGATTAAAGAATCCTTTATATAAGTTGATTAACAAATTAATGACTTTTTTACAAAAGTGAAGATATCTATTCTTACTCATCCATTGGGGGCAAATTATGGAGGCATTCTTCAGGCGTATGCTCTCTGCTCCTACTTGCAAAAGCAAGGGCACGAAGTTGTTGTGCTCAATCGTAGCCCTGATATGCCACTTTTTATGCGTATAATTAAGTGCATTATGATCGAAGTCCATCATCCTCGCTATAACGACTCACGTTATAGGCATTTGGTGAGCTTCGTCAAACAACATATTCCTTACACTCGACCACTTTATACATCGACTCAAATGACTAACTTTGTTCAAAAGAACAATGTGCAGGTCTCTATTGTTGGTAGTGATCAGGTATGGCGTGCTTCTTTTGCTATGAATTATGGCTTCG
The DNA here is from genome assembly GCA_900544265.1 of uncultured Alistipes sp. GTDB lineage: Bacteria > Bacteroidota > Bacteroidia > Bacteroidales > Rikenellaceae > Alistipes > Alistipes merdavium. The sequence goes on from UQUQ01000002.1 coordinate 154,504, forward strand.
ACTATTTTCTAGATTTTGTACCTGCGGGGGTAAAACAGCTCTCTTATGCAGCCTCTTTTGGCTTAGGAAACTGGGAATATACCGAAGAACAGACACACAAGATTCAGCAATTGGTCAAAAAATTCGACGCTATATCAGTTCGTGAGGATGAGGGCATTACCCTCTGTCAGAAGTATTTGGGTGTGAAGGTAGAACAAGTGTTGGATCCGACCTTACTGCTTTGCGCAAAGGACTACGCCTCTGTCACCAGCCCTCGCATTGTGCCTGAGGATTATGTATTTGTCTATTGGTTAGGAACTGTCGAAGAAAAGCAAAGGGTTATTACCGAGGTACAGATCGAGGGTAAGAAATTGATAGATATTTCACTTCGTGGACATGAACCACTTGTGTCAATTGAAGATTGGCTGTCATACATTAAGTATGCTGACCATGTAGTGACAGACTCTTTTCATGGCTGTGTATTTTCTATCCTCTTCCGCAAACAGTTCACTATTTGCTCCAACGACTCGGGAGGCAACGGCCGATTGAGGTCGCTTTTTACCATATTGGGTATCGATTTTGCTGCGAGAAACATCAATTATGAAGCTGTAGACGAGAGTCTGGTCGCGCAAAGACGCAAATCATACTCATTCCTCAAACAAGCGTTACAATAATGACAATAACATTCTTTAGTAACTTTCTCAATCATCATCAACTTCCTATTTGTCAGGAATTTATCAAACTTATTGGCGAGAGCAACTTCCATTTTGTTGCTAACGAGCGTATTCATGTCGAACGAGTCAAGATGGGTTACGAGGATATGAATGTGAAGTATCCTTTCGTAGTGAGAACCTATGAGTCGAAAGAGCAGATGGATTATGCCATCCGATTGGCGCAAGAGTCAGATGTCGCGATTATTGGTTCTGCACCAAGTGTCTTTGTAGAGATTAGAAGCACAGAGAATAGACTCACCTTTCTGTTCCGCGAACGCATTTTCAAGAATGGATTTTGGCATTGTTTCTATCCTCCTACAGCTTTAGCTATTTACAAAGGATATACACGTTATCGCAATAAGAATATCTATATCCTTTGCGCCAGCGCCTATGCTGCTGATGATGTAGAAAAATGTTTTTTCCCTCGTAAGAAATGCTTGAAGTGGGGTTACTTCCCCAAACTTTTACCTAAGGTAGAAAAGCAACATGATAAGTTTCGCCTCATGTGGTGCGGACGTATGCTTTGGTGGAAACATCCGGAAGATGCTGTATACGTGGCACGTATGCTTAATGAGCGCGGTATAGCCTTCGAGATGAAGATGATTGGTAACGGTGAAAAGCGTGAGCTTGTCGAGCAAATGATCGATCGCTATGGCCTCCGATCCCAAATCCATACATTTGACTTCATGGCGCCTGCTGATATTCGTATGGTGATGAACGAGTCGAATGTTTATCTTTTCACCAGTGGCAGACAAGAAGGTTGGGGCGTAGTGCTTAACGAGGCCATGAATAGCGGATGTGTCGTTATTGCTAATAGCAAAACTGGTAGTGCTCCTTATCTTATTGAAGATGGAAAAAGTGGTATTCTTTACGACGGCTCAAAAAAGAGTTTGGAGAAGGCTGTAGATAAACTGCTTACGAGTAATCTCTCCATGCTGTCTGATGCGGCATATCATTCTATCTCGGATGTTTGGAATCCTCAAAATGCAGCCAGACTATTCGTGGATTTTGTGAAAAATAATACGAGACAGAGCATAAATGCTCCATGTTCGTTAACTTAAAGGTTATGACAACTATTTTAATATTATTTGCAATAGTTTTATACCTAATATTTAAGAATCAAGACTTTGCGACAGGCAATAAGAAGTACATCATTTGGATGACAATTGCATTGACTGTAGTTTCCGGCTTACGACATGAAGGTGTAGGCAATGATACCTATGCGTATATGATGATGTATGAGAATACCGGTACTGACAGTTGGTCGTATCTATTGGATAACTTCTGGGGCAACTACCTTCATCCAGTAGATAATAGCGTAAAAGATCCAGGATATAAAATATTTTCAAAATTGTTATATCTGATTTTTCCGGACTCTCGACTTTATTTGTTTGTTGTTGCATTGATGTGTTTGGTCCCTATGGGGCTTTTTATTCGTAAGTATTCTAAAAATCTGCAAACAACTCTGTTTGCTTATGCTTTTTACCTCACTTTGTTTTGGCGTTACTTGCCTAATAGTGCGATACGTCAATCCATAACAATTGGTGTTGTTTTGTTGGGGTACATATGCCTATGCGATAGAAAATGGATCTACTATATTCTACTAGTTTTCTTCGGCTCATTGTTCCATAAAAGTGGACTAATTGTATTAAGTTTGTTACCTCTCTTATATTACGTAAATGCAAAGGGTTTTTTTAAATGCTCGTTTGTATTGTTTTTCTTATCGCTAATGTTTTCTGATCAAGTAGCATTCGTTTTTATTGATCAAAGCGATATTTACAATAATTATTTAGTAGGAGATTATTATGGTGGAGTAAATGAAAGCCGTCCTATTATGGTCATAATATTGTTCTTAGGACTTTATGTAATTACATTTATGGGTTTGCAAAGATATAAAGTTGAGAATGAGTCACAAAAACTACTACTTATAGGTACTTCATTATCGATGATCTTTCTTCCTCTAATTTGGGTAAATCCCTCATTGATACGAATTGTCGGCTATTTTGCTCCATTTATGGGCATTATGGTGGGAGAGTCATTTGATAGAATTAATATGGGGAGACTTATAAGGAATGCAGTAATCGTGCTATTCCTATATCATTCTTTGTCCTCATTCAATTCGTTTAAGATGATGTGGCAGCACATGGAACTTCATGATAGATATGGTCAGAAGACGGAGGTGTTCATGAAAGATTTTCAGCAGAAAAATCGCTGTATAATAGAGAATCACATTGCATAATAATAAATATGAAAGTTGTACATATAAATGTAGCTTGTGGAAAAGGCAGTACAGGCGTCATCGTGGTTGAAATATCAGAGCTTTTAAAGAAGAAAGGATATGAGTCTTATATTGCTTATGGCCTTGGACAGTCTGATTATCCTAATTCATATAAAATTGGCTCTAACTTAGAAAGTAAGTTGCACGCACTCATCAATACTCGAATTCTTGGGGAAGAGGGCTCCGGTTCAGTTTGTGCAACCAAGAAGTTGGTTAAGTGGTTAGATTCTATCACTCCAGATATTGTTCATCTTTATACATTCCATTCAAACTATGTAAATTATGAGATACTATTTAGATATCTAATTAGTAGGCATATAAGGGTGTGCTGGTCATTCTTTGACTGTTGGCCATTTACTGGACGCTGCACTCATTTTACAGAGAAAAAATGCAGAAACTGGGAAACTGAATGTGGCAAATGCCCGCATTTGAAAAATGCCGGTAATATAACTTGGTTTTTCGATAAGACAAATAAAATGTTTAAAATGAAGAAAAACCTGATACCTCAGTTTAGGGACCTTAATATCATTGTATGTTCAAAGTGGCTTAAGTCGGAAGTGAAAAAGTCTTTCCTTGGAGATAAGCCCATACACATGATTTACAACTGGATTGATACAGCCAAATTCTCGGAAATTCATGATGACTCAATTTATGAGAAGTATGGTTTAGACAAGAACAAGAAACTCTTGTTGAGTGTAGGTCAAGATTGGGGGAAGTTCAATACCCGTTATCAGGATGCTTGTCGTTTGGCTAATATTCTCCCTGATGATTATCAACTCGCTATTGTAGGCGGAAAAGAGAAGGATCTGGTGATTCAAGATAAAATAGTGTATATCCCTTACGTTGCAGGGACTCATGAACTCTCAAAGCTCTATTCTGCTGCATTAGCATTTACATATTTCTCGGTAGAAGATACCTTTGGGAAAGTTATTGCTGAAGCTATGCTTTGTGGAACTCCTGCAGTAGTTTTTAATGCGACAGCTTGCCCCGAGGTAGTAGGAACTACTGGTTACGCTGTACCACCTCATGATGTAGAGGCGATGTTGGAGAGTGTTAAAGAGATTGAGCGTAGAGGTCGTGATTTTTACAGTCAAAGATGTAAAGACAAGGTTATCGCGGATTATGGCTATGAGAAGAATGTAAACAAGTATATTTCTATCTACGAAGATATGCTTAAAAATAGCCGCTAAGCTCTTTTATTATACCATAAACATGATCTCCAAATGTAACCCGTATCCGTTATTAAAGTATAGTTTCTGAATAACTAAAATATACAGAGTGTCTATACTTGGGGTAGAGGATTATGGATGATGAATGTTACTGGAAGAAATGCTAGTATGAAGGATTTTATTCGATGAATATTTATTCTAATCTAAGGAGAGGGTGAGGCTGCATATAATCTAACTAACATTCAGATCATTAAGTACTATGGTGTATATATCCGAATAGAGGCCAGAGTATAACGAAGTAGTGTGATAAATCTCCTGGAATTGCTCTACTATTATAGCTGTATTATCAACGAACTTGCCTTAGTGCTGGAGTTTGGCTTCTAGGAGGAGCGACTATTCTTTGTATATAGTTATTGATCTCAGGCACTTCGTAAAGCGGTATCGTAAAGTTGCCGTCGCGCTGATCGGAAGGTGCGGATTGAGATGAAGGGATTGGAGATATACATTATCTTTTGAAGATCCATTATAAAAAATATAAATCTTGCAGTATCAATAGAAAGAGAGGTATCTCGTGTGTATTCATCCTTCTATAGCGTTGTAACTCGATTGTAGTCATTATTGATTTGGCTATTATGACAGGGGTAGTAATAATTATCAGATATGAAAATATTAGTTGTAGGTGTAGGTCCTTGGAATGATATACAATATGGTAATAACGTGATGACCAACTGGTTTGAGGGTTATAATGCTGAGTTTGCAAATATTTATGTACATGCAGGATATCCTTGTAATAGCATGTGTGAGAAATATATGCAGATTACGGACTCGATGATGATGCATTCAATTATAGGTCGAAGGGCTGGTAAAATATTTTCTATGACATATGCTGAACAAAAGAATTATAATAAGCGAGAAGGCCTGTTTGTGCAGAATACCAATCTTGAAAAGAGAGCCAAATCTCTACCTGTAGACATTGCTAATCTTGCAAAAGATTCAGTATGGTTGTTGGGCAGAATTGATAAAATAGCACTTAAGAAATTTGTGCAGGATTTCAATCCCGATATTGTATTCTGTCATCATGTATTCAATTTTAATTTCTGGCGAGTTGAGCGTTTGGTCCGTAAATTTACCAAGGCTCCTATGGTCGCTTTCACAGGAGATTCGGAGGCTTCGCTAAATAGGGTAAGCTATTCTCCGTTATTTTGGATTAGACAGATCACGTTGAATCGACTTTTCAAGAAGCATATTAAACTTTTTGAGCACTATTTCACTTTTTGCGAAGATCAGGCTCGTCGATATGAAATACTATCAGGCAAGCCTGCTTCTACCCTATACAAGTGTGCGGATTTTGTAGATAAATTTGAGTCGAAGCCGGTTGGAAAACCTATCCATTTGGTCTATGCTGGTAACATTATCTATAATCGCTGGGAGACACTCGCAGTTCTTGCAGATGCTTTAGAGATTATCAACAAAGATGGTGAGAAAATGGTATTGGATATCTACACCAACACTCAGTTGACACCAGAGATGGCTAAGCGATTGAAGAACCGTAGAGGTACAATCGTTCATGGCCGAGTTGCTCCTTCAGAACTGGTTGAGATATACAAGAGAGCAGATATCGCTTTGCATATTGAGAGTTTCACCAAAAAGTATCGTTTGGATACAAAGGATTCATTCTCTACAAAGATTGTGGATCTGATGAGTTCAACATGTGCGATTATGGCGGTATGTTGGAAGTATCACAACGGTTTACAGTATCTTCAGCGCGAAGATGCTGCTATTTGCATCAGCGACCTGACAAAGGTGCAAGAAATGCTGCAACGCATTTGTAATAATCCTTCTGTGATTCAGTCTTATGCCCGCAAGGCATGGGAGTGTGGCAAACGTAACCACACTCGCGAGGCTATCCAAAATCACATAACAGAGGTTTTCGAAAAAGCAATTCAAAATAATCAAACTAAATAAAAGCATAAGAAATGACCTAAGTACATGACAAAAATTTGAATACATCAAATTTCGGGACATAAATTGGTCGAAAAAGCACGTTGGAGATTTCCT
>UQUQ01000003.1 GCA_900544265.1 uncultured Alistipes sp.
AGGAAATCTCCAACGTGCTTTTTCGACCAATTTATGTCCCGAAATTTGATGTATTCAAATTTTTGTCATGTACTTAGCAGATTTATAAAAAATTTCGATCAATCAAACGTTTTTTGTTCATTTTCCCCATTTTTTTCGCACAAATGACGACAGCGGTACTCCGGAGGGAGGAGTACCGCTGTCGTCCTTGCAGGCGGTTCGGGCCGCTATTTCCACTCGAAACCGGCGCGCACGGCCGCAACCCCCGGCTCGCCGCACACCTCGAAGAGTGCCGAGCGTTCGTGCAGTTCGCAGCCGACCGTCAGCGTCTGTCCGTAGCGGCACTCCTTCAGGAAATGGATGTCGAGCCGCACGGGGGCCGGCGACGAGATGAGCTCCAGCGGCAGCATGTCGCACATCATCTCGATGTAGCGCATCGTGTTGACATGGCGGTTGAAGTCGATGTCGCTGTAGACGACGCGGTGCTCCATGCGCTGCGTCGGCGTCACCGAACGGATCTTGCGGGGCTTCTCGGCGGGCGACGGCGCCGCAACGATGGCCTCCGAATGGGCCTGCCCGACCCACGAGAGGTCGACGGCCGCCCGGCTCCGCAGGTCGATCATGGCCCACTGCGAGACGGCGCGCCCGAACTCATGCCCGGCGGCATCCGTAAGCGTGAAGTTTCGCGTCGAGAGGACGCGGCCGTAGTCGCTGATCCAGGTTGCCACGGTGTAGTCGGTATACTGCTCGGGGCGGCTGTCGAACTCGACGGCCATGCGCGAGAGGACCCACGAATGGTTGTCGGCATTCAGGACGTCGACACCGAAGCCCTTGCCGTGGGCGTCGATGCCCGCCACATTGAGGATCACCGAGCCCAGCGACGCGATCGTCGCCCGCAACGTGAAGTCCACCTCCTGGGGTTCGACCCGGAACTGGTAAAGGGATTTTTCTGCCATGATTTTCCGTATTTGATTTATCCGCTCCGGCAAAGATACGAATTTTTATCGAGACCCGAATCCCCGCTGCCCGAAGCTCCGCCAAGCGGACAGGAACACTCCCTGTCAGAACAGTCGGGGAACAGGCTGCACGGAGACCAGCGCCGCAGGATGGAGGTTCCACACCTCGCGTCCGCGCATGAGGGCCCGCCGCACGGTGTACTGCGTGCCGCCCGCCGAGCCGTCGTACCACGCAACCAGCAGCGCGGCCCGGTCGACCAGGCAGTTGTTGCGCACGGCATAGCAGCCGCGGTGGTAGCCGCGGGCAAGGGTCACCGCCTCGTCCGCCGCCGCGACGATCCGTCGGAAGCGCAGCTGCTCGGCTGCCGGAAAGCGCAGCTCCTGCCCCGCAAACGGAATGACGGCCACGAGCCGCAGCTCCGCGCACTCGGCGCGGCACGCCAGCACGGCCTCGGCCGCCGCAAGGTCAAACCCAAGCGCCATGCCCGAAAGAAAGGTCCGCATTCCCCGCGCGTAGAGCTGCCGCACCGCGTCGCGCAACAGCGCATCCGCCTCGCCGCCGTAGGTCCGGTGGCCCGTAAACGAAACCGTGGTATGGAGCTCTCCGATCATTCGGTCAAAGATAGCGCTTTGGCCCGGACTTTGCAAGCCGTTCCCGTACATTCAATAAAGTATCACGCGTATGAAAAACACAGGAATCGTCATTGCCTCGCTCGTGGGCGGCATGATCCTCGGGTCGGCCCTCACGATGCTCTTCACACCACAGTCGGGCGCCGACCTGCGCCGTCAGATCCGCGACCTGCTCGACAACGAGGTCGAAAAACTCCGCGACAAGGTCGGACAGGTCGAGGAGATGATCGAGGAGGCCCGCTGCCGATGCGAGGAGAAGTGATCCCCCCGCAGTCCGGACGCGAAGAGCCAACGCCGGGACGCTTCGTCGTCGCACTGCTTCTCTTCGTGCTGCTGGCCGCGACGTGTCTGCTGCTGTTGCTCGCGGCACTGGTCTTCTGGCTCGCGATGCTCACCGGCTCGATGGCCGCGGCGGCGCTCATCGGCGGCGGCGCCTGCCTTCTGCTGGCCGTTGTGGTGTGGCTCGCGGCGCTGCGCGAACCGCTCGCCCGCATCGGAGAGCGGCTCGAAACCGTCTATGAGGTGGCCCGCACCGCCCGCGAAGGCTACCGCTGGATCACCGCGAAGGTCCTGCCGCTGCTGGCCCTCTTCAGCCTCCGGCCGCGACCGCAAGAGCCGCGTCACACGGAGCCTCACCGCGGGAAAGCATGAAGGAGTAAGGCGGCAGCACGGGTCGCCACCAAACGAGAAGCGTCCGGAGCGCAACCTGCTCCGGACGCTTTTTTCCGTCTTCACCGCAGCGATGCGGGACGCATGCGGGACGTCAATAGAGGAATTCGACGCGGACCTCCGTGTAGCTCTCGCCGACACGCAGCCGCAGGGTCGCCTGGTGGGTATAGCTGCCTCCGGGCCAGTCAAGCAGCTTGAAGACCAGCCGGCGGCCCTGTTTCTCGCACGAGAGGTACCCCTGCCCGTCGAAATCGGCCTCGAAATCATCCCCGGGCAGCGTGACGGAGACAGTATCCCCGAGCGCCTTCGACGTGCAGTCCAGCACGTAGGGCGTCGAGCCCCACGCGGGCAGCCAGTAGTTCCGGGGCTGCGCGACGGTGAACTTCACGACGGCGCCCAGGCTGTTTTCCGAGGCATCCTCGAGCAGCTCCGTCACATAGAACTTCAGGTAGTTGACACCCAGATCGGGATCGAGCGACATGGCCGTGGCCTGCGACGGGAAGCGCCGCACGGCAGCGCCCCGCACGGCCACATAGCCGTACCCGGTTTTCACGGCGACCTGCGGCGCGGGGTTCTTCAGCGTCGAGGCCTTGACGGCACCCAGCCCCGACAGGCGGCCCAGCATGAAGAGCTGGCAGCTGGACGGGCTCACGAAGTTCCCGGCATTGTCGATATAGATGTCCGAATCGGAGAGGAGCGTCTGTCCGTTCTCCTCGTTGTACATGTTCAGTATGGCGGTTCCGTCGGGATCGCCGGGGATTTCATCCTTGGAGCAGGAGGCTGCGCCCAACACACATGCCGATAGCAGGATCGGCAAAAACAGTTTTTTCATCATCACCTTGTTTTTATTTTATCAGACTGCACACGGTACGGGATCCGTACCGGCGGCAAAGATAGATAAAAATTCCCCCCCCCAAAAAAAGTTTCACCACGAAAAAAAGCGGCCCCGCGCATGCGGAGCCGCCCCTTGTCATACGATGTTCCCTGCGGGCGATTATTTGCCGAAGTAACGCTTGTAGAGGCCCTCGAAGCCCTTGCCGTGGCGTGCTTCGTCCTTGGCCATCTCGTGTACGGTATCGTGCACGGCGTCGAGGTTCTCCTCCTTGGCCAGGCGGGCCAGGCGCATCTTGTCCTCGCAGGCACCGCACTCGGCGTTCATGCGCTTGTAGAGGTTGGTCTTCGTGTCCCAAACCACCTCGCCGATCAGCTCGGCGAACTTCGAGGCGTGCTCGGCCTCCTCCCAGGCGTAACGCTTGTAGGCCTCGGCGATCTCGGGATAGCCCTCACGGTCGGCCTGACGGCTCATGGCCAGGTACATGCCCACCTCGGTGCACTCGCCCATGAAGTGGTTCTGCAGACCCTCCCAGAGCTCCTTGCTGGCGCCCTTGCCGTCACCGAGCTTGTGAACGGTGACGAAATCGAGGTTGCCCTCCTCTTCGACAACTTCTACGAACTTGTCTTTGCCTGCCTTGCAGAGCGGGCACTGCTCGGGAGCCTCGGGACCTTCGTGAATGTACCCGCATACGGTACAACGCCATTTCTTTGCCATAATCTTGTAATGTTTAATGTTTTGTGTGGTTGATGTTCATTTTCTACACTGCAAATATAGCAAATCGCCGCGAAGTTCGGATAAAAAAACGATTGTCTTTTTTTATGCAACGATAGGCTGCGCTTATGACTCAACTCCGGCGGTCGATCACCTCCTCGACGAGCGCCACGTCCGTCGCGTCCTTCACCAGCACGCGCTTCTGCGCATCGAGCAGATAGAGCGACGGAATGGCCGACAGGTCGTAGAGTCCCTTCTCGCGCAGCACGCAGCCGTCGTCGTAGGCGTTGATCCACGAAGCGGGAATCTGCTCCCGGTAGGCGCGCCATTCGTCGAGATTCTCGTCGGGATAGAGCGCCAGCACGCGCAGCCGCCCGTGCTCGATCAGCTCCGTGAGCATCGGCGAGGCCGAGATCGCCTCGCGGATCTCGCGGCACATCGGGCAGCCGGGGTTGTTGATGAACAGCAGCACGTACTCCGCCCGAAGGCCGTAGAGCGAGCCCGTGGCACCCGACGCAAGCGTGTAGCGGAAGTCGTTGGCCTGCTCTCCGATGCGGTTCTGCGACGCGAGCGAGAGGCGGTACTCGGGCGCGAGCCGCTCGTATTCGTCGTACCACGGGCTGGACAGCTGCGCCCGCAGCACGGGAATGTAGAATTCGTCGTTGCGCAGCGGCGAATTGGGATCGCCCAGCACCCGATCGGCCAGCATGGCGAAGTAGTCGAGCATGGGGCGCGACACGGCGGCGCGCCGCATGAGCGAATCCATCGGCGCACCGTCGGTCGGGGCCGAGAAGAGCAGCTGCACGTACCGGGCGTAGGCCTCGAAGAGCTGCAGCGTGTCGGCCCGGGCGAGGAACGCCGTGTCGGCGAAGTCGAAGTTGTCCCAGTAGTGCCAGCGGAGCCATTCGACCCGCTCCTCGGGGGCAAGGGCCGCGGGGGCGATCGCCGGGAGGAAGACGGCCGGCGTTTCGGCCGTCGCCACTGCGGGACGGCGCGGTGCACGGCCGCCGCACGCCGCAAGGCCGACGGCCGCAAGAATCAGAACCAGTGTCCGGTACATCTCAACAGTTTTTGTGTCCGAAGGCAAAGATACGTTTTTTCGGGAAGAATCCCGCATGGCGGCATTGCGAAAAGCATCCGGACGACGGATTTGCACGGTAGTTGCACCGGATAGGACGTCAAAACAAAAAATCAAACACTATGGATGTAAAGAAAACCACCGCAAGCACGGGTTTCAAGCTGAGTGTCATGACACTCGCCATCATGAACGTGACGGCGGTCGTGAGTCTGCGCGGATTGCCCGCCGAGGCGGTCTACGGGCTCTCGTCGGCCTTCTACTACCTGTTTGCCGCCATCGTCTTCCTGATTCCGACGGCCATGGTCGCCGCCGAACTCGCGGCGATGTTCTCCGACAAGCAGGGCGGCGTCTTCCGCTGGGTCGGCGAGGCCTTCGGTGCCCGCACGGGCTTCCTGGCCATCTGGCTGCAATGGATCGAGTCGACGATCTGGTACCCCACGGTGCTGACCTTCGGCGCCGTGTCGATCGCCTTCATCGGCACGAACGAACCGCACGACATGACGCTGGCCTCGAACAAGGTCTTCACGCTCGTCATGGTGCTGGCCATCTACTGGGTCGCCACCTTCATCGCGCTCAAGGGGCTCGGCTGGGTCGGCAAGATCAGCAAGTGGGGCGGCATGATCGGCACGATCATCCCCGCCGGACTGCTCATCCTGCTCGGCATCGTCTACATCGCCTCGGGAGGCCACAACAACATGGACCTCTCGCAGGGCTTCTTCCCCGACCTGAGCAAGCTCGACAACCTCGTGCTGGCAAGCAGCATCTTCCTCTTCTACGCCGGCATGGAGATGATGGGCATCCACGTCATGGACGTAAAGAACCCCTCGCGCAACTACCCCCGGGCGATCATCATCGGATCGCTCGTGACGGTCTGCATCTTCGTGCTGGGCACCTTCTCGCTCGGGCTCATCATCCCGGCCAAGGACATCAGCCTCACGCAGTCGCTGCTCATCGGCTTCGACAACTACTTCCGCTACCTGCATGTCTCGTGGGCCGGGCCCGTCATTGCCGTGGCGCTGATGTTCGGCGTGCTGGCCGGCGTGCTCACCTGGGTGGCCGGTCCCTCGAAGGGTATCTTCGCCGTGGGCAAGGCGGGCTACCTGCCGCCCTTCTTCCAGAAGACCAACCGCATCGGCGTGCAGCGCAACATCCTGCTCATCCAGGGCGGCATCGTGACGCTGCTGGCGCTGCTCTTCGTCGTCATGCCTTCGGTGCAGTCCTTCTACCAGATCCTCTCGCAGCTCACCGTGCTGCTCTACCTGATCATGTACATGCTCATGTTCGCTGCGGCGATCGTCCTGCGCTACAGGATGAAGTCCGCACCGCGGCCCTTCCGCCTGGGCAAGGGCAGCGGCAACGGCGTGATGTGGCTGCTCGGCGCGATGGGCTTCGGCGGCTCGCTGCTGGCCTTCGTGTTGAGTTTCGTGCCGCCCGGACAGATCGCCACGGGCAGCAGCACCGTCTGGTTCTCGGTGCTCATCATCGGCTGTGTGATCGTGGTCGGCATCCCGTTCATCATCTATGCCATGCGCAAGCCCTCGTGGCGTGACCCGCAGGCCGCCGCCGAGTTCGCCCCCTTCCACTGGGAGACCCCGGCGGCCCCGACAACCCCGACAGCCCCGACAACTTCGACGGCTTCGTCCGCACGAACCGCTCCGGCCGCCCCGGCGTCACCGGCCCCATCGGCCGCTCCATCGCCGGCCCCATCGGCAGCCCCGGCCGCCGCTCCGAGGAAGGCACAACCGAAGCCCGCTTCCGCCGGGAATCCGGGAAAAGAGAAACAACCGACCAAATAAACCGACAACCATGACACCGAAAATCGACAGACAACACGTCGCACAGGCCCTGCGCGGGGCCTACGACCGAGTCAAGAACACGACCGGCGGCAAGAACGCCGACTACATCCCCTACCTGGCCAACGTCCCCTCGACGCTCTTCGGCATCGCGGCCTGCCTGACCGACGGCACCGTCGTTGCCGTGGGCGACACGGAGTACCGCTTCGGCATCGAATCGGTCTCGAAGGTCCCGACGGCACTGCTGGCCATGCAGCAGTACGGAGCGCAGGAGGTGCTCGACCGCATCGGCGCCGACGCCACGGGGCTGCCATTCAACTCGATCATCGCCATCCTGCTCGAAAACGACCATCCCTCGACGCCGCTGGTCAACGCCGGGGCCATCTCGGCCTGCTCGCTGATCAAGCCCGTGGGCGACCGCGACGGCAAGTGGCAGTCGATCCTCCGCTTCGTCGAGGCGCTCTGCGGTGCGCAGGTCGGGGTGATCGACGAGCTCTACCGTTCGGAGTCGGAGACCAACTTCAACAACCGCTCGATTGCCTGGCTGCTTAAGAACTACAACCGCATCTACGACGATCCCGACCTGTCGCTCGACCTCTACACGCGGCAGTGCTCGATCGGCATCACGGCCAAGGAGCTGGCGACCCTTGCGGCGACGATCGCTGCCGGAGGACGCAACCCGGTGACGGGCGAGGAGGTCTTCCGCGCGGAGCTGACGCCGAAGATCACCGCCATGATGGCCACCGTCGGCTTCTACGAGCATACGGGCGACTGGCTCTTCACGACGGGGCTCCCGGCCAAGACGGGGGTCGGCGGCGGCATCATGGGCGTCGTGCCGGGCGTCATGGGCGTGGCGGCCTTCGCCCCGCCGCTCGACCAGGCGGGCAACTCGGTGAAGGCCCAGCGGGCGCTGGCCGACATCGCCGCACAGCTCGGTCTCAACCTCTTCGACGCTCCCCGCGCCGCGGTACGCGAAGCGCAGGCCGCGAAGGCCTGACCGGCGGGTCCGGCCGGCGGCTTCCCCTCCGGAGTGCCGGCCGGCTCCGGCTCCCGCAACAAAAAAGGGCCTGCTTTCCCTCTGGAAGCAGGCCTTTTTTCAGAAATCCCGGCGGGGATCAGCACTCCTCCGTGCGGATCACCTTGCGGAAGAGTTCGACATCCTCGAGCGTCGAGTTCATCACGTAATCGTGGGCCTCGGCGATCTTGCCCTCGGCCAGCTTGGCGAAGATGCGGGCCGAAGCCACGTACTCCTCGTTCTCGCCGGCCTGACGCGCCAGCAGGTAGGTGATGATGATGTGACCGGCGGTCTCGACCAGACGGCGGGCGTGGAAATCCTTGAATCCGCCGACCTCCTTTTCACCGGCCTCGACATGCGCGATCATCTCCGCGAACTTCGCGGTCAGCTCCCGCAGCTTCGCCACGACGGGCTGCATGCCCTCGACGTACTCGCCGGCGGCATAGCGCTCGATCTGCTCCATGAACGTGCCCTTCGTCACGGCGTTGATCGCCGCCACGACCTGCAGCTGCGAGGTACCCTCGTAGATGTTCATGATGCGGGCGTCGCGGTAGAGCCGCTCGCAGGGGTAATCCTTCATGAAGCCCGAACCGCCGTGGATCTGGATGGCGTCGTAGGCCAGCTGGTTGGCATACTCCGAGGCAAAGAGCTTCACCAGCGGCGTGAAGCCGTCGGCCAGGCGGTTGTAGAACTTCATCTCCTGCCGCTCCTCGCCCGCGAGCGAACGCTCCTGGGCGATGTGGCCGTACTGCTTGTACATCTCGACGAAGCGCGTGGTCTCGTAGAGCAGCGCGCGGGCGCCCTGCAGCTTGGCCTTCATGTTCGAGAGCATCTCCGATACGGCGGCGAACTGCACGATCGGCTTGCCGAACTGCCGGCGTTCGTGTGCATACTTGAGCGCCTCGCGGTAGGCAGCCTCGCACAGACCCACCGACTGGGCGCCGATGCCCAGACGGGCGGCGTTCATCAGCGACATCACGTACTTGATAAGACCCATCTTGCGGTCGCCGACCAGCCGGGCCGGGGCGTTCGTGAAGACCAGCTCGCACGTCGGCGAGCCCTTGATGCCGAGCTTGTTCTCGATGCGGCGCACCTTGACGCCGCCGTCGCGCTTGTCGTGCACGAGCATCGACAATCCGCGCGCATCGGTCGTTCCCTCCTCCGTGCGGGCCAGCACGAGCGAGATGTCGCCGTCGCCGTTGGTAATGAAGCGCTTGACGCCGTTGAGCAGCCACGTCTGCCGCTCCTCCGACCAGGTGGCCTTCAGCATCACGGCGCCGAGGTCCGAACCGGCATCGGGCTCCGTAAGGTCCATGGCGCAGGTCTCACCCGCCGACACGCGAGGCAGGAACAGCTGCTTGAGCTCCTCCGAGGCAAACTCGTTGAGCGTCTCGGCGCAGTCCTGCAGGCCCCAGATGTTCTCGAAGCCCGCATCGGCCCGAGCCACCATCTCGTTGGCCATGACGAAGCAGACGAGCGGGAAGTTCAGGCCGTCGTACTTGCGCGGGAGCGTCAGACCGCTCAACCCGGCATCGACGATCGCCTTGAGGTTGCGGACCGTCCCCGAGGCATACTCCACGTGGTCGTTCACCACGCGCGGACCCTCGTGATCCACCTCCTCGGCATTCGGGGCAATGACGTCACCGCAGACTTCGCCCGCGATACCGAGCACGCGGCGGTAGGAGTCCATCGCATCCTCGAAATTCTGCGGCGCATAGTCGTAGAGATCCTTCTCGGCGAAGCCGCGCTCCTTCAGCTCCACGATCCGGCGCATCATCGGATGCTCCAGCTGGAACTGCAAATCCTTGTTATCTGAAAAGAAATTAGCCATTATTTCGAGTTTTGCTTGTAGTACTTGATCATCTTGGGAATTACCTCGTTCACGTCGCCCGTGATGGCGTAGTCGGCGATCTTGTTGATCGGCGCGTCGGGATCGGTGTTGATCGAAATGATCATCGCGGACTCCTCCATGCCGGCCGTGTGCTGAATCTGACCCGAAATGCCGCAGGCGATGTAGAGCTTCGGACGCACCGTGACGCCGGTCTGTCCGACCTGGCGCGCATGCTCCGTGAAGCCCGCGTCGACGGCCGCACGGCTCGCACCCACCTCGGCGCCCAGCACGTCGGCCAGCTCATGCACCAGCTGGAAGTTCTCCTTCGAGCCCATGCCGTAGCCGCCGGCCACGATGATGCTCGCGCCCTTGATGTCGATCTTGCTCTCGGCGATCTGGCGGTCGACGATCTTCACCGCGAGGTCCGTATCCTTGACGAACTTCCGCCAGTCGATCGTCTTCACCTCGCCCGCTGCGGGCTGCGCGGCGCACTCCTTGCGCATGACGCCCTCGCGCACGGTGGCCATCTGCGGACGGTGGTCCGGATTGACGATCGTGGCGATGATGTTGCCGCCGAAGGCGGGACGGATCTGGTAGAGCAGGTTCGTGTACTCCTTGCCGGTCTTGGCGTCCTTGTGGTCGCCGATCTCGAGCTGCGTGCAGTCGGCCGTCAGGCCGCTGTGCAGCGCCGAGGAGACGCGCGGTGCGAAGTCGCGGCCCACGGGCGTGGCGCCGAACAGGGCGATCTGCGGCTTCTCCTGCTCGATCAGGCCGCACATCACGGCCGTATGGGGCAGCGTGCGGAACGGCGTGAAGAGTTCGTCGTCGGCGACCCACACCGTATCGGCGCCGTATTTGGCCAGCTCCTTTTCAATGCCGGCAAGGTGGTGACCCAGCGCCACGGCTTCGAGCTTCACGCCCAGCTTCGCAGCCAGCTCGCGGCCTTTGGTCAACAGCTCGAGGCTTACGTCGGCGATCTTGCCGCCCTCGAGTTCGATATATACGAAAATGTTGTTCATAACGGGATTCAAAGGCTTTTAACCGAGCGTGTGGCTCGCAATGAGTTCTTTCATCAGGGAATCGATCTGCGCATCGTCGGCCGTCAGGCGCTTGGCCTCCTTGGCGGCGAAGACGACGTTCTCGATCTTCTTGACCTTCGTGGGCGAGCCCTGCAGGCCCAGCTGTGCGGGATCGGGATCGACCTCCGCTGCGGCCCACTCGACGATCTGCAGGTAGGGCTTCGCGGCCACGCGGCGTGCAGCCTCCGAATCGGGCGCTGCGGCGATCTCCGACTTGGCCAGCGCACACTTGTAGGTCATCACGCGCTTGGCGTTGCGCGGACGGCACTCCGGAGCCGAGGCGTTGACCGTGATGACGGCCGGAACGGGGCACTCGACCGTCTCGACGCCGTTGGCCAGGCGTCGGCGGATGACAAGCGACTCGGGGCGGATCTCGACGATCTCTTCGGCATAGGTCACCTGCGGCAGTCCGAGTTTCTCGGCCACCTGCGGGCCCACCTGCGCCGTGTCGCCGTCGATGGCCTGACGGCCGGCGAAGATCACGTCGGGCGCGATCTTTTTCAGCGCGCACGAGAGCGCATAGGAGGTGGCCAGCGTATCCGAACCGGCAAACTCGCGGCCCGAGAGCAGGTAGCCGCCGTCAGCGCCGCGGAACATCGCGTCGCGGATGATGTCGGCGGCGCGCTGCGGGCCCATCGTCAGGATGTGCACCGTCGCGCCCTTGACGCTGTCCTTGAGCGTCAGCGCCATCTCAAGGGCATTGAGGTCTTCGGGATTGAAGATGGCCGGCAGCGCCGCGCGGTTGACGGTTCCTTCCGGCGTCATCGCGTCCTTGCCCACGTTGCGGGTGTCGGGCACCTGCTTGGCCAATACGACAATTTTAAGGTTTTCTTTCATTACTTATAAGGTTACAGATTACATGCTACGTTTTTGCGGCGCGGGACACCCCTACCGCACGATCGTCTCGCCGCGGTCGGGACCGACGGAGATGATCTTCACCGGCACGCCCGTCTCCCGCTCGATAAACTCCACGTAGCGCTTGAACGCGGCAGGGAACTCGTCGTAGGTGCGGCAGTGACGCAGATCGCAGCGCCACCCCTCGAAGTCGGTGTAGACCGGACGCAGGTCGTCGGTGATCGCATAGGGGAAGTGCGTGGTGCGCTCGCCGCCGATCTCGTAGGCCGTGGCCACGCGGATCGTGTCGAAGTCGTTCATCACGTCGGACTTCATCATGATGAGCTGCGTGACGCCGTTGATCATGATCGAATACTTCAACGCCACCAGGTCGAGCCAGCCGCAGCGGCGGCGGCGTCCCGTAACGGCGCCGAACTCGTGGCCGAGCGAGCAGAGGCGGTCGCCCGTCTCGTCGAAGAGCTCCGTGGGGAACGGCCCGCTGCCCACGCGCGTGCAGTAGGCCTTGAAGATGCCGTAGACCTCGCCGATGCGGTTCGGCGCGACGCCCAGACCCACGCAGACACCCGCGCAGACGGTGTTCGACGACGTGACGAAGGGATACGATCCGAAGTCGACGTCGAGCAGCGTGCCCTGCGCCCCTTCGGCCAGAATGCTCTTGTCGTCGCGGAGCGCCTCGTTGATGAAATATTCGCTGTCGACGATGCGGAAGCGCTTGAGGTACTCCACGGCCTCGAACCACTGCTTCTCCAGCTCGGTGATGTCGTATTCGTAGCCGAGGCTGCGCAGGATCTTCTCGTGGCGCGCCTTCGCGGCGGCGTAGATATTGCGGAAATCGGGATCGAGCAGGTCGCCCACGCGCATGCCGTTGCGGCTCACCTTGTCCGTGTAGGTCGGGCCGATGCCCTTGCCCGTGGTGCCGATCTTGGCGCTGCCCTTTGCCGCCTCGTAGGCCGCATCGAGGATGCGGTGCGTCGGGAGGATCAGGTGGGCCTTCTTCGAGATGCAGAGCTGCCGCGTGAGGTCATGGCCGCTGCGGGCCAGCTCCTCGGCCTCGGCACGGAAGAGGATGGCGTCGAGCACGACACCGTTGCCGATGATGTTGGTCTTGCCGCCCTGGAAGATTCCCGAGGGAATCGAGCGAAGCACGTATTTCTCGCCGTTGAACTCCAGCGTGTGACCGGCATTGGGTCCACCCTGAAAGCGTGCCACGACCTCGTAGCGGGGCGTCAGCACGTCCACGACCTTTCCCTTGCCCTCGTCACCCCACTGCAGGCCGAGGATCACGTCTACCTTTTTCATTCTGTCCGATATGTTTTTAATGCTGCAAAAGACATTTTTTGCATCCAAAGGTACGAAAAATTTGGTGGAATACCCAAAACCGGGCCGGGACTTTTCAACAAAGAGTCGAAAACGGAGCGTGGAACGACGGTCCGGCGCGGGCAACCGCACGCACGCAGCACGCGGAAAAAAGCGCCCGGCAGCGTCCGTCGGCAGGCAGACCGACAGGGAAAGGCTCTACGCGGGGCACGTCCGGCCGGGCCCGACAACAGGCATCGGGGACGGGAAAGAGGGCGCGGGAAAGAGGGCGCGGTCCGGAGCATGCGGGAACCCGCCCGGCGACCGCACCAGTCCGGGTAGCGGAAGAGAACCCCGCACGGAAGAAGCCCCGCACAGAAAAGAACCCCGCACGGAAGGAACCCCGCACAAGGGAAAGCCCCGCACAAACAAGAAAAAATCCCGCACGGAAGGATGTCTCGCATAGAGAAAAAGCCCCGCCCGAGAGAATGTTTCGCACGAAAAAAATCCCGGGCGGAAGGGACCGCACGGGAGATCATTTTGCACAATTCGCACAAGGAAAATCCCGCACGGAAGCGGGAAATATCAGCGGTAGATTACCTCGGTCGCCCCTTCAGCCCGGATATTCTGTCCCTCCCGGGCGTAGACGAGTTCGAGTTGCGGGTTGTCGGTCAGATCGGCCGCGAGCGTCTGCGAACAGCCGCTCACGTCGAGCGTCGGATAGCGGTTGCCTCGGCCGTCGAGCGCGGACAGCGACGTGCAGGCGCCGGGATCGAGCGACGCCAGCTCGTTTTCGGCGCAGTCGAGCCGCACGAGCCCGCGCAGCTGTCCCAGATCGAGCCGCGTGAGGCGGTTCTGCGAGCAGTCGAGCTCCGTGAGCCGGGCCAGCGACGAGACGTCGAGCGTCACGATTTCGTTGCGCGAGCAGTCGAGGCTTTCGAGGTTCTCGAACTCCCCGATCTCGAACAGCGAAGCGATGCCGCGGCCCGAACAGTCGATGCTGCGCACGCGCTGCGCCTCGTAGCGCGAGATGCGGCCGTCGCCGTTCAGGTCCCACGTCTCGAGGCAGTAGGTTTCAAATGGCTTGTCGGAGAAGACAATGTATTCGTATCGGCTCTGTTCTTCGCGGGCGTCGTCGATCAGTCCGCAGGCCGTGCAGGTGCAGAGGGCCGCAAGCAGCGGCAGCAGGGCCGGAGCCGATACCGGGAACGGATGCGGACGGAAAGCCATGCGCCGGATCAGATGTCGACGTCGTCGTCGGTGGGTTCCATTGCGTCGCCCGCGCCGTCGTCATCGGCGCCCTGCAGCTCGTCGGCACCCTTGATCTCGTCGTCGTAGTAGTCCTTCTCGTCGTCGTCCTGGGCGTTGTCGTCGATCTTCACGTCGATCTTCACCAGGTAGGCCACCTCGTCCGTGTCGAAGGGCACGGCATAGAAAA
The DNA here is from genome assembly GCA_900544265.1 of uncultured Alistipes sp. Taxonomy (GTDB): domain Bacteria; phylum Bacteroidota; class Bacteroidia; order Bacteroidales; family Rikenellaceae; genus Alistipes; species Alistipes merdavium. The sequence continues at coordinate 14,166 of UQUQ01000003.1, forward strand.
AATCGCCGTTGGGCTTGTCGATGCGCATCATTGCATCGGTGAATCCCAACGGATAGAGTGCCCGGACCTTTTCCTGCAGTTCCGGCGTGAGGTTGTGAAGGCTCGTTACGATATGTTTCTTCGTCGTATTCTGTTTAGCCATAGTAGTGCTTCAAAATTTTCTGCAAGTATAAACAAAATTTGCGTACCGCACCACATCTGCAATTTTTTTTTGCAAATTTTTTGTTTTCGGATTCCGTTCCGCACAAAATATGTAACTTTACGCAGCACAAGCGACCCCCGCACGGCCCGCCGGCAAGCCCCGACACACGCTCCGGCGACCGGTCCGCGGCGGCAAGTGACCCTGTATGACCATGTTCCAGCAACGAATCGAGGAGCTGCGCCGCCAGCTCGAATACCACAATTTCAAGTACTACGTGGAGAATGCGCCCGAGATCACCGATTTCGAGTTCGACACGATGATGCGCGAGCTTCAGGACCTCGAACGCGCCCACCCCGAATGCGCCGATCCCAATTCGCCCACGCAGCGCGTGGGCAGCGATCTGACGTCGGAATTCCGCACCGTGCGCCACCGCTTTCCGATGCTCTCGCTCGGAAACACCTATTCGCTCGACGAGCTGCACGAGTTCATCGACCGCATCGAACGCGAGGTCGGTCCGACGGAGTTCGTCTGCGAGCTGAAGTTCGACGGCACGGCCATCTCGCTCACCTACGAGCACGGCCGGCTGCTGCGCGCCGTGACGCGCGGCGACGGCACGTCGGGCGACGACGTGACGGCCAACGTCCGCACGATCCGCAGCGTGCCGCTCGTGCTGCGCGGCCACGACTGGCCCGATCTGTTTGAAATCCGCGGCGAGATACTCATGCCCTACGCCTCGTTCGACCGCCTAAACGCCGAGCGCGAAGCGGCGGGCGAGCCGCTGCTGGCCAACCCGCGCAACGCCGCGGCGGGCACGCTCAAGCAGCAGGCCTCGGCGGTCGTGGCGCGCCGCGGGCTGGACTGCACGCTCTACCAGCTGGCGGGCGACGACCTGCCCTTCAAGACCCACTGGGAGAGTCTCGAAAAGGCCCGCACGTGGGGATTCAAGGTCTCGGACCGGATGCGCATCTGCCGCACGCGCGCCGAGATCGACGACTTCATCGCCTACTGGGACACGGCGCGCCGCGAACTGCCCTTCCCGACCGACGGCGTGGTCATCAAGGTCAACGACTTCGCCGTGCGCCGCCGCATCGGCTTCACGGCCAAGGCGCCGCGCTGGGCCGTAGCCTACAAGTTCAAGGCCGAGCAGGCGCTCACGCGCCTCGAGAGCATCTCCTTCCAGGTCGGGCGCACCGGAGCGATCACCCCCGTGGCGAACCTTGCGCCGGTGCTGCTGGCCGGCACCACCGTGCGGCGCGCCACGCTCCACAACGCCGAACAGATGGAGAAGCTCGACATCCGGCCGGGCGACATGGTCTACGTCGAGAAGGGCGGCGAGATCATCCCCAAGATCACGGGCGTGGAGCTCTCGGAGCGTCCCGCCGACAGCGTGCCGTTCCGCTACATCACCCACTGTCCCGAGTGCGGCACGCCGCTGGTGCGCTACGAGGGCGAGGCCAAGCACTACTGCCCGAACCAGAACGGCTGCCGCCCGCAGATTCTCGGGCGCATCCTGCACTTCATCCGCCGCAAGGCGATGGACATCGAGTCGCTGGGCGAGGAGACCGTCGAACTGCTCTACGACAACGGTCTGCTGCACGACGCCGCCGATCTCTACGACCTCAGGGCCGAGCAGCTGGCGCCGCTGCCGCGCCTGGGCGAGAAGTCGGCCGAGAACATCATCGCGTCGATCCGCCGCTCGACCGGCGTGCCCTTCCACCGCGTGCTCTTCGCCCTGGGCATCCGCTTCGTGGGCGAGACGACGGCCAAATACCTCGCCGAGCACTTCCGTTCGCTCGACGCCCTGATGCGGGCCACGCGCGAGGAGCTGACCCAGGCCGACGAGGTCGGCGGGAAGATCGCCGACGCGATCCTCGACTACTTCGCCGACGAGCGCAACCTGCGCCTCATCGAACGGCTGCGCGCCGCCGGCGTACAGTTCGAGGCCACCGCGCGGCAGCAGGCCTCGGACTCGCTCGCCGGCAAGTCGATCGTCATCTCCGGAAAGTTCACCGGCCACAGCCGCGACGAGCTGAAGGAGCTGATCGAGCTCCACGGAGGGCACAACCTGGCCGCCGTCTCGGGCAATGCCGACTACCTGCTGGCGGGCGAGAACATGGGGCCCGCCAAGCTGAAGAAGGCCGAAAAGCTGGGCATTCGGATCATCTCCGAGGAGGAGTTCATGGCGCTCATCGGCGAATCCCCCGCCGCCCCGGACAACGACTCGCCGGATGCAGCATCGGACAACAACAAACCGGAAACAACATCGGGCGACACGCCGGAGGCGGCATCGGACAACAATCCGGAAGCGGCGCCTGTCGCAGCCGCCGGCAAAGGCGGGGCGCCGGGCGGCGGAGCTGCCGGTCAGGGGACGCTCTTCTGACCGCTTGCCGGCAGACGGAGCGCGGCCCGGACGCTTTTTGCCGTCGGGAGGTGCGGCTCTCTACCGGATTTTTCCTATTTTTGTAAAAACCGAAGCAGACAAACACGACACAACCATGCAAAAATCCAAACTCGCGGGCGCAGGCGCCGCCATGATTACCCCCTTCACTGCGGACGGACGGGTCGACTACAAGGCGCTGGCCCGCATGATCGACTACGTCATCGAGGGCGGTGTGGACTACATCGTCGCGCTGGGCACCACGGCCGAGACCCCAACGCTCTACATGCCCGAGCGGGCCGTCATCGCCATGTTCATCACCAACCAGATCGCCGGGCGCGTGCCTCTGGTGATAGGCTGCGGCGGCAACTCCACCTCCGAAGTGCTCGACCAGCTGCGCGAATTCGACCTGCGGGGCGCCGATGCCATCCTGAGCGTCACGCCCTACTACAACAAACCCTCGCAGGAGGGGCTCTACCAGCACTTCCGCACCGTCTCGGAGCACTCGCCCCTGCCGGTGATCCTCTACAACATCCCGGGCCGCTCGGGCGTCAACATGACGGCCGAGACGACGCTGCGCCTGGCGCGCGAGGTGCCGAACATCATCGGCATCAAGGAGGCGTCTGGCAACATCGAGCAGATGCAGCGCATCCTGGACAACCGTCCCGAAGGGTTTCTCGTCCTCTCGGGCGACGACGCCATGACCATTCCGCTGATGCGGCGCGGCGGCGACGGCGTGATCTCCGTGGCGGCCAACGCCTTCCCGCGGCGCTTCATGCAGTGCGTGAACCTGGCGAAGCAGGGCGCGTTCGACCGGGCCGAGGAGGCCTACGCCTCGCTCAGGGAGGCCGTCGAGGCGCTCTTCGCCGAGGGCAATCCCGTGGGAGTGAAGTGCGCCCTCTCGGTCATGGGGCTTATCGGCGACACGATGCGTCTGCCGCTCGTCCCGGGCACGGCGGCCCTGCGCGCGCGCTTTGAAAAGCTCATCGCCGAATACGATTTGCACTGACAAAACCGTTTGTGCGGAAAAAGAGACCATGATACGATTCCTTCATCCGACGCACCGCGGCACCGCATGGCGCAGCGCCGCAGCGCTGACGCTGCTGACGGCCGCGCTGCTTCTGCTGCCCCGGCCCGCGGCCGCCGCGGTTCCCGACGAGGACGACATCATCGACCGCACGATGGACGCCTCGTCGCCCTACTACTACACGTCGCTCATGATGCGCTACAACGCCGGGGACGAGACCCTCACCGACGAGGATTACCACTACCTCTACTACGGCTACGCCTATCAGGAGGAGTACAAGCCCCTGCAGACGAATCCCGACCTGGACCGGCTGCTGCTGCTCGCCTCGGGGCTCGACCCGGACCACCCCGCCGTGGAGACGCTCGAAGAGATCGTCACCACGGGACAGGCCGCCCTCAAGCGCGACCCCTTCAGCCCGAAGGTGCTCAACCTGATGGCCTATGCCTACGGGGCGCTGGGCGACAAGCAGCAGGAGCGCGCCTACTTCAACCGCATGAACGGCGTGCTGCGGGCGATCAACCAGTCGGGCGACGGCCTCACGCAGAAGAGCCCGCGCCACATCCTGATGTTCGACCATGCGCTCGACCTGCTCACGGCCGAAGGGCTCTCCTACGACAAGGCGCGCGTCGTCAGCCGCTCGGTGGAGTTCGTGCCGCTGACCGTGCCCTACGTCGTCGACGGCAAGAAGCGCAAGGGGTTCTACTTCGACTTCAGCCGCATCTACTGGAACAAGCCCGAAGGCTACACCTACAAGCGCGACCGCACGTGGCAGTTCAACAACCTCAAGCCCCGCACCTATAAATAATGATGAAATACCGACCGGCCATGCTCCGAACTTTCCGACATACGCTGCTGCTCTGCGCGGTGCTGCTGACAGCCGCCTGCAGCAAGGAGAAGACCCCGGCACCGCGGCTCGAGCTCTCGGCGGCGGAGGTCGTGCTGCGCGGCGGAAGCGGCAGCGAGGCCGCCGTCACCGTCACAGCCAACGGGGCGTGGGAACTGACCGTCACGGGCAGCGGCTTCGACATCACGCCCGTCTCGGGCAGCCGGGGCGAGACCGTCGTCACGCTGACCGCCACGCAGGACAACGCCGAACACCAGCGCCGCACGCTGGGCAGCGTCGCCTTCCGCCCGACCGCCGGCAAGGGCTCCGCGGCCGCGCGCACGCTCGAGGTATGCCAGAGCCCCGCCACGGCCCCGCGCACGATGCTGCTCTACATGCCCGGGCGGTCGCTGCTCTCGTTCTACAACAACAACATCGACGGCATCCGCCGGGCCGTCTCGGCACAGGTGCCGGGCGACGGCCGCATCCTCGTCTGCTACCAGCCCGAGGGGCAGCAGACGGCCTCCCTGCAGGAGGTGCGCTACGACTTCGCCTCGGGCGGCAGCGTCGTCGAGACCCTCAAGGAGTATGCCTCGTTCACGGCTTCGGCGCCGCAGTCGCTCGCGGAGATGTTTGCCGACGTGGCCGAATACGCCCCGGCCGAGGAGTACGGCCTCATCGTCGGCTGCCACGGCAAGGCGTGGGTACCGACGATCGCCGGATCGCTCTACGCCTCGGGCATGCAGCTCGGCACACAGCCCGGAGGCGCAGCCGTCAGCGACAACCTCTGGCAACCGCTGCCCGATGCCAAGCCGACCCGTTCGTTCGGCGACACGGGATACGAGATCGACATCGCCGACTTCGCGGCGGTGATCGAAGCACTCCCCTACCGCTTCGACTACCTGATCTTCGACGCCTGCTTCATGGCCAACATCGAGACGCTCTACGACCTGCGCGGCGGCTTCGACTACATCGTTGCCTCGCCGTGCGAGATCATGGCCGCCGGATTCCCCTACGACCGGGCCGTGCCGCACCTCTTCTCCGGAGAGGGCACCTACGACCGGCTGGCGAAGGTGTGCTACGTCTTCTGGGACTTCTACCAGAACGATTGGCAGAGCGTCCCCTACAACGAACAGTCGGGCTGCATCTCGCTCTGCGTCACCGCCGCACTCGACGGGCGCGACGGCCAGCCGGGACTGGACGACGTGACGCGGCGACTCTATGCCGCTGCACGGCAGACCTTCGACCTCAACACGCTCCAGAGCTACGAGGGGCTTGCGACGCACCTCTTCTACGACCTGGGGCACTACGTCTCGCTCTCCTGCGTCGATGCGGCGCTGCTCGACGAGTTCCGCATGCGCTTCGACGAGGCCTTCCCCGCGGAGAGCCGCCTCAACACCCCGTCGTTCTACTCGGCCTACAACGGGCGGCTGAACCCCATCACCAGTTATTCGGGCGTCTCGACCAGCAAACCCGCGCAGCGGCTGCAGGAGTACTATGAGCAGACCGCCTGGGACCAGGCGACAAACACAAGGTAAAGCAGCCGGGGGCCCGGCGGCGACAAAAGGCCGGCAGCCGACAGCCGCGGTGCTTGTCCGACGAGCATTTCCGGGACAGACATTTCCACGGCAGGCATTTTCGGGACGGGCATTCCCCGGACAGACATTTCCGCGGCAGGCATCGTCCGAACGGACATTCCCGCGGACACGTCCTTGCTCACAGTCCCGGCAGGCTCCTACCCGGCAAGTAGTCCGGCAGGCACCTTCCGACAAAAAAGCGATTCTTCCCACAAAGGGAAGAATCGCTTTTTTCATATGGCCCGGAGCAATCGGGACAAACCGCCGCGACAAGGGGCAAACCCCAAGACAAGGGGAGATTCTCCGGCTCCGGCCGACGGTTATTCGTACTGTCCGGACTTGAGGCGCTCGACCTCCTCGCGCGTGAGGAAACGCCAGGCTCCGCGCTTGAGGTTCTTCTTCGTCAGGCCCGCATAGTAGACGCGGTCGAGTTTGGTGACGTTGTAGCCCAGGAACTCGAAGATGCGGCGCACGATGCGGTTGCGGCCCGAGTGAATCTCGATGCCCACCTCCTGCTTGTTCTCCTTGACGTAGGAGATCTCGTCGGCATAGATCTCGCCGTCCTCGAGCGTGATGCCCTCGGCGATGCGGTCCATGTCGGCGCGCGTCAGCGGCTTGTCGAGGGTCACCTGGTAGATTTTCTTCTTTTTATAGGAGGGATGCGTCAGCTGGCGCGTCAGGTCGCCGTCATTGGTGAAGAGCAGCAGGCCCACGCTGTTCTTGTCGAGGCGCCCCACCGGGTAGATGCGCTCCGTGCAGGCCCCCTTGACCAGCTCCATGACCGTCTTGCCGGCGTGCGGGTCGTCGAGCGACGTGACGTAGCCCTTCGGCTTGTTCAGCACGAGGTAGACCTTCTTCTCGCCCTGCACGCGGCTGTCGTTGAACTTCACCTCGTCGGTGGGCTTCACCTTCGTGCCGAGCTCGGTGACAATCACCCCGTTGACCGAGACCAGCCCCGCCGTGATGTAATCGTCCGCCTCGCGGCGCGAGCAGATGCCCGACTGCGCGATAAAGCGGTTCAGGCGGATTTCGCCCGTCTGACGCTCGGGATTGTATTTCGGATAATTGGCCGGAGCCTCCGCATGCTTGCGGAAGGCGGGCTTCCCGCCGTACTTCTTCTCGCCGCTCCTCTTCTCGCCGTATTTCCTTTCGCCGTAGCGCTTCTCGCCATAGGGGCGGCCTTCCCCGCTGCGGCGGTCCTCGGCGCCGTAGCGCTTCGCTGCGCGCTCCTCGCCGTCCCGCTCGCCGCGGTAGGCGGGTTTGTCGCCGTAGCTGCGGCGCGGACGCTCCTCGTCCTGCCGCGTGCGGGCCCCCTCGTAGCGGGGTTTTTCGCCGTAGGCGCCCTGACCGCGGTGATCGCCGCCGCGGTGGGCGGTGCGCTCGCCGTAGGGGCGGTGCGGACGGTCGCCCTCCTCGCGCCGGCGCTCGTCGTGCTCGCGGTGCGGCTTCTCGAAGCGGGGACGGTTGTCCGCCGTAAAGTGGGGATTGTACGAAGCGCGGTGTTCGGCATGCTCCGTATGGTTCGGGTGCTCCGAATCGGCAGCCTCACGCTGCAAACGCGGGCGACGCTCGACACGCTCCGCCGTCGCCGTCACGGTACGGGTGCGCCTGTCGCGGCCGAAGCGCGAAAGCACGGAGGTCGAGTCGTTTTTGATCTCTTTCATCTTACTGTCTGTATATGATTGCAATTGACGCGGCAAAGGTAATCCATTTTTCGGGATTGCAAACACCGTCGGCAGGAATTAATTGGCAAATACCGCACGTCGCTACAAATCCGCCTCAAAATGCTATCTTTGCAGTCACGTATGAGCATGAACCGTGAAATACTGCGCCTGGCGCTGCCGAACATCGTCTCGAACATCACCGTGCCCCTGATGGGCATCGTCTCGACGGCCATTGCCGGACACTGGGGCGCCGACACCGCCGCGACGATCGGCGCGCTGGCCATCGGGGTCTCGATCTTCAACTTCATCTACTGGAACTGCTCGTTCGTGCGCATGGGCACGAGCGGCCTCACGGCGCAGGCCTTCGGCGCGGGCAACTACCGCGAATGCACGAACATGCTGGTGCGCGCGCTGGCCGTGGCCGTGGTGATGGGTGTGGTGATGGTCGCCCTGCAATACCCCGTGGGCGAGGCGGCGCTGTGGGCCCTCAACGGCTCGGAGATGACCCGCGAATACTTCTACACGCGCATCTGGGCCGTGCCGGCGGGCATCCTGCTCTTCGGCTTCAACGGCTGGTTCACGGGCATGCAGAACGCCGTGATCCCCATGTGCACGGCCGTCACGGTCAACATCGTCCACATGCTGTGCAGCCTCTGGTTCGCCTTCGGGCTCGACCTGGGCATCGTCGGTATCGCCTACGCCTCAATCATCGCCCAGTGGACGGGCGTCGTGCTCGCGGCCGTACTGCTCCTCGTGCGCTACCGCCGCCTGCTCACGGCAGTCGACTGGTCCGAGGTGCTCGACATGACACCACTCAAGACCTTTTTCCGGATCAACCGCGACATCATCCTCCGGACGTTCTGCATCGTGGCCGTCTACACCTTCTTCACGGGGGCGTCGGCCCGCATGGACGACCCGGCGCTGCTGGCCGTCAACACGCTGCTGCTGGAGCTCTTCACGCTCTTCTCCTACATGAACGACGGCTTCGCCTACGCCGCCGAGGCCCTCACGGGACGCTTCATCGGCGCCCGCGACGGCGCGTCGCTGCGTGCCTGCCTGCACCGCTGCCTCGCCTGGGGCACGGCCATCGCCCTGTTGTTCGTAGGGGTATACCTCGTCTGGTGGCGCGAGCTCGTGGGGCTCTTCATGGACCCCGCGGCGCCCAATGCCGCGGCGCTCACCGAGCTGGCCGGGCACTACGTCGTGTGGGTCATCCTCATCCCCGTGGCATCGGCCATGCCCTTCATCATGGACGGCATCATGGTGGGCGCCACCGAGACGCGCGTCATGCGCAACTCGATGTTCGGGGCCACGGCGGCCTACTTCGCCATCTTCTGGCTCGGGCGCCCGCTAATCGGCAACAACGCCCTGTGGCTAGCCTTCACGCTCTACATGTTCCTGCGCGGAGTGCTGCAATACATCATGACCGACCGCCTCGGAACGATCCGCGCCAAGGCGGACAACTGATCCCGCCGGGCCCGGGTGCCGCCTTCACTGTCCCGGTCGACGCCGGGCTTTGGCCCGGCCGGGGCATCCGCTCCGGCGCAGGCCCGCTCCGACACCGTCTATTCCGTTACCAGAAACTCGTCGACGTCGAGCCAGCCGCCGTCGTTGCGCTGCTGCGTCGCTTCGGCCACAAGGCCCACCTTCGCGCCGATCCAGCGGCCCGCCTGCGCGACGAAGGGTTCGCCGAGGGGCTCGAACCGGCGGCCGTCGCGGCTGAACGAGAAGCGGCAGCACATGCGGGGCGTGCCGTCGTCGTTGCGCTGCCGTTCGATGCGGCACCGCAGCCACACCTCCCCGTCGGGCGCCGCGACCGAGACTTCGGACTGCTCCGCAGCACCGGCATCGGCCTCCGCACAGCGCGCGAGCGTCAACAGCGTCTTCCCGTCGCACCGCTCCAGCCCCAGCAGGGCGTAATCCTCCCCCATCACGACCAGCCCGGCCCGGTCACCGTCGTAGGCGCCGCGAAAGCGGACCCTTGCCGTGAAGGTGCAGTCGGGCCCGGAGACCTTTTGCAGCAGGAGGTTGGGCGTATCCCAGAGGTTGCGCCACCCGTCGGGATGCCGCACGCACATCAGACGCAGGCACCCTGCCGCCGGATGGTGGAAATACCACCCCGTCGCGGGATTGGCCGCCCACTGCCACTGCAACCCCAGCGTGCGGCCGTCGAACCGGTCGCTTGCGGCGGGCATGCGGAGCGCCGACGGGGTGCGCGAAGCGGGTTTTTGCCACCGTGCGACGGGCTCGCCCACGCCGTCGCCGTTGCTGTCCTCGCCGATCAGGCACCAGCCGTCGTCCGACCACTCCATGGGCTGGAGGTGCACGACACGCCCGTAGGCATACTCGTCCACGAAGTGCAGGAACCACGAACGGCCCGCAACATCCTCGACCCAGCCGCCCTGATGGGGTCCGGGCGTCGGCGTGTTGCCCTGATGCAGCACCCGGCGCCACTCGTAGGGTCCGAAGGGCGAGCGGGCGCGCAGCACGAGCTGCCACCCGGGCTTGACGCCGCCCGCCGGGGCGAAGATGTAGTACCAGCCGCCGCGCTTGTAGAACTTCGGCCCCTCGACCGTCGGGTTGGCGTCGTGGCCGTCGAAGACGAGCACCTCCTCGCCGAGCAGCCGCTCGCCGTCGGCCGACATCTCCGAGACGCTCAACACGCTCTTGAAGCCCGCCCGTGACCCGGCCCAGCCGTGCACGAGGTAGGCGCGGCCGTCGTCGTCCCACAGCGGGCAGGGGTCGATCATCCCCCGCGCGGCCTTCACCAGATGCGGTGCGGACCACTCGCCCCGCGGATCGCGGCTGCGGATCATGTAGATGCCCCGGTCGGGATCGCCCCAGTAGATATAGTAGACCCCCTCGTGGCAGCGGATGGCCGGGGCCCAGACGCCGTTGCCGTGGCTCGGGGCGTCGAACGCCCCGTCGTAGAAGCGCGGCAGCGCCGCGGCGACGATCTCCCAGTTGACGAGGTCCGTCGAATGGAGGATCTGCAGCCCCGGCACGCAGGCGAACGACGAGGCGGTCATCCAGTAGTCGTCGCCCGTGCGGATGACGTCGGGATCGGAGTAGTCGGCCCACAGCACCGGATTGCGGTAGGTGCCGTCGCCGAGGTCGGCAGTCCAGGGGGCCTGCGGCTCCCGGGCCGCCAGTGTCGCCGCGCCGAGCAGCGCGACGCAGGTCAGCAGCAGGGTTTTCATGGCGGAAAGCATTATTGGTTCGAGGCGGGTCCGACTTTCGAGGCGGGCTCCTCTTTTTGTGAGGCGGATGCGACGTGCCAGTCGTCGCGGAACTGCTCCGAGCCGGTCTTCTTGGCGAAGATGCGCTCGGGAACGTAGGCGGCAGCCTCCTCGTCGGTCAGGGCGCACGACCACGCCACGCGGCCCGAGCGGTCGGCTCCGGGGCCCGTGCAACGGTACTCGGCATAGAAGGCCGTGCCGCGGCGCGCCGTATCGTGCCAGTCGCGCCACCCCTCGGGACGGATCGCCGCCGGCAGCTCGCAGGCGATCCAGACCGTGCGGGCCGTCGATTTCCACGGCCGCCCGAGGTAGAGCTTCGTCACCCCGTCGGCCGCCGTGACGCGGCAGCGGCGGAAGACATAGCCGTAGAGGTTGCGCTCGGTGGTCGAGGCCGCCGTGATGAAGCTGTCGGCCTTGCAGTGAATCGTGCAGTCGTCGAAGAGCACGATCGAGGGGCCGAAGATAAAGTCGGTCGTTCCCTCGATGTGGCAGCGCTCGACGTAGATGCGCGAGACGTAGCCCTTCGTGAAGAAGGTGTCCTGATCGCCCACGAGCGCGCAGTCACAGAGGTGGATGCGGTCGCCGCGCGTCTCGAGCGCCACGGCCTGGCCGACCCGCCCGGCGTCGTTCTCGACGGTGATGCCCTGCATGAAGACGTCGTCGGCCTGGAGCGACATCGTGTAGCTGTCGTAGGTCGTCAGCTCGCGCCCGTCGACCACCTTGCCCGAGTAGTCGTTCCAGACGATGCGCACCGTCCCGGCCTCGGCCGCCACGATGCGCACCTTGTCCTTGTAGACGTCGAGCGTCACCTTCTCGCGGTAGGTACCCGGGCGAATGACGACCGTGCGCCACGCCGCGGGTTTCGACGGCAGGGCATCGAAGCACGCCTGCACGCTGCGGAACTGCCCGCCGCCGCGGCAGTCGACCGTATAGACCTCCTCCGCGGCCCGGGCGGAGAGCCACGCGCCGCAGAGCGCGGCAAGAATCAACAGAAACCGTTTCATGACTGTCGGTATAATCGGTAAAAACCGTATTCAACGAAAAACGGCGGTGCGGAACCGGAATGCCTCCTGGCCCGCCCGCCGCAAAAATCGGGGCCGGACTACAGCGTCACGCCCGTCTTGAGGATGGCGATCTCCTTGAAGCCGGTCTTCTCGTGGTGGAGGTGTTCGCCGTTGGCCGTGGCCAGCACCTTGTCGATCAGGCGGGCAAGCACGGCCTGCGGCGCCTCGTCCTCGACGAGCGTGCCGGCGTTGAAGTCGATCCAGTTGGACTTGAAGCGCGCGAGCTGCGAATTGGTCGCGATCTTCATCGTCGGGACAAACGACCCGAAGGGGGTGCCGCGCCCCGTGGTGAAGAGCACCAGCTGGCAACCCGACAGGGCCAGCGCCGAGGCGGCCACCAGGTCGTTGCCCGGGGCCTGCAACAGGTTCAGACCCTGCTTTGCAATCGGCTGCGCATAGCGGAGCACGTCGACGACGGGCTGTGCACCGCCCTTCTGCACGCATCCGAGCGACTTCTCCTCGAGCGTCGTGATGCCGCCTTTCTTGTTGCCCGGCGAGGGGTTCTCGTAGATCGGCTGGTCGTAGCGGCGGAAGTAGCCCTTGAAGTCGTTGATCAGGTGCACCGTCCGGTCGAAGACCGCGCGGTCGGTCGCCCGATTCATGAGGATCGTCTCGGCACCGAACATCTCCGGGACCTCCGTCAGGACGGTCGTGCCGCCCTGCGCGATGAGCCAGTCGGAGAAGAGCCCCACGAGCGGGTTGGCCGTGATGCCCGAGAAGCCGTCCGAACCGCCGCACTTCAGCCCCACCTTGAGGTACGAGAGCGGCAGCGGCTCACGCCGGTCGGCCTTCGTGCGCTCGACCAGCTCGCGGCAGATTTCAAAACCGGTCTCGATCTCGTCCTCGACCTCCTGCGCGATGAGGAACTTCACGCGCTCGTCGTCCCATGTGCCGATCTCCTCCTTGAGGGCCGAGACCTGGTTGTTCTCGCAGCCCAGACCCAGCACCAGCACGGCACCGGCATTGGGGTGTTTGACCAGCGCCGCAAGGGCCCGCCGCGTGTTGACGTGGTCGTCGCCCAGCTGCGAGCAGCCGTAGTTGTGCGTATAGACGCGCACGTCGTCCAGGTGCGAGCAGTCGCACTCGCGCCGCACACGCTCGGCAATGGCCTGCGCCTGCCCGTTGACACACCCCACCGACGGCACGATCCACAACTCGTTGCGGATACCCATCGTGCCGTTGCGCCGCAGGTAACCCATCACCTTTGCGTCGCTCTTCGGGCAGTCGATATCGTAGACCTTCGGCGCATAGGTGTACTCGAGGTCGTCGTGCAGGTTGGTCTTCAGGTTGTGCGAGTGGATCCACGCACCCTGCGGCACGGCGGCCGTCGTGTGGCCGATCGGATAGCCGTACTTGATGACGTTCTCCCCTTCGGAGAGGTCGCGCAGCGCGAACTTGTGTCCGCGGGCGATGTCCTCGCGCAGCGTCACGCACACGCCGTCGACGTCGAGCGTCTCGCCGGCATGCAGGTCATCGGCCAGCGCGATGGCCACGTTGTCCGCGGCATTGATTTTCAAAAAACGTTTCATGGTCGTCTTGATCTGAAAAAACGGGCGGAGCGTCCGCAGAGAGGCTCCGCCCGTTCGGAAACATGATTGCTACGTGCACCGGGGCGCCGCGACGGCACACCCGCTATGCGTTGAGAAACTTCTTGAGCGCGGCGGCCATGCCCAGCGACTCGATGTCGGCCAGGTAGCGCGCAACGGTCGGAACAAAGCCCGGGACCTCCGAGAAGTTCACCGTGAAGATGCCGCTCTCGCAGACGATCTTGCGCACGGTGCCCTCCAGGTCGGCCGAATTCCAGTTCGTGCGGATGTACTCCACGAACTCCTTCGTGTCGTCGGGCTCGAAACCGCTCTTCGGACCGTAGAGCGACAGCAGCGCCGCGAAGGTGAAGCACTCGTGCGCGGCCACCTTCTGCGCCTTGAACCAGTTGTCCTTGACCGTCGGGTAGTTGCGCGCCTCCCACTTCGAGAGCGAGTTGAGCGAGATCGACCGCAGCATGTGCTTGATGAAGGGGTTGTAGAAGCGCTCCAGAATGCCAGCGGCAAACTGCTTGAGCTCCTCCTGATCCTCCTCGATCATCGGAATCACCTCCTGGGCGACCATGTCGTTGATGAACTTTTCGATGTCGGGCGTGTTGAAGGCGTCCATCACCGTCTCGCAGCCCATCTGCAGGGCGATGGGCACCATGCCCGTGTGCGAGCCGTTCAGGATGCGGACCTTCTTGTCGCGGAACTGCTTGATCGACGGCATGAAGATCACGTGCAGACCCGCCTTGTCCAGCGGCAGCTCCTTCATCACCTCCTTGTAGCCCTCGCCGCCGATCGCCCACAGGTGGTAGAGCTCGGCCTTCACGACGAGGTTGTCGTCATAGCCCAGCTCCTGCTTGATCTCGGCGATCGTGTCGCGCGGGAAGCCCGGCACGATGCGGTCGACGAGCGTGTCGCAGAAGTGGCAGTTGCGCTCCACCCAGTCGATGAAGTCGGCGCCGAGGTGGTTGTACATCGCGTGGCGGATCACATACTCGTGCAGCGTCGAGCCGTTGTTCTCGATCAGCTCGCAGCAGATGATGCACAGACCCTTCGTCGGATCGCCGTTGAAGTGTTTGAAACGCTTGTAGAGCAGCGCCGTCATCTTCGCCGGATAGGACTTCGGCGGACGGGCCTCCAGGTCGTCGCCCTCCTCGTAGCGGATACCCGCCTCGGTGGTGTTCGAGATGGTGATCTTCAGCTCGGGCGAGAGGAAGTAGTGCTCGTACTTCTCGTAGTCAACGTAGGGGTTGAACGAATCCATGACGCTCTTGACCAGCCGCACGTCCTTCTTGGGCTGCTTGTTCTCGATGCCCTCGAGGTAGACGTGGTACATGTTGTCCTGCTTGTGCAGCAGGTCGATCATCCCCAGCACCTTGTGCTCGGGATCGATGATGGGCTGGCAGATGGCCACACCCGCATTCATCACGCCCTTCTCGTTGGCGATGTCGATCTGCCAGTCCACGAAGGCACGCAGGAAGTTGCCCTCGCCGAACTGAAGGATGCGAACGGGGCGGTCGACCTTCTCGACGGTCGACTTATTCAATTCTTTAATCATTGTATGTCAGAATTTTAGACTATTCCAATACGATCGGTTTGTATTTCGGAACAAGCGTCTTCATAATCAGCCACGCCACCAGATAGGCCACGGCGCAGATGCAGAAGATAATCATGTAACCGGCCTCCTTGCCGTCGAAGCCCATGAAGTGGAACGCCTCGCCCATCTGCTCCGAGTGGGTGAAGAGCGCACCGGCTCCCTTGTTGATGAGGAACGAGCCTACGCCGCCGGCCATGCCGCCGATACCCGTGATCGTCGCAATGGCCGACTTGGGGAACATGTCGCCGATGGTCGAGAAGAGGTTGGCCGACCACGCCTGGTGCCCGGCACCGGCCAGACCGATGATGATCGCGGGCCACCATACCGACACCGTACCGGCGCTCTGCGCGAAGAGGGCGGGCAGCGGCAGGAAGGCAAAGATCAGCATCGCCAGCATACGTCCGGCATAGGGGTTCATGCCCTTGCGATCGACGAACAGACGCGGCAGGTAGCCGCCGAAGATCGACAGCACGGTGACGATGGCGTAGAGCGTGAAGATCAGCGCAATGCCCATGCCCGAGCTGGACGAGTAGCCGTACTGGTCCGAGAAGTAGGCCGGAGCCCAGAAGAGGTAGAACCACCACACGCCGTCGGTAAAGAACTTGCCGACGATGAACGACCAGGTCTGCCGGTAGGTGAAGCACTGCCAGAAGGGGATGATCTTCTCGGGCTTCTCCTCCGCGCTCCTGGCCGCTGCGGCGGCATCCGCGGCGTCATCCTGATGGATGTAGGCCAGCTCGGCCTCGTTGACGTGCTTCGACTTCTCGGGCTTCTCATACATGAAGAGCCAGAAGCCCATCCAGAGGAAGCCCAGGGCACCGATGATCAGGAAGGCCATCTCCCAGCCGCCGCCGACACCCTGATTCTTGAAGTACTGCGCAAGCAGCGGAATCGAGGCCGGAGCGACCAGTGCACCTACCGACGCACCGGCGTTGAAGATCGACGTGGCGAAGGCGCGGTCCTTCTTCGGGAAGTACTCGGCCGTCACCTTGATGGCGGCGGGGAAGTTGCCCGCCTCACCGAGGGCGAGGATGCAGCGCGCCGCCAGGAAGAGCCAGACACTCGTCGAAGCGATGGCCAGCGCCACGGCGGAACCCGCCTCGACCGAAGTCATGGCCTTGACCGACTCGAAGCCTTCGATGTGCATCGTGGCCCAGCCGCAGACGGCGTGCAGGCAGGCGCCGGCCGACCATACGCCGATGGCCCACAGGTAGCCCTTCTTGGTGCCCATCCAGTCGATGAAACGGCCGGCGAAGAGCATGCAGACGGCATAGACGAGCGAGAAGACGGCCGTGATCGTGCCGTAGTCGGCATCGGTCCAGTGGAACTCGGGAGCAATAAAATCTTTCCATGTCAGCGACAGCACCTGACGATCCAGGTAGTTGACCGTGGTGGCGACGAACAGCAGCACGCACATCCACCACCGCCAGTTGGTCATCAGGCGGGTCGAGGTTGATGATGTATTGTTAATCATACGCAAGGTTTTAGGTTATTGGGGTTCGGTGTAGCATGCTATTTTTTCGTGCGGGCGATGACCTCCAGCGCGAAGCGGCACTTCTCGGTGACGGCCTTCCAGTCCCTGGCGGCGATTACCTCCTTGGGGAAGAGCTGCGAGCCCATGCCCACGCAGAAGACGCCGGCCTTGAACCACGCCGTGAGGTTCTCCTCGGTCGGCTCCACGGCACCCGTGGCCATGATGTTCGCCCACGGCAGCGGCGCCTTGACGTTCTTGACGAACGACGGGCCGCCGACGTTGCCCGCCGGGAAGACCTTCGTCAGGTCACAGCCCAGCTCCTGGGCGATGCCGATCTCGGTCACCGAACCGCAGCCCGGCGTATAGGGAACCAGGTGACGGTTGCAGACCTTCGCCACCTCGGGGTTCAGGTAGGGACCCACGACGAAGTTGGCGCCGTACTGGATGTACATGGCGGCCGTCGGCGCATCGACGATCGTACCGACGCCCAGCACCAGCTCCGGGCACTCCTTGGCGGCGAACTTGATCACCTCGATGAAGACCTCCGAGGCGAAGTCACCGCGGTTGGTGAACTCGAAGGCGCGCACACCGCCCTCGTAGCAGGCCTTGACCACCTGCTTGGCCACCTCGGCGTCCGAATGATAGAATACGGGAACCATGCCGGTCTTGGCAATGGCCTCCATCACTTGCATTTTATTGAAACGAGCCATAATCTATTGGTGTTTTTAGTCCTATTTTCATTCCTGCGGCATCCAACGGACGGGGGCGGCATCCGCAAACGCCGCCCGCCGCCGGGATGCTCCGCATGCTATCGCTGCACGCGGCCGCTGGCGTTGCCGCCGGCCAGCGACTCGACCTCCTCGACCGAGACGAGGTTGAAGTCGCCGTTGATCGTGTGCTTCAGTGCCGAAGCGGCCACCGCGAACTCGAGGGCCTCGCCCTGCGTCGGCTTGGTCAGCAGGCCGTGGATGATGCCGCCCGAGAAGGAGTCACCGCCGCCCACGCGGTCGATGATCGGGTTGATGTCGTAACGCTTCGACTCGTAGAACTCCTTGCCGTCGTAGATCATGGCCTTCCAGCCGTTGTGCGTGGCCGAGAAGGACTCGCGCAGCGTCGAGATCACATACTTGAAGCCGAACGTCTGGGCCATCTGGCGGAAGATGCCCTTGTAGCCCTCGGCATTCGTCTCGCCGCCCTCAACGTCGGCATCGGGCTTGAAGCCCAGGCACAGCTCGGCGTCCTCCTCGTTGCCGATGCAGACGTCGACATACTTCATCAGGGGCTTCATGATCGACTGGGCCTTCTCCTTGGTCCAGAGCTTCTTGCGGAAGTTCAGGTCCACCGATACCGTCACGCCGTGACGCTTCGCGGCCTCGCAGGCCAGGCGCGTCAGTTCGGCCGCCTTGTCCGAGATGGCCGGCGTGATGCCCGACCAGTGGAACCACTGCGCACCCTCCATGATGGCGTCGAAGTCGAAGTCCTGCGGATCGGCCTCGGCAATGGCCGAGTGGGCCCGGTCGTAGATCACCTTCGATGGACGCATCGAGGCGCCCGTCTCCAGGTAGTAGATGCCGACACGGTCGCCGCCGCGGGCGATGTAGTCGGTCTTCACGCCGTACTTGCGCAGGGCGTTGACGGCCGACTGACCGATCTCGTGCTTCGGGAGCTTCGTCACGAAGTAGGCCTCATGGCCGTAGTTGGCGCACGAAACGGCCACGTTGGCCTCACCGCCGCCATATACGACGTCGAACGAATCGGATTGTACGAAACGGGTGTTGCCCGGCGTCGAAAGACGCAGCATGATTTCACCCAGGGTTACGATTTTCATGGTTCAGAATGGGTTTGTTTTAGAAATTGAAATAATTCTTTGCATTGCGGTACGAGACCCCTTCGATGATCTCGCGGCCGATGAAGTCGATCTCCGAGGCGGGCAGCAGACCCTGCTCGATGTCGTTGCCCACGAGGTTGCACAGCGTGCGGCGGAAATACTCGTGGCGCGGGTACGAGAGGAACGAGCGCGAATCGGTGAGCATGCCCACGAAGCGGCTCAGCAGACCCAGCGTCGAGAGGGCGTTCATCTGCTTCTCCATGCCGTCCTTCTGGTCGAGGAACCACCAGCCCGAGCCAAACTGGATCTTCCCGGCGCCGTAGCGGCCGTCCTGGAAGTTGCCCAGCATCGTGGCGACGAGTTCGTTGTCGCGCGGATTGAGGTTGTAGATGATCGTGCGCGTGAGCTTGTCCTCGCGGTCGAGCATGTCGAAGAACTTCGACATCTGCTTGCCGACGGTGAAGTCGCCGATCGAGTCGAAGCCCGTGTCGGGGCCCAGCTGCGCGAACATGCGCGAATTATTGTTGCGGATGGCGCCGTAGTGGAACTGCTGCGTCCAGCCCGTCTCGTGGTCCATGACGGCGAACTCGTAGAGCATCGCGGTCTTGTACTTGAGCACCTCGTCGCGCGTCAGCACCTGACCGCCGTACACCTTATTAAAGATGGCGTCGATCTCGGCCTGCGTGTAGTCCTCGGCATAGAACTCCTCGATGCCGTGGTCCGAGAGGCGGCAGCCCACCGACTCGAAGAACTTGTGGCGCACGCGCAGCGCGTCGATCACGTCGGCGAACTTCGAGATCGAGACGCCCGAAACATCCGACAGCTTCTCGATGTAGGCGCGGAACTCCGCGGGGTTCTCCACGGCCATCGCCTTGTCGGGGCGCCACGTCGGGAGCATCTTCACCGCAAAGCCGTCCTCGCGCACCTTGATGTGGTGCTCGAGCGAATCGACCGGGTCGTCCGTCGTGCAGACCACCTCGACGTTGTAGTGCTGCATCAGGCCGCGGGCGTAGTACTCGGGCTTCTGCAGCAGCGCCGTACAGTAGTCGTAGATCTCGCGGGCGGTCGAGGGGTTGAGCAGCTTCGTCACGCCGAAGGCGGTCTTCAGCTCGAGGTGCGTCCAGTGGTAAAGCGGGTTGCGCATCGTGTAGGGCACCGTCTCGGCCCACTTCTCGAACTTCTCCCAGTCGGTCGTATCCTTGCCCGTGCAGTAGCGCTCGTCGACTCCGTTCGTGCGCATGGCGCGCCATTTGTAGTGGTCGCCCTCGAGCCAGATCTTCGACAGGTTGTCGAAGCGGTGGTTGGAAGCCACGTACTCCGGAATGAGGTGGCAGTGGTAGTCGATGATCGGCATCTTGGCCGCATGCTCGTGGTAGAGCCGTTGCGCCGTTTCGGTCTGCAACAGGAAGTTGTCGTCGTTGAACTCTTTCATATTTTCAGCAGAATTATCTGTATTGTCTCGTAACGGGTCGGAAAAGCCTTCGCAAGGCCCCTTTTTCGACAATGTAAAAGTAGCAACTTTCTACCACACGGAATAGAAAAAATTACCGAATTAGATAGATTATTTGCCAATTTGGTTGACCAATATACGAAAAAATCGTAATTTTGCCTAACAAACAAGAAAAAATCTTCAAACACCGTATCTATGAAAAACACCATGCTATGGATTGCAGCAGCGCTGATGGCCTCCTGCACACAGGGTTTGAACGTCGAGGTCACCAACCCGACGCAGACCGAACGCGACGACGAAACCGTCGAGATCGAATGGTCGCAAATCGCCGCACTCAAGGGCGTGACGCCCGAGAATGTCGTCGTACTCGACGACGAGGGACAGCAGGTTCCCTCGCAGGTCATCTACTTCGGGGCCGAGGAGCCGCAGTCGCTCATCTTCCAGGTCGACGCCGACGCGATGCAGACCGAGCGTTTCCGCATCGTGACGGGCACGCGCGAGGCCTACCCTGCGGAGGCTTACGGCCGCCAGGTGCCCGAGCGCTACGACGACTACGCCTGGGAGAACAACAAGGTGGCCTACCGGCTCTACGGCCCGGCGCTGGAGACCTCGCCCGAGCAGCTCGTGACGCCCGGCATCGACGTCTGGGTAAAGTGCACCGACAAGCTGGTCATCGACGAGTGGTATGCCAAGGGTGACTACCACCACAACTACGGCGACGGCATGGACTGCTACAAGGTGGGCCGCACGTTGGGTGGCGGTTCGGCCGTTCCGTTCGTCAACGGCGAGCTGCAGCTCATGCCCCACAACTACGCTACGGCCCGCACGCTCGACAACGGCCCGATCCGCACGACGGTGATGCTGACCTACGCCCCCTATGAGGTCGACGGCCACGAGGTCACGACGACGAAGATCATCTCGCTGGATGCCAACCGCCGCTTCAACCGCATGGAGAACACCTATTCGGGTTCGTTCACCGAGCTGCCCATTGCCGCGGGCTTCGTGCGCCACGGCGTGAAGCAGACGCTCACGGGCGAGGGCTGGGTGGCCTTCTGCGAACCGGCATCCGACTCGCAGGACCCCGTGCGTGACGGCGACATCTACGCTGCGGTGATCCTGCCCGGGGCGCAGATCCTGCCCGACACGCTCTCGCACGCACTGGCCGTCAAGAGCGTGAAGCCGGGTGAGCCGCTCATCTACTACGCCGGTTCGGGCTGGAGCCAGGGCGGCGTCGACGACATGAAGGAGTGGCTCGACGAGGTCAACGAAGAGGTGGCTGCCGCCACGTCGCCCCTTCGGGTCACGGTCCGCTGACACGCGGTACGCCGCAAACCACGACTGTGAAAGCCCGGTTCGCGCCGGGCTTTTCCTTATAACGGAAGCATAGCAACAAAGAGATGAAAAGAGAGAAAATCGTTACCTTCGGCGAGATCATGCTGCGGCTCACGCCGCCCGACAAGCTGCGTTTCAACCAGACCGACCTGCTGCGCGTCAATTTCGGCGGCAGCGAGGCCAACGTGGCCGTATCGCTCGCCAACTACGGACTGCGGAGCGAGCTGGTCACCTGTCTTCCGGACAACCGCATCGCCGACGCCTGTCTGGACGACCTGCGCAGCTACGGCGTCGGGACGGACCACATCCTGCGCGGCGGCGACCGGCTCGGGCTCTACTACATGGAGGAGGCCGTGGCGATGCGCACCTCGCACGTCGTCTACGACCGGGCCGCCTCGTCGTTCGACACGCTCCGGCCGGGACAGATCGACTGGGCGGAGCTCTTCGCCGATGCCGACTGGTTCCACTGGTCGGGCATCGCTGCGGCCGTTTCGGCCGAGACGGCGGCCGTCTGTGCCGAGGCCGTGGCGGCGGCCCGCCGCATGGGACTCACCGTCTCGTGCGACATCAACTACCGCAAGAACCTCTGGCGCTACGGCAAACGGGCCGAGGAGGTGCTGCCGCCGCTGATGGAGGCGTGCGACATCCTCTTCGGAACGGACGACGAATACGAAAAGGTGCTGGGCATCCGCCTGCCCGCCTTCACGGCGTGCGACGCCTCCTACACCCCCGATACGGCCGGCTACGAGGCGGCGGCGCGCGAGGTCATGCGCCGTTTTCCCCGCTGCCGCACCTGCGTCTTCGCCCTGCGCAACGTCCTGACGGCCAATCACCACACCATCTCGGGCACGCTCTTCACCGACGGGAAACTGCTGCGCACGCGCGTCTACGACATCGACGCGGTGGTCGACTGTGTCGGCGTGGGTGACGCCTTCGTCGCCGGACTGATTTACGGGCTGGCCGCACATCCCGACAAGCCGCAGCAGGCGCTCGACTTCGGTGCCGCGGCCTGTGCGCTGAAGAACACCGTCTCCGGAGATTACAATCAGTTCACGGCCGAGGAGGTTGCCGCACTGGCCGGAGGCGCCGTTTCGGGCCGCATCGCCCGCTGACGGCAACCGGGCAGCCGGGACAGCAGGCAGCCGGGGCACCAATCGACCGCTCCGGCTCCGGCTTGATTTCCGGGTGCCAGATTCACAACCCCGACTGATTCCCGCCTCTGGTCTGATTCCCGGCCTGTCCAATTCCCGGTCCGGCCCGATTCGCGGTTCAGACTGATTTCCGGTCCTGACCGATTTTGGTCTGTCCATTTCCCGGTCCGGCCCGATTCGCGGTTCAGACTGATTTCCGGTCCCTGCCGCCGACCCCACCCCTCGCAAAGAAAAAGCCCCCGAAGCATATGTGCTTCGGGGGCTTTTTTGTCCGCAGCGGGACCGACCAGCCACTACTGGGCCTGAGCCTGGGCCTGCTTGAAGAGCTCGTTGTAGGTCTCGTACTTGCTGTTCATCTCCGGATCGTCGTCACGCAGACGGAAGCAGATCGACTTGAGGAACTCCAGCGAGTTGGGATCGGTCGGATTCAGTTCGTGCGCCTTCTCGAACCAGGGAATAGCCTCCTTGTAGATGGCATTCACGGCCTTGAGGTCCTCCTCGTAGGCTGCCTGGCTGCTGTACTGCTTCGAGTTGAGCTCGGAGAGCAGCTCCTCGGCCTTGATCGTATAGAAGACCCCGAGGAAGTAGTTGCCCTCGTAGAGGTCGGGCTGCAGCTCGACAACCTTCTGGAACGAAGCGATGCTCTCGTCGGCATTCTTCAGCGCATAGAAGATGCGGCCGCGGCCGAACCAGAGGTCCACGTTCTCGGGCTGCTCGGCAAGTGCGTTGTCGATCATCGACACCAGGTCGGCGGGATCACCCACGCCCTCTTCCGTCGTGTAGAGCTGCATGAGGCCCTCCAGGATACGCGAGTTCTTCGGGAACTTCTCCAGACCCTTGAGCAGGACATCCTTGGCCTTCATCACATTGGCGGCATCGGCATCCTTCTGGCCGTAGTAGCAGTGGAAGAGGTAGTAGTAGATGTTGCCCTCCTCGTCGGCGTAGTTCTTCTCGAGCGCCTCGTTGAGATACTTGGCACCCAGCGCGAACGATGCGGGGTTCGTCGAGCCGTCGACCGTGCGCAGGTAGCCGGCATAGTAGAGCAGCGCGGGATCGCCGCCGCCGTATGCGGGGCTCTCCTGGGCGGCATAGGCCGTGGCATAGGCATCGGAAGCGCCCGTATAGTCACCCGAGTCCAGTCCGGCGTTGCCGATCTGCGAGCAGAGATCGCTCACCTGCTGCAGACCGTTCTTCACCTTCGTTGCGGTCTTGGGGTCCAGCTCATAGGCCTTGTTGTAGGCCTCGATGGCCTTCACGGGGGCATCCTTCACGACCCACTGGGTCTGCTTCCACGTAGCCACCTTGCCGTCCTTGAGATAGGCCGTGAAGTAGGGATATACCCAGGCTTCGTAGTTCACCTCGCCGATCGTGGTGGGCTCGGTCGACTCCGGGTCACCGATGGCCAGTTTCAGCATCGCGCCGTCCATGCTGATGAAGAGATTCTTCGTCGGCTCGGCGGCCGCATCGTAGAACGCCTTGCCGCGGTTGATCCACGTCGAGGCCTTGGCGCCCTTCTTCGCGTCGGCGATGTCTGCATCGCTCTTTTCGATCTTGGAGAGCAGCGCCTCCTTGTTCACCTTCTGGGCCTGCACGGCGGGAACTGCCACGAGCAGCGCCGCGAAAGCCGTCAAAAACATCTTTTTCATGATACAGAGAATTTTAGGTTTTGAATCTGTTTGTTGTCTTTTATTCTTGCGCGGGCTGCTCCGGAGCCGGAGTCGTGCCCTGTTCGGTTTCGTTTCCCGAAGCGGATTCCGCCGTCGGCGTCTCCTCCGCCGCGGAGGTCTCCTCCTCGCCTGCCGCCGGTACGGCCATCACCGAAGCGATGGCGTCGCCCTCGCGCAGGTTGATGATCCGCACGCCCTGCGTGGCGCGGCCCGCCAGACGGATCTGCGATACCGACGTGCGGATCGTCAGGCCCGAGCGGTTGATAATCATCAGGTCGTTCTCGTCCGTGACGGCCTGGATGGCGATCAGCTTGCCGGTCTTCTCGGTGATGTTGATCGTCTTGACACCCTTGCCGCCGCGGTTCGTGATGCGGTACTCGTCCAGATCGGTACGCTTGCCGTAGCCGTTCTCGCTCAGCACGAGCACGTCCTGCTTCGAGTCGGGCTCCACACAAATCATGCCCACGACCTCGTCGCCCTCGTCGAGCGAGATGCCCCGCACGCCGGCACCCACACGGCCGATCGGACGCACCGTATTCTCGTTGAAGCGGATCGCCTTGCCCTCGCGCGCCGCGATCATCACCTCGGCCTGGCCGCTCGTGAGCTTGGCCTCGATGAGCTGGTCGCCCTCGCGGATGACGATGGCGTTCACGCCGTTCTGACGCGGACGCGAGTAGGCCTCCAGACGGGTCTTCTTGATCGTACCATCCTTCGTGCACATGATGATGTAGTTGTTGTTGACGTACTCCTCGTCGTTGAGCCGCTTGACGTTGATGTAGGCGCGGACCTTGTCGTCCGGCTCGATCTGGATGACGTTCTGGATCGCACGGCCCTTCGACGAACGCGCCCCTTCGGGGATGTCGTAGACCTTGAGCCAGTAGCAGCGGCCCTTCTCCGTGAAGAAGAGCATCGTATTGTGCATCGAGGCGACGTAGATGTGCTCGATGAAGTCCTCGTCGCGCGTGGCGCTGCCCTTGGCACCGACGCCGCCGCGGTGCTGCGTGCGGTACTCGGCCAGCGGCGTGCGCTTGATGTAGCCCATGTGCGAGATGGTGATGACCATGTCGTCGTCGGCGTAGAAATCCTCGGGGTTGAACTCCTCGGAGGCGTAGACGATCTGCGAGCGGCGCTCGTCGCCGTACTTCTCCTTGATCTCGAGCAGCTCGTCCTTGACGATCTGCATCTGCATCGAGACATTCTCGAGCACCTCCGTGAGGTGGGCAATCAGCTTCGTCAGCTCGTCGCGCTCGGCGATGAGCTTGCCGCGCTCCAGACCGGTCAGGGCGCGCAGGCGCATCTCGATGATGGCCGACGCCTGGATGTCGGTCAGGTCGAAGCGCTCGATCATTGCCTGCTTGGCCAGGTCGGGCGTCTGCGACGAGCGGATGATGTGCACGATCTCGTCGATGTTGTCCTGCGCGATGAGCAGACCCAGCACGATGTGCAGCCGCTCCTCGGCCTTGCGCTTGTCGAAGCGCGTGCGGCGCACGACGACGTCGTGGCGGTGGTCGATGAAGTGGCGGATCAGGTCGCGCATCGTCAGCAGCTGCGGGCGTCCGTTCACCAGCGCGATGTTGTTCACGGCAAACGACGTCTGAAGCGGCGTATTCTTGAAGAGCGTGTTGAGCACCACGCTCGCCACGGCGTCGTGCTTGAGGATGATGATGATGCGCAGGCCGTTGCGGTCCGACTCGTCGTTGATGTAGGAGATGCCCTCGATCTTCTTCTCGTTGATCATGTCGGCGATCTTCTTGATCATCTCGGCCTTGTTGACCATGTAGGGGATCTCCGTGACGACGATGCACTCGCGGCCCGAGGGGGTATGTTCGATCTCGGTCTTGGCGCGCATCATCACGCGGCCGCGGCCCGTGAGCATCGCCTCCCGGACGCCTTCGTATCCGTAGATGATGCCGCCCGTCGGGAAGTCGGGACCCTTGACGTAGCGGAGCAGCTCCTCGCCCGTGATGTCGGGGTTGTCGACATAGGCGCAGCAGGCGTCGACCACCTCCGAGAGGTTGTGCGGCGCCATGTTCGTGGCCATGCCGACGGCAATGCCGCTCGCGCCGTTGACGATCAGCAGCGGGATGCGCGTCGGGAGGACCGTCGGTTCGGGGATCGTATCGTCGAAGTTGAGCGTCCAGTCGACGGTCTCCTTCTCGATGTCGGCCATCACCTCGTCGGTGATCTTCTTCATGCGGGCCTCGGTATAACGCATCGCGGCCGGCGAGTCGCCATCCATCGAACCGAAGTTGCCCTGTCCGTCGACGAGCGGGTAGCGCATCGACCACTCCTGCGCCAGACGCACCATGGCGTCGTAGACCGACGAGTCGCCGTGGGGGTGGAACTTACCGAGCACGTCGCCGACGATACGTGCCGACTTACGGGTGGGTTTGTCGGAGTAGAGGTTGAGCTCCGCGCTCATATCGTAGAGAATACGGCGGTGTACGGGTTTCAGGCCGTCGCGCACGTCGGGAAGGGCGCGCGAGACGATCACCGACATCGAGTAGTCGATGTACGCCGACTTCATCTGCTCTTCGATATTGATGGGGATGATCCGCCCCACCAAACCGGCATTCTTTTCTTCTTCCGTTAACATTCTTGAATCCGAAATTACACGTCTTTTAACGAACAAAAATACGATTTATTTCCGATCCTGGCAACTTTGGGCGATGAAAAGTACCCGTCGCATACAAGATTTGCCGACCGATCGGCTATTTTTGCCCCTTTTCGGGCGATCTGACGGCAAAAAAATTTTTCCTCGACAGAGGGGCGGGAGAAAAGCAGGTGAAAGGTGAAAGGTGAAAGGTGAAAGGTGAAAGGTGAAAGGTGAAAGGTGAAAGGTGAAAGGTGAAAAGTAAAAAGTCGGGGGCTTCGGGGAAAAGGCCGACGGGGCGCGGACAGAAATCGGAACCGGGGCGAGACAGTCCCGACATCGGGGCCGGGGTATGCGCCGGGAATTACAACCGGAAGTTGCGGCCGGGGGGGGGTGCGGCCGGGAGTTACGGTCGGGTGTTACGGCTGGGTGTTGCGGCTGGGAGGTGTTGCGGCCGAAGATCAGGGCCGGGTGACGGAGACGAGCTCCGACCATCCTTCGGTCTTGCCGCTTCGGGTCTGCTCCTCCTCGCGCACGACGCCCAGTCCGGGGACGTACCACGTCTGCTGACGCATCGAGACCCGGATGACGAAAAATCCGAAGCTCACCTTCTCGGAGAGCCCCACGGCCTCGAACACCCCGGCAGGCGTCTCGATGCGCCGCCGTCCGAGCACCTGCCGGTCGGAGACGCCGATGCGCACCTTCAGCGAACGGCCCTCGGCGGCGAAGCGCAGGGCGAACTTCAGATCGGGGAGACTCCGCTTCGTCTCCAGTGCGAACGGCACGGTGTATTCGTCCCCCTCGACGGAAAAATCCAACTTGCTCTGCTCCTCCGAAGAGAGCGTCGCCGTGAGCAGCTCCTCGAACATGGCGCCCAGCTGCGTGACCATCTCCGACGTGCGGACCTCGGTCCGCTCGGTCGTCACGACGGCCTGACGGAGGCCGTTGACCTCCATCATCACGGGATTGCGCAGCGTGTCGAGCGCCTCGCTGCGCGTCATGACCTGCGTGCGGCCGAGGCTGTCAGGCCCGCAGGAGAGGACCGTCGAACGCGTATACCCCGTCAGACGGCCCGATTCGTCATACTGGGCGTATTCGAGCACCGTACCGGGTTCGGTGCAGACGAGCGGCTGCGCAGCGGCGGCACCGCCGAAGAGCAGCGACAGAAAGAGAAGCAGTTTTCGCATGGATCGGAATACTCTGTTTACGGACAGCAGCCTGTCCGGATAATACGGAAAAAAGCGGCGGCACCGCGGCAAGACGCCGGTCCGCAGCACCCAGGGCGTCAGCGGAAATCGATCATTTCATAGCCCGCACAGGCCTTCGGATCGAAGCGGCGCAGCTTCCCCGCAAAGGGCTCGATCGAGCGTACCGAGACCGTGATCTGCTCGCCGTCGTAGTCGTAGGCGAGCGACTGCGGCCGCACGGGATGCAGCCCGAGACGGACCGTCACGACCCCCGTGGCCGACTCGCCGTCGGTCGGGGTCAGCCGCACGAGGGCCTCGCTGCCGTCGTCGGAGAGCAGCGTCGGGCGATAGGCGCCGTCCAGAAAGTCGAACGCCCCGATCGGATTGTCGAGGATGTTGCGGCTCGTCGTATCGACGGCGTTGATCGTCACCTCGCGGCGCGCATGGTCCACCTCGTAGCGGACCTTGCCGTCGAAGAAGACCTCCGCGTCACCGATCGTGAGCGTATAGCCGCCGCTCTGCACCGTATAGCTGCCCGCCACGTCGGACTCGCCGGCGGCGATCGTGAAGGCCACGGTGTAGGATTTCATCGCGCGGAACTCTCCGGCGAGCTCCCGGAGCAGCTCCGAGGCACGCTCCGACGGCCGGGCGGCGGGAGCTTCCTGCGTCTGCGGCGCGGCACCGGCGCGCGGCGACGACACCGCCGGGACGACGGAGCCCGACAGCGCGAACAACAGAAGAACGGAGAGCGTTTTCATAGGCGGTACAAGGTCAGAAGACACCCAGGTCCTGCAGCTTCGCCTCGAGCGAGGGCAGGTCGTGGAAGAGAATGTCGCGCGGCTTGGCCCCCTGCTGGCGGCCGACGATGCCGGCGCGCTCGAGCTGCATCATGATGCGGCCCGCACGGTTGAAGCCCACTTCGTAGTTGCGCTGAATCATCGACGTCGAGATGCTGCCGCTCGAGACGGCGTCGCGGGCGATCTCGGCGAAGAGCGAATCGTACTTCACCGGAACCGACGACTCCTCGCCGCCCGCCCCGCCGCTCTCGCCGCCCTCGGGCGTGTAGTCGGGCAGCAGGTAGGCCGACGTGTATCCCTGCTGTTTGGAGATGTAGTCCACGATGCGCTCGACCTCGGCCGTCTCCACGAGGGCGCACTGCACGCGCGTCAGCTCGCCGTCCTTCGAGATGAGCATGTCGCCGCGGCCGATGAGCTGGTTGGCGCCGGGCTGGTCGATGATCGTCTGCGAGTCGATGCGCTGCACGACGCGGAAGGCGATGCGCGACGGGAAGTTGGCCTTGATCTTGCCCGTGATGACGTCGACCGACGGGCGCTGCGTGGCGATGATGAGGTGGATGCCCACGGCGCGCGCCTTCTGCGCCAGCCGGATCACGGGCAGTTCGACCTCCTTGGCCATCATGATCAGGTCGGCAAACTCGTCGATCACCACCACGATGTAGGGCAGGTAGCGGTGCCCCTTGAGCGGGTTGAGCCGCCGGGAGACGAACTTGTCGTTGTACTCCTTGATGTTCTTCGCCCCGGCATTCTTGCACATCTCCAGTCGGTTGTCCATCTCGATGCAGAGCGAGTTGAGCGTATAGACCGCCTTCTTCGGGTCGGTGATGATCGCCTCGTCCTCGGACTCCATCTTGGCCAGGAAGTGGCGCTCGATCTTGGCGTAGAGCGAGAACTCGACCATCTTGGGGTCGATCATCACGAACTTGAGCTGCGCCGGGTGCTTGCGGTAAAGCAGCGACGTGATGATGGCGTTCAGACCCACCGACTTGCCCTGCCCCGTGGCGCCGGCCACCAGCAGGTGGGGCATCTTCGCCAGGTCGAAGACGTAGTTCTCGTTCTGGATCGTGCGGCCCATGACCACGGGCAGCTCGGCCTTCGACTCCTGGAAGCGCAGCGACCGCACGGCCGAGTACATCGACACAACCTGCTTGTTGCGGTTCGGCACCTCGATGCCGATCGTGCCGCGCCCGGGAATCGGCGCGATGATGCGGATGCCCGACTCGGCCTTGAGGCTCTGGGCGATGTCGTTCTGCAGGCCCTGGATCTTCGAAATCTTGACCCCCTGTGCCTGCACGATCTCGTAGAGCGTGACCGTCGGGCCCACGGTGGCCTTGATGCGCACGATCGGAATGCCGAAGTTCTTGAGCGTCTCCTCGATACGGGTCTTGTTGTCGAAAATCTCCTCGTCTGTCACCTCCGAATCCGAAATATAGTCCTCCAGCAGCGTGACGGGCGGCTTGCGGTAGTGTTCCAGGTCCTTGAGCGGATCGTAGCTCTCGGTCGGGATTTTGCGTTCGTCAACCAGGCGGGCCTCGTTGGCCTCCACCGTGACAACCACCCCTTCGGAGGGGGTCGTCCGCTCCCCGCCCGGCACCTCAACAGCGGCCGGCTCCGGCTCGTCCGGCGGCAGGAGCTCCTGCGACGGCGCCCCGGGCTCGGGCTCCTCCGGCGACGGGACTGCCGCCTCCGCCGAAGCCGGCGTCCCGGCCTCCTCCCCGACGACGAACTCCGTGAAGGGATCGTCCGGATCGGCACCGTGTGCGAGCCCCCGCGCGGCATCGCCCGCTGCGGCGGTCGGAGCGGTCGGAGCGGCAGCGACGCGAGCGGCGGGACGCTCCAGTTCGACCAGTCCGCCGCGGCCCATGACGATGCGTCCCTCGGCGGGCCGGAGGTCCACCTCGGTAAAGGGTCCCGGATCGTCGTCCAGTGCTGCCTGCGGGGCGGGCTCCCCGTCGGCAGGCCGCGGCGTCGGATCGGCATTCCGCGGAACGGGCTGCCCGTCGGGTGTCAGCTCGACGAACGGCTCCGCATCGGCGCGGCGGGCGGCTGTGCGCCCGGGCTCCTCCTCGCGCCGTGCTGCCGTGGCAGCGGCTTCGGGTGCAGGCTCCGTCCGCAAGGGTTCCCTGCGTCCCTCGGCCGAAGAGGTCACATGTGCCGGTTCGCCGCGTCCGGCTGCCGCGGAGGCCGCCGCAGGGGCAGCCGCGGAAGAGGCCGCGGCGGAGCGGTCGGCAGCCGGACGCGCCGCCGGACGGGTCGCGGGATCGGCGGGATCGGCGGCCGGTTCATCCGGAGCATGGACCGGGGCCACCTTGTGGCGGACGATCTCGACGATCTTTTCGCTGCGGTCGACGACGGCATTGCCCGCCGAGTTGACCGTATTGATGAAGTTGCGGTTGATGAAGACACCGGTCAGAATCCAGCACCCCAGCAGCAGGATCAGCGTGCCGAACGTGCCGATGTACATGCGCAGCAGGGCGGCGGTCTCGATGCCGAACGTTCCGCCCCACCCCGTCGAGCAGCAGAGGCTCCAGCGGTCGGCGAAGCAGAACCCGAGGGTCAGCGACCCGAGGATCGTCACCATCAGCAGCGGCAGGAACGAATGGTTGAAGCGCATCGGCCGGCGGCGGATGATCCGCACCCCGGCCAGGATGACGAGCACGGGGATGAGGATGCCGAACAGGCCGAACGACTGGTCGACAAGCAGGCGGGCGAGCCGCGCGCCGCTCCAGCCGCAGAGGTTCTCGGGCTCGATCTTCAGCGTCGCACGCTCCTCGGCGCTCATCAGCAGGCTGCTCTGGTCGGCCGCCCAGCTGAAGAACGAGAAGAAGACCGCCGACGCGGCGTAGACTCCCACACAGAGCAGCAGCAGGCCGATCGCCCAGCGGATGCTGTCGCCGTTCGAGCGCCGGATCTTCTGACGTCCGTTCTGAGAGGATGTATTGGGGGATGCCATGTTCGTTACGGGAAATTTACCGAGCGAAGGTACGCAATTTTTTTCGATTTTTCCGTCTCGGGGCGTGCAATTCGGACGGAAGAGGTCAGACGAGCGACTCCATCGCCTTCTTTTCCAGGCGCAAGCGGTACGCCTCGTCGGCGAAGGTCAGAAAGCGGCAGCGGCCCGGCCCCTTGTCGGCGGTCCGCAGGCCATACTCGTCGAGCAGCTGCGCCACGCGGCGCGCCACGGCCGGCGACGGGTCCACGACCGTCACGTCGCGTCCGGCCAGCACCCGTTTCAGCACAGGCAGCAGGAAGGGATAGTGCGTGCATCCGAGGACGATCTGGTCGACACCCCGGTCGAGCATCCCCCCGACGGCGGCACGCACGCACGCCTCGGCCTCGGGCGTCTGCTCGCGGTCCTGCTCGACCAGCTCGACGAAGCCGCGACCCGGAACCGACAGCACCTCGATGCCGCGGCCGTAGCGGGCGGCCGTGCGGCGGAAGAGGTCGCCGTCGAGGCTCCGCTCCGTGGCCAGCACCCCCACCACCCCGCTGCGGGTCGCCAGGCAGGCCGGCTTGACGGCGGGCTCCATGCCCACGATCGGCAGCGGCGCATACTTCGCCCGCAGGAAGTCGATCGCGGCGGCCGTAGCCGTATTGCAGGCCACGACAACCAGCTTGCACCCTTCGGCGACCAGCGTGCCGACCGCCTCGTCGGCCAGCGCCCGGATCTCCTCCTTCGGGCGCGAGCCGTAGGGGCAGTTCTTGCCGTCGCCCAGGTAGACGAGCGCCTCGTGCGGCAGCAGACGCCGCACCTCGCGCCAGACGGTCAGCCCACCCAGCCCCGAGTCGTAGATGCCGATGGGTGCGTTATTCGCCATGTTCGAGCCATTTCAGAATCCGGACGACCACCTCGTCGTCCGCCATCACCGTACAGTCGACCGTCAGCTGCGCCTGCGCATAGTAGGGTTCGCGTGCGGCCATGTCGCGCCGCATGAACGGCACGAGCTCCTCGTCCGAAAGGCCCCGCAGGCGGGGGCGCTTCTGCCGTCCGTAGGGGGTCAGGCGCGCGGCGATCTGCTCGGCCGCACGGCGCAGGTAGACCGTCGCTCCGGTCTCGTTCATGCGGGCCATGTTGTCGCGCCAGACAGGCAGCCCGCCGCCGGTCGAGGCCACGACCCGCTCGCCGCGGGCGACGATCCGCTCGAGCGCCTCGCGCTCCAGTTCGCGGAAGCGCTCCTCGCCCTCGTAGCGGAAGACATCCGCCACGGAGGCCCCCTCCTGCTGCTCGACAAGCGTGTCCGTGTCGACGAGCGCCACACCCAGACGCCGCGCCAGGCGCCGTCCGAGCGAGCTCTTGCCGCAGCCCATGTATCCCACCAGAAAGAGGGGTTTCACCGTCGTATCCATCGTTGCAAGACCTGCACGCAGGCGATCAGAAAAGGTTCAGCTGTTCGGGCGAGGCCACCTCGTCGGCATCGCCCCGCGCCCGTTCGATCTCGAAGGGCACACCGCCCGCCGGACTTCCCGTCGGGGGCAGGCCCGCGGCATCGACCTCGCGCCGCGGCTCCGCATCGGATTTCCGCTCCCGCGTCGCCGCGGCCTTCCCGGCAGCAGTCGCCGCGCCGGAGTGCTCCGCCGCCGTGTCGCGGGCCATCTGCGCCGTATCGCGGGCCGTCTCCGCCGTATCGCGGGCCGTCTGCGCCGTATCGTGCGCGGCGGAATCCGCACCCTCCCCGTCCGCGGGCGAGCCCTCCCCGTCGGGATCGGGTTCGGGCGGCAGCTCGGGTTCGATGAAGCGCAGCGTCGCCACCTCGTAGGTCGTCAGGCGCTTGCCCTTGGCCCGGTGGCTCTTCACGCCGACGAAGTCGTCGACGTCGATCAGATCGGCCGGGCGCTGCGCATGCGCCCCCTTGTAGGTTATTTCGAGCTTCGCGCCCGACACGTCGGTCACGCAGACCAGGTCGGCCTGTCCCCCCTCGTCGAGGAAGTACTGCATCCGGTCGGTCAGCTCGGTCGAAAAGCGCTTCATGTAGTAGTAGCCCTGCTCGCGGTCGAAGTAGCAGACGCTGTAGACGCGGTCGGGCTCGTAGCGGTTCACCCGCACGGTGTCGTCGGGGAAGTGCTGCCCGAGGTCGTAGCCCGTGATGTAGTACTGGTTCTTCGAGGTCCAGACCACGAGCTTGTCGTCGCCCTTGAACTCGCCCAGCAGCATCCCGCGCCCGTCGGCATTGAGCCGCCGCACATCCTCGTCGAACCAGATGTTCTGCCCGCCGAGCGTCGACGTGCCGCGCTCCTTGAGCACGATCTTGTGAATGC
This sequence comes from uncultured Alistipes sp., assembly GCA_900544265.1. Taxonomy (GTDB): domain Bacteria; phylum Bacteroidota; class Bacteroidia; order Bacteroidales; family Rikenellaceae; genus Alistipes; species Alistipes merdavium. The sequence continues at coordinate 47,943 of UQUQ01000003.1, forward strand.
CGTAGCGCGAGAAGAGGTTGCCCTGGCTCTGGCGCCCCTTGATGGCCAGTTGCGAGAAGTCGAGGTCCACGATCACCTTCTTGAGCCGCGGGCGCGGCTTGAAGTAGACCTTCAGCACCTCGGCCTCGCCGTTCGGGTTGACCGACATGTAGAGGATCTCGCTGCGCGGCGTGCCCTTGGTGATGTTGTACTCCTTGTCGCGCGTGACGCCCTTGATCGCGCAGCGCTTCATCATGATCGGGCCGTTCTTGCCGTCGCGGTAGAGGACGTTGTAGATCGTGCGCTCGTCGTTGCGCTTGAAGACCCCGATGTAGTAGATGCCCTTGTCGAAGAAGGCCTTGTCCGAGACCTTCGTGATGACGTAGCGGCCGTCCTTCGTGAAGACGATCACGTCGTCGATGTCCGAGCAGTCGCACACCAGTTCGGCATCCTTCATCGACTTGCCGATGCCGAAGAAGCCTTCGGCCCGGTCGACGTAGAGTTTGGCGTTCGTCACGGCGACCTTCGTCGCCTCGATCGAGTCGAACTCGCGCAGCTCCGTGCGGCGCTCGCGCCCTTTGCCGTACTTGTCGCGGATGCGCTCGTAGTAGGCCACGGCATACTCGGTCAGGTGCGCCAGGTCGTACTGCGTCTGCTTGATGTCGGCCTCGATCTGCCGGATTTCGTTGTCGGCCTTTTCCGAGTCGAAGCGCGAGATGCGGATGAACTTCAGCTCGGTGAGCTTCTGCACGTCCTCCAGCGTCACCTCGCGGCGCAGCAGCTTCTTGAAGGGCTCCAGTCCCCGGTCGACGGCGGCATAGGCCTCCTCGCGCGTGCGGCACCCCTCGATGAGCTGGTAGAGTTTGTTCTCGATAAAGATGCGCTCGAGCGACGCGGCGTGCCACGCGGCATTGAGCTCCTCGAGCCGGATTTCGAGCTCGCGCCCGAGCAGGTATTTCGTATGGTCGGCCGAGCGGCGCAGAATCTCGCTCACGCCGAGGAAGTGGGGCTTCTCCTCCCAGATGACGCAGGCGTTCGGCGCGATCGAGACCTCGCAGTCCGTGAAGGCGTAGAGGGCGTCGATGGTCTTGTCCGACGACTCGTCGGGCGAGACCTGGATGATGATCTCGACCTTGTCGGCCGTGTTGTCGTCGACCTTGCGGATCTTGATCTTGCCCTTCTCGTTGGCCTTGATGATCGACTCCTTGATCGACTCGGTGGTCGTCGTGTAGGGGATTTCGGTGATGGCGAGCGTGCGCTTGTCGATCTTCGAGATCCGCGCGCGCACCTTCACCGTGCCGCCGCGCAGTCCGTCGTTGTAGCGGCTCACGTCGGCCAGGCCGCCAGTCGGGAAGTCGGGATAGAGCTGAAAGTCGCGTCCCTCGAGGTGGGCGATCGCGGCCGAAATCAGCTCGTTGAAGTTGTGCGGCAGGATCTTCGACGCCAGGCCCACGGCGATGCCGTCCGAGCCCTGCGCCAGCAGCAGCGGGAACTTGATCGGCAGCGTCACCGGCTCCTCCTTGCGGCCGTCGTAGGAGAGCATCCACTCGGTGGTCTTGCGGTTGAAGACCACGTCGAGGGCGAACTTCGACAGCCGCGCCTCGATGTATCGGCCCGCGGCGGCCTCGTCGCCCGTGAGGATGTTGCCCCAGTTACCCTGGCAGTCGATCAGTAGCTCCTTCTGTCCGAGCTGCACGAGCGCATCCTTGATCGAGGCGTCGCCGTGCGGGTGGTACTGCATGGTCTGGCCCACGATGTTGGCCACCTTGTTGTAGCGGCCGTCGTCGACGACCTTCATGGCGTGGAGGATGCGCCGCTGCACGGGCTTCAGGCCGTCCTCGACGTGAGGCACGGCGCGCTCCAGGATCACGTAGGAGGCGTAATCCAGAAACCAGTTCTTGTACATGCCCGTGAGCTTGCGCACGTCGCCCTCGTCGTGCGTCAGGCGGTCGAACCTGCCCCCGCGCCCCACTTTTCCGGGGGTCTCCCCCTGCGGAGGGTCCACCGGCGCGTCGTCCGCCGCATCGTCCGCCACATCGGGCGTCGAGGCATCCTCGTCGAGCGTGTAATCCTTCTCCTTCTCTTTCTCTTCCGACATATCGTGTGCTTTCTCTTGTTCCTTTCCGTCAACCGATGCGCAGGTCCTGCTCCACGAGGTCCTCCTCGATGCGCAGGTTGTCGATGATGAAGCCCTGTCGCTCGTAGGTGTTCTTGCCCATGTAGAACTCCAGCAGGTCGTGGATCGGGTCGTCCTTCGTGATGCGGACCTTGTCCAGGCGCATGTTCCCGCCGATGAACTCGCGGAACTCCTCGGGCGAAATCTCGCCCAGACCCTTGAAGCGCGTGATCTCGGCACTGGCCCCGAGTGCTGCGATGGCACGCTGCCGCTCCTCCTCCGAGTAGCAGTAGCGCGTCTCCTTCCGGTTGCGCACGCGGAACAGCGGCGTCTGGAGCACGAACAGGTGGCCCTGGCGGATCACGTCGGGGAAGAACTGCAGGAAGAAGGTCATCAGCAGCAGGCGGATGTGCATGCCGTCGACATCGGCATCGGTAGCGATGATGACCTTCTCGTAGCGCAGGTTGTCCATCTCCTCCTCGATATTGAGCGCCGCCTGCAGCAGGTTGAACTCCTCGTTCTCGTAGACGACCTTTTTGGTCAGCCCGAAGCAGTTGAGCGGCTTGCCGCGCAGCGAGAAGACCGCCTGCGTGCGCACGTCGCGGCTCTTGGTGATCGAACCCGACGCCGAGTTGCCCTCCGTGATGAAGATCATCGACTGCTCGGCCAGCTCGCTGCGGTCCGTGCGGTGGATCTTGCAGTCGCGCAGCTTGCGGTTGTTGAGCGAGACCTTCTTGGCCGTCTCGCGGGCCTTCTTCTGGATGCCCGAGATGGCCTTGCGCTCCTTCTCGTTCTCGACGATCTTCTTCTGGAGCACCTGCGCCGTCTCGGGATGCTTGTGCAGGTAGTCGTCGAGGTGCTTGCCCAGGAACTCCACGACGAAGTTGCGGATCGTGGGGCCCGACTTCGACATCTCCTTCGAGCCGAGCTTCGTCTTGGTCTGCGACTCGAAGATCGGGCTCGACACGCGGATCGAGATGGCGCCGATGAGCGACGTGCGGATGTCGGCCGGGTCGTAGTCCTTGTGGTAGAACTCGCGGATGGTCTTGGCGATGGCTTCGCGGAAGGCCGCCTGGTGCGTGCCGCCCTGTGTCGTGTACTGTCCGTTGACGAACGAGTAGCAGCTCTCGCCGTAGCCCGTGCCGTGGGCAATCACCACCTCGATGTCGGGTCCCGACAGGTGGATGGGCGGATAGAGCGGCTCCTCGGTCATGTTCTCGTTCAGCAGGTCGAGCAGTCCGTTCTTCGAGGTGTAGGACTGGCCGTTCAGACGGATCGTCAGCCCGCGGTTCAGGTAGGTGTAGTTGCGCACCAGCTGCTCGACATACTCCAGATGGTAGGTATAGGGGCCGAAGACCTCCTCGTCGACGCGGAAGCGGATCTCCGTGCCGTTCTTCTCCGTGAGGCCCGACTCCCAGCGGTCGCTCTGCTCGAGTCCCTTCTCGAAGTAGACCGTGTGGGCCTCGCCGTCGCGCACCGAGCGGGCCGAGAAACTGCTCGAAAGGTAGTTCACGGCCTTGACGCCCACGCCGTTCAGACCCACCGTCTTCTTGAAGGCCGCGTTGTCCTCGTCATCGTCGTACTTGCCGCCCGTGTTCATCACGCTCACCGCCGCCGAGAGCGAGTTGAGCGGAATGCCGCGCCCGAAGTCGCGCACGGTCACCTCGCCGTCCGAGACCGTGATGTCGATCTGGTGGCCGAAGCCGTTCATGTATTCGTCGATCGAGTTGTCGACCACCTCCTTGATGAGGACATAGATGCCGTCGTCGGGCTGCGTGCCGTCGCCCAGTTTGCCGATGTACATGCCGGGGCGCAGCCGCACGTGCTCACGCGGCGTGAGCGTGCGGATGGCGTCGTCGCCATAGTTGTCCGTCGGTTTCGTATTGAGTAAGTCTGCCATGTTTTCAGTATCGGTTTCGCTGCCGGCCCGCCGGCAGCAGTTCCCGCTGAAGCCGGAAGGGATCGGCCCGGGGGAAGGCTATGCGTGCCGCCCCTCCTGCCGGATTTCGGCCAGTGCGGCGGCCATGCGGTCGTGCACGCGCGCCATCAGTTCGTGCACCTCCGTCGAGGCGATCTCCTCGCGGCTCACCGGCGGCAGCACGCGGATCGTGATGCGGTTGCCCCAGTTGAAGAGCAGGTTGCGGCGGATGAGCGTCCGCGTGCCGTCGAGCACCACGGGCAGGATCTCGACCCCCGCCTCGCGCGCCAGCGTGAAGGCCCCGGCCTTGAAACGGTGGATCTCACCATCCTTCGAGCGCGTGCCCTCGGGGAAGATCGCCACCGAAGCACCGCGCGAAATCCACAGCTTGCCCTCGCGCAGCAGCTGCTCCATCGCCTCGGCGGCGCGTCCGCGGTCGATGCAGATGTCGCCGTGCAGCACGAGGTACTGCCCGAAGAAGGGCACCTTGAAGACCTCGCGCTTCGAGACCCAGCGGAAGTTGAGCGGGATGTAGTAGAGCGTCGGGATGTCGATCACCGTGTTGTGGTTCACGACGATGACATAGCGTTTCTTGCGGTCGATCAGCTCGCGTCCGATGACCCGCTGCCGCCAGCGCAGCGGGATGAAGAAGAAGATGCGCACGAGGATGCGCGAGAGTTCATGCACCACGCGACGCCCCTTGTCGAAGGGGTAGCAGAGGACGAGTGCCACGGCCGACAGGACCATGAACAGCGTGCACAGGAGCACGAGAAACAGGTAGTAGATGCCGCTTATCATATCGTTCGGGGGCTGTTGGGGGCCGATTATCCGGTCCGGTTCAATCTGCAAAATTAGAAAAAATCCGCGGATTTTCCACGTCGCGGCGGGCGAGTTTTCAACATTTTTCGTCGGCGGGTTTTCCCGAAAAACAGCCCGCGCATCCACGGGCGGTCCGCACACCGGATCGCCGCCGCGACCCGCTCCCGCCACGCACCATATCCACTGCCCGCCCTCCGACCAGTTCCACCCTCCGCCCGCTCCCTTACCCCCCCGCCGCCATACATCAGGCCGTTCCGTCTTCTTTCGCTCCGCCCCGCAGTCACATTCCGCACAAGCATCCAAGACTTCCCATAATAATATGTACAGAAAAATTTTTGTGAAAATCAAGTACTATGTATTGCAAAGTAGAAATATTTTTACATATCTTTGCGGTGTCAACTAAAGTGCAACGCAGACAACGACAAAAAAAACGAGATAACATGAAACAACTGATCCTTCTGATTACGGTTTTGGGCATGACGGCGACCAGCGCGCTGGCGGCCCGCATGTGTCCGGCCACGGGGCGCGTGGTCGACGAGCAGGGCGCAGCCGTGGAGTACGCGACGGTCGTGCTGCTCAAGGGCACGGAGCAGGTGGCGGGCATGGCCACCGACGGCGAGGGCCGCTTCCGGCTCGAGGTGCCGACGGGCGACTACACCCTCTCGATCCAGTACCTGGGTTACGACCCGCTGAAGCAAATGGTGCACGTCGAGCAGGAGAACGACCTCGGGGACTTCGTCATGCACTACTCGTCGACCGAGATCGAAGGGGTGGTCGTCAAGGCGCAGCTCGTGCGGCGCGAGGCCGACCGCTTCGTCGTCGACGTGGCCAACGCCCCGGCGGCCGCGGGACGCGACGGCGTCGAGCTGCTGGAGCGCGCCCCGGGCGTCTGGGTCGACAGCGACAAGATTTCGGTCAACGGCAGGACGGGCACGAAGGTCTACGTCAACGACCGCGAGCTGAAGCTCGAACCCGAGCAGCTGCTCACCTACATCCGCTCGCTGCGGGCCGAGGAGATTCAGAAGATCGAGGTGATCCCGACGACGGGCGCCGACTACGACGCCGACACGGCGGGCGGCGTGATCCGCATCACGCTCAAGAAACGGCGCGAAAACGGCCTCAACGGCTCCCTCTCGCTCAACGGAAGCGCGAGCGCCATGGGGCGCAACCTCACGCCGGGCGGCAACATCAACATCCACTCGGGCCGCTTCGACCTCTACGCCTCGGGCTGGGGCTCCTTCGCGGACAACCGTTCGGTAAGCGACGAGACGACGCGCTACACGTCGGGCGACGCCGCCCTCACCTCGCACTCCGACCTGAAGAGCCGCGTCAACAACGGCGGCGGCACGCTCGGCGCCCTCTACGAAATCGCGCCGCACCACAGCATCGGAGCCGAATTCGAGTACTGGCACAGCGACAGCGACGATCCGACCGACACGCAGAGCGACTTCACGCAGGGCGACCGGCTGACCCGCACGCAAACACGCTTCGGAGCAGGCGATTACGGCGATAACCTCTCGGCGACGTTCAACTACGTCTGGAAGGTCGACACGCTGGGATCGACGCTCAAGCTGCTGGCCGACTACACCTCGCGGAGCAACGCTTCGGGCAACGACAACTTCAGCCGCATCACCTCGCCCGCCGCGACGCGCGACTCGACCTACCGCGACCGCACGACGAGCCGCTATACGATCGCCTCGGCGACACTGGCCCTCGACAAGAAGTTCTCGCCGCGCTGGACGTTGAAGGCCGGAGCGAAGTTCACCCGCAACGACATGGACAACGACGCGCTCTACGAATACCTGCACGGTGCGGACTGGGTGCGCAACGACCGCCAGAGCTTCTCGATCGACTACACGGAGAACATCGCCGCAGCCTACGGCATCGTCGCGGCCAATCTCGGGCGCTGGAGCCTCGTGGCGGGGCTGCGCGGCGAGTACACCCACACGACGGGCAAGCAGGTCGGGCAGGACTACTTCTCGCTCTTCCCCAACGCCAACATCTCCTACTCGCTCTCGAAGGACGGCGCCTACTCGCTCATCGCGCAGTACGCCCGCACCATCTCGCGCCCCAGCTTCTGGAGCCTCTCTCCGCAGCGGAGCCAGATTTCGGACTACACCTACCAGACGGGCAATCCCGCGCTCAAGCCCTCCTACACGCACGACGCGAGCCTGACCTTCGTGCTGAAGCACAAATACACACTCACGGCCGGCCTGACCGTCGTGACGGACGAGATCCAGCAGACGATCCTGCCCGACGCCGACGATCCCGACCTGCTCTGCGTCGCGTGGGTCAACTACGACGCCATGACGAGCTACTACCTCACGGCCAACCTTCCCTTCCAGCTCACCCGGTGGTGGCAGCTGAACGTCAACGCCATAGCCATGCGGCAGGCGCAGCGTGTCGGGGCGGACGACCCGGTCAGCCGGCAGAACCTCTACAGCCTCTACGCCTCGACGACCTTCACGCTCCCGGCCAACTTCTACATCGACCTCTCCTACCGCTACCAGAGCCGTGTCGAGCTGGGCAACTGCTGGGTCGAGCCGCAGCAGATGCTGCACGCGGGGATCAAAAAACGCTTCGGCGAGCGCTTCACCCTCTCGTTCAACGTCCGCAACCTCACCGAGGAGCGGCAGCACGTCGGGGCCCGCGGCGAAGGGTTCGTGCGCCGCGTCGACATGCTACAGTTCTGGAACAGCAGACAATACCGCATCGGGCTCACGTGGAACTTCAAGTCGGGCAAGGCCTTCCGCAAGAAGAGCGTCGAAGCCGGGTCGGCCGAAGACCGCAGCAGACTGTAACACGGGAACAACATATTGAAAATCAAACGGGCCGCAGGAATTATCTCCTGCGGCCCGTGATGTGTCATGACGAGAGTATGTCAACTCCGGCGGTGCCGGCGCGGCAGCGGCAGACTGCGGGCCCAGCGCACGGCCCAGTACGGCAGGCGCGGATGGGCCATCCAGCGTGCAAGGTGCGTGACCGGCGTCGGGAAATGGAGCGACTGCCCCGCGATGATGAGCGTCACGGCGACGAGGATCAGCACCACGCCCAGCATGATGCGCGGCGTGAGCTGCTCGCCGAAGACCGTGACGCCGAAGATCAGCGCCGTGACGGGCTCCAGCGCCCCGAGGATCGCCGTGGGGGTCGAGCCGATGCGGCGAATCGCCCCGGCCATCGCCACCAGGGAGATGACCGTCGGGAAGAGCGCCAGCGACAGGGCGTTGATCCACAGCAGGGGTTCGGGAACGGGTTGCAGCTCCGTGCAGCCGCGCAGCCGCACGACATAGATCAGCGAACCGAAGAGCAGGCAGTAGAAGGTGAGCTTCTCGGTGGACATCGTGCGCAGCGACGAGCGGTTGACCCCCACGATGTAGACGGCATACGAGAGGGCCGAGAAGAAGACCAGCACCACGCCCGTCAGATTGAGCGTCACGCCGTCACCGCCCTTGTAGAGGAGCGAGATACCCGCGCAGGCCAGCGCGATGGAGAGGACGCTGGCGGCCGTCAGCCGTTCGTGGAAGCCCACGGCCATGATGACGGCGACCATCACCGGATAGACGAACAGGATCGTCGAGGCGACGCCCGCATCCATGAAGTGGTAGCTCTCGAAGAGCAGCAGCGACGAGGCCGACATGAGCAGCCCCATCACCACGAGCGGCACGACGTCGCGCCGGTGCAGGGCGAACGAGCGCCGCCGCACGAGCATCAGCGCCCCGAGCAGCACAACGGCCAGCACGTAACGGTAGAACAGCACGGAATCCGCCCCCATGCCCGCCGCATACATCGGCAGGGCGAAGAGCGGATTGAGTCCGTAGCTGGCGGCGGCGACGGCACCCAGCACGTAGCCGCGCACTCTTTCGGAGGCCACCGCGCGCTAAAACTAAAACTCGACCTGCGGGGCCGTCTCCGTCCCCTCGGCCGCCTCGAAATAGGGTTTCTGGTCGAAGCCGAAGAGGGCGGCCACGAGATTCGACGGGAAGCGCCGCACGGCGACGTTGTACTTGCGGGCCGCGTCGTTGAAGTCTTTGCGGGCCACGGCGATGCGGTTCTCCGTCCCCTCGAGCTGCGACTGCAGCTCGATGAAGTTCTGGTTGGCCTTCAGGTCGGGATAGCTCTCCGCCACGGCGATCAGGCGCCCCAGCGCCGAGCGCACATCAGCCTGCGACTGCTGGAACTGTGCCAGCCGCTCGGGGGTCAGCTCCCCGGCCGAGAGGTTGATCGACGTGGCCTTGGCCCGCGCCTCGGTCACCGAGGCGAGCGTCTGCGACTCGTGCGCCGCATAGCCCTTGACCGTATTGACCAGATTGGGAATCAGGTCCGAACGACGCTGGTACTGCGTCTCGACATTCGACCAGGCGGCATTCACGCCCTCCTCCTTGTTGACAAACCCGTTGTAGGTGACGTAGAAAAAGATCGCCACGACGGCCACAACGCCGATCCAAATCCATTTTTTCATAACTTGTCCGTTTGATTGTTTACCAGTTAGTTTGCTTGTCGTATTCCATCCGCACGGGGCGCACCGCGCCGCTTACCACTTCGAGCCGGCACCGCCGCCCCCGAACGAGCCGCCGCCGAAGCCGCCGCCTCCGAATGAACCGCCGCCAAAGCCACCGCCACCGAAGCCGCCGATGATCGGGCCGCCGCCACCGCCGCCGAAATGGTCGTCGCGCAGGCTGCGGACACGTCGCCGCACCACCTCGCCGCAATGCTTACATATATAGGTGTACTCGACAACCCGGCTGTTGAAGGTGAGGCTCACGACCTGCTGCGAGCGTAGCTCGAGCGTCAAGCGGCGACAGCGCGGGCAGCGCCGACGTGCATAGTAGCTCCATACGGAGACCAGCACCGGGATGCCGACGACACCCGCGACGATCAGCAGGATGAACCATCCGGGCAGTTCGTCATCCGCCCCCTCGGGAAGCCCGAGGTCGACGTCGCTGCCCTCGAGCAGCTGCGCGACGGCCTGCAGTCCGGCCGTCATGCCGGCGTCGTAGTTCTCCTCGCGGAAGTACGGCAGCATGTATTTCATCTGGATGCGCTTGCAGAGGGCATCGGTCAGCACGCCCTCGAGGCCGCCGCCCGTGACGAAGCGGATTTCATGCAGGTCGCGCACGAGCAGTACGCCCAGTCCGTTGTCCGTACCGGCGCGCCCCACGCCCCAGCGGCGGAAGAGGTCGATGGCAAACGAGAAGGTGTCGCCTCCGGCGATGTCGTCCACGGCCACGACGGCGACCTGCGCAATGCCCCGCTCACGCAAAGCCCCGCACAGCGAGTCGAGCCGCATGACCGTCCTGTCGGAGAGGATTCCGTCGGGATTGGAGACATAGCGTCGCCGGTCCGCCTGTTGGACGTTGGGGACCTCCTCCACGCGGTACGTGGCGGCCAGGACGCCCGACGTGCAGGCGAGCAGAAGTGCGATGATTGCAAGTTTTCTCATAACCTCGGGCAAAGATAGAAAAAATTGCGTCGTTTCCTCCATCCGGCAGCACGCGGGCGGATTTTTTCCGCCCGGCCGGGAAACGGCGGGACGCTTACCACCGGCGGGTCAGAATCCGGTAGCTCCACGGCGCCATCTCCTCCTCGACGTGCTCCGCAAGGCGGTACGTTTCGCCCGTCATGGCATCGGCATACTCCCCGGCATAGATGCCGGTGCGGTAGTCGGCGTGGATGGCGTAGGGCGAGAGGTTCATCACCGCGATGACGCGGCTGCCCGGCACTTCGCGCACCATCGTCAGCAGGCAATCCTCGGCGTTGTTGCGGATTTCGATCATCCCGCCGCCCCGCTCGCCCGCGGCAAGGGCCGGATGGTTGTGGCGCAGGGCTGTCAGCCGCCGGTAGAACTCCGTAAAGGCATTGGCCTCGTAGTGCGGGATGGGATCGCGGTCGAAAAAGGCGAACGCATGGTCGTAGCCGATCTCCTGTCCGGTATAGATCAGCGGCAGGCCGCGCGGCACGACGAAGGTGAAGGCGGCCATGATCTCGCGGGCAGCCCCCAGGCGCGTGAACTCCGTGCCGTTCCACGAATTCTCATCGTGGTTCGACGTGAAGGCCAGCCGCATGGCCGACTGCGGATAGCTTTCGCGATCGGCATAAAGGTAGTCGCGCAGGGCCGTCAGGCGGACCCGCTGCTGCGCCACGTCGTTGAGCAGGTGGTGCATCTGCCAGGCATAGCAGGCATCGAAGGCATGGTGGTTGAACAGGTAGCGCTCCTCGGCCTCGGCCAGCATGAAGAGGTCGGGCTTCACGGCCCGCAGGCGGGCGATCGTCTCGTACCAGAACTCCGCCGGCACGAGCATCGCCATGTCGCAGCGGAAGCCGTCCACGGCATGCCGCGTCACCCAGAACTCCATGGCATCGGCCTGGGCCCGCCACACGTCGCGGTTGGCGTAGTTGAGCTTCGCCGTATCGGTCCAGTCCCACGGCACGGCCGGGGCTCCGGAGGCATCGCGCTCGTACCAGTCGGCCGGCCGCTCCGCGATCCAGCGGGCGTCGCGCGCCGTATGGTTGGCCACCCAGTCGAGCAGCACCTTCATGCCCAGGCGGTGCGCCTCCGCGACGAAGGCATCGAAGTCGGCCATGTCGCCCATCTCGGGATTCACGGCACAATAGTCGCTGATCGAGTAGTAGGAGCCCAGCGAGCCCTTGCGGTTGGTGCGCCCGATCGGGTAGACCGGCATGAGCCACACGGCATCGATCCCCAGATCGCGCAGGAACGCCAGACGCGCCGCAGCGGCCCGCAGCGTCCCCTCCGCCGTCAGCTGGCGCACGTTCATCTCGTACAGCACGGCCCCGTAGCTCCATTCGGGATGCAGTTGCTTCTCCATATTTTTCGATTTTCTATTTCCGGAAGGTCAAAGATACGATTTTTTCACAAAAAAAGTGCCTCCGAAACCCCTCGCAACTACACATTCGTAAAGCCTCCCTACAAATAAGGACCCGAGAGGTTTTTTTTCGGGGATTTTTTACTAACTTTGCCCACGATATTATAAACGCCTTTTTCTCACATGAATCAACTTCGACTATCAGCGGTTGCGCTCATCGTCCTGCTGCTCACCTCGTGTGCGGCTCAGAAACGTGTCTGGTATCTCCAGGATGCGCGCCCCTACACACCCGAACAGATCGCCGAGCAGGGCCAGATCCGCATCAAGCCCTTCGACCGGCTGACCGTCGTGGTCAACAGCAAGGATCCCGAACTCGCCGTACCGTTCAACTCCGCCACCTCATACAACTCGCTCACGGGTGGACAAACGGCTTCCGCATCGACCTCCCAGTCGCTGCAGGTCCGCACGGTGGACGAGGCGGGCTTTCTCGAAATGCCCATCATCGGGAAGGTGCAGTGCAACGGTCTCACGCGCCACGAGCTGGCCGAAGCCATTGCCGGCAAGATCCGGGAGGGCGGATACATCAACGACCCCACGGTCAACGTGCAGTTCGACGACATGAAGATCTCGGTCATCGGCGAGGTGGCCCGCCCCGGACAGTACAACGTCACGCGCGACAAGATTTCGATCTTCGACGCCCTTGCCATGGCCGGCGACATGACCGTCTTCGGTATCCGCACCGAGGTAGCCGTGCAGCGCGAGGTAAACGGGGTCCGTTCGATCGAATACCTCGACCTCACGTCGAAGGATATCTTCAACTCCCCGGCCTTCTACATCCAGCAGAACGACGTGATCTACGTGAAACCCAACAAATACAAGGCGCAGACGGGTGAATTCAACCAGAACCGGAGCTTCTACCTCTCGCTCGTAAGTACGGCCATCTCCGTCGCCACGCTCATCGTAACCCTCACAAGATAACAAACAGTCATGATGGAAAATCATACACCCCAGCAGCCGGTACAGGCACAGGAGTCCGACACCTCGGCGGCCAATATCTCCCTGCACGACATCATCCGCATGGTGATCGACAACTGGTACTGGTTCGCGCTTTCGGTCGTATTCTGCCTCTGCATCGCCTACTACTACCTGGCCAGCACGCCGAAGGTCTACAGCCGCACGGCCACGATTCTCGTGAAGGACAGCCGCAAGGGCGGAGACGTCGAACTGCAGGCCTTCAGCGACCTGGCCGGATTCCAGTCGCGCCGCAACGTCGACAACGAGGTCTACATCCTCCAGTCGCGCCGGCTGATGGAGGAGGTCGTCAAGCGCCTCAACCTGACCACGAACTACACCGTCCGCGAGCGGCTGCGCACGCGGGCGCTCTACACGCAGAGCCCTATCGACGTGCAGTTTGTCGACAACAACGACAAGCTCTCCTGCTCGATGGAAATCACCCCGCTCGAAGGTGACAAGATCCGTCTTACGCGCTTCGACGACGAGTTCATTACCAAACAGGAGAGCAAGCAAGTCCTGACCGCCTCCTACGGCGACACGATCGCCACCCCCGTGGGCCGCATCGTGGTGAACAAGACGCTCTACATGGATGACGAGAAGTACCTCGACGAACCGATCCACATCGGCAAAAGTTCCCTGGCCGCAGCGACGAGCGCCTATCGGGCTGCCGTAAAGTGCGACGTGGTCAGCAAGGACGCCTCGATCGTCACCATCTCGATGAACAACTCGGTACCCAAGCGGGCCGAAGATGTCATCAACACGCTGATCACCGCCTACAACGACGATGCCATCGAGGACAAGCGCCAGATATCGATCCGCACGGCGGAGTTCATCCAGGCCCGACTGGAGGTGATCGGCCGCGAGCTGGGAGACGTGGACCGCAGCATCGAAGACATCAAGAAGGACAACAACATGATCGACATCTCGTCGGAGGCGGCCCGCACCGTGACGGAGAGTTCCCGCTACAAGGCCGAGGGCCTTTCGCTGGACAACCAGATCAACGTGGCGGAATTCATCCGGACCTACCTCACCGACTCGGCCAATGCCGGCATGCTGATCCCCGTCCTGGCGACGCTCGACAACACGGCCGTCTCGACACAAATCGACAAGTACAACACCGTCGTGCTGCGCCGTGACAAGCTGGCGGAGAACAGTACCGACAACAGCCCCGTAATCCAGGAGCTGGACAACGTGCTCTCGTCGCTGCGCCATTCGATTCTCGCATCGCTCGACTCGCACATCTCGGCCCTCGAGATCCAGCGCAAGGCCCTGCGCGAGGAGGAGGAGCAGGCCAACCGCCGCATCTCGACCATGCCCTCGCAGGAGAAGGTCATTCTCGGCATCACGCGTCAGCAGAAGATCAAGGAGGAACTCTTCCTCTACCTGCTCAACAAGCAGGAGGAGACCCAGCTCAACTACGCCATCGCCGAGTCGAACTCCCGCACGATCGACATGGCCTACGGCAGCGCAGCACCCGTGGCTCCGCGGTCGATGATCATCTTGTGCATGGCACTGATCGCCGGTCTGGCCATTCCGTTCGGACTGCTCTTCCTGATCGGCATGCTCGATACGACGATCCGCGGCCGCAAGGACATCGAGGACAACCTCAGCGTCCCCTTCCTGGGCGACATTCCGACCTTCGAGGGAGAGACCAAGAACGGCATCGTCGTCCGCGAAACGGGTCGCGACCCGCTCTCGGAGGCCTTCCGCATCCTGCGCTCGAACATGACCTTCATGAACGTCTCCTCGGGCAAGACGGTCCAGAGCGTCCACTTCACCTCTTCCGACCCGCATGCCGGCAAGACGTTCGTGGCGATGAACCTCGCCATGACCCTGGCCATGGCCGGCAAGCGCGTCGTGCTGGTCGACCTCGACCTGCGCCGCCACGCCCTCTCCTCGCAACTCGGGCAGGGTAACAACAAGCGCGGCATCACGGGATACCTCGCCGGCACGATCACCGATATCAACGAGCTGATCTACAACCCGGGCATCCACAAGAACCTCGACGTGATTCTGGCCGGCATCCAGCCGCCCAACCCCACCGAGATGCTCCTCTCGGAGAAGCTGGACCAGCTCATTGCCGAGCTGCGCACACGCTACGACTACATCTTCCTCGACAGCACGCCGGCCATGTCTGTCGCCGATGCCGTCATCACGGACCGCTTGTCGGACCTCTGCCTCTACATCGTGCGCGAGGGTGTGCTCGACCGTCGCCAGCTGCCCGACATCGAGCGGCTCTACCGGGAGAAGAAGCTCCACAACATGAGCATCGTGCTGAACGGCACCCGCACACACCGCCACGGCTATGGATATGGTTATGGCTACGGCTACGGCTACGGGTATGGATACGGCTACGACGACAAGAAGGACGACAGCTACCGCAAGCGGATCATGCTCTTCCTGCGCAAAATGGCCCGCAAGATCAGACGGTAAACCATGGCCATCCGAAACGCAACCATCGCGCTCGACTTCGACGGAACGGTCGTCACGCACGAATACCCCCACATCGGGGAGGACGCCGGAGCCGTACCGGTCCTCAAGGAGCTTGTCGCGAACGGGTACCGGCTCATCCTCCACACGATGCGCCACGGCGCACTGCTGGAGCAGGCGGTCGACTGGTTCCGCAGCCGCGGCATTCCGCTCTATGCGATCAACGAGAACCCCTCGCAACGCAAATGGACGGCTTCACCGAAGGTCTATGCCGATCTCTACATCGACGACAGCAGCCTCGGCATTCCGTTGCGCTTCGTCGACGGATGCAGCCGGCCGGTCGTAGACTGGACACGGGTCAGAGAGATGCTTGTCGATCAGGGCTTTCTGGACTGACCGAAAAAAAATTCCGATACAGTCAAAAGGCGGGACACGCAATGTGCCCCGCCTTTTCCGTACTTGCAAGGAAAGAATGCCAGCCAGCACAGCCACCGCGAGCGCGCCCACCCGGCCGCACAACTGCCCGACAGGGCCTCTCCCCGACAGACCGTTCTCACGACAGAAGGTCAGCCCGCAGAGAACTCGCCCGATTATCCGTTAGATCGCGGGGCTTCCCCCTCCATCAGTCAGCCCGCAGAGAGCCCGCCCGACAGGGACCACTACCCCGCTCCCTCAGACAAGCACGGGTCGGACAGGGCCGAGCTGGGCAGGGCCAGGCTGGGCTAAACTGGACTGGAACGGGACGGACTGGGCCAGACGGGGTTAGACCGGACTGGACCGGACGGGACTGGACGGGCGGGACGGGCGGGACGGGCGGGACGGGAATAGAATGGACCGGAATAGACTGGAATAGACTGGAATAGACTGGAATAGACTGGAATAGACTGGAATAGACTGGAATAGACTGGAATGGACTGGAATGGACACAATAAAACAAAACCGGGCAGGACCGGCCCGCAACCAATCCAACCCGAACACGGCAAAACTGGCCCCGGCCGTACAGAACCGAATGCCGACCGCAACCACCCGGAAGGCTCGAACAAAAAAATCCGGGCCGCATGTCCATCGACATACGGCCCGGCAAGGATCAAGGCTCCGTCCGATCCGATCTGCGCAGAGGTCCGCACCGGTCGGATCGGCAGCCCGGATGACTATTTCCAGAGGTCGCGCGGATACTTGCCTTCGGCAATCATCTTCTCGATGGCCGCCATCAGGGCCGGTTTGTCCTCCTTGTAGGTGACGCCGTGCCACTGTGCCGTCGAACGCAGCACGCGCAACTCGGCCGTTCCGTCGCCGATGAGCTTGTTGACCATCGTCGGGATGTAGAACTCGCTCTTCAGATTCTCACGGTTCTGTGCGTACCACGTGCCGAAATACTCCTTTGAATAGGTGAAGTAGTCGGGCGTGAAACCGAAGAGATTCATCGAGACGGGTGTATCCTCGGCCAGTTCCTCGTCGGCGCCGCCGTCGTGGAAGACGATCCGGCCGTCGGCCATGCGCTCGATCTGCGTCCGCTCGACCATCGAAGCGAGGTTTCCCTTCGCGTCGACCGTGCAGACGCCGCGCGAGACGGTGCCGTTCTCCGAAAGGGTCCGGTTCAGGTCGTAGGCCACCATGCAGTAGCGGTTCCGGCTGCCGTCGAGCTGCGAGAGATAGTCGCCGATCACCCGGTAGGCCTCGGCTCCGTAGAAGTCGTCGGCATTGATGACGGCGAACGGCTCGTGAATCGCCCCGGCCGCCATCATCACGGCGTGGTTCGTACCCCAGGGCTTCACGCGGCCTTCCGGCACGGTGACCCCTTCGGGCAGGTTTTCGAGCTCCTGATAAACGACCTCCACGGCGATCCGGCCACCGAAACGATCGGCCGAGAAGACCTCCAGGAACTCCTTGGCGAAGGAGTGGCGGATGACGAAAACAACCTTGCCGAAGCCGGCACGGATGGCATCGTAGACCGAATAGTCGATGATCGCCTCGTTGTTGGGGCCTACACCGTCCATCTGCTTGAGAGATCCGTAGCGGGAACCCATACCCGCTGCGAGAACCAATAATGTGGGTTTTACCATATTTTATTGTTTTTTGACGTTGTGTCTAAACAGATACAAAGTTAGCAATTTCCGATTCCACCTGCAAGCCTTTTCATCAATTTCGGCCGTCGGAACACAAAAAAGTTCCGCCGGGCGAACCGCCAAATAAATTTGGCATTCCGCGCGGCTTATGTTATCTTTGTAGCTGCTAAATTCCGCCCGGGTCGGACACTCCGACCAGCGAAGCGGTCGGCACCGCTTCCTGCACGCCGGCTCCGCTTCCGGGCGATCCTACACGATTCGACGCATGGCTTTGTTCAAGAAAATACGCTCCTGGTGGCTCGGGCTGTTCCGCAAGCGGCGCTTCAACATGCTCAACGCCACGGACAACTCCGAGGAGTGGCACATCCACCTCTCGCCCGCGAGCATCTTCGCCGCACTGGTGGCCTTCCTGCTGCTGCTCTTCATCCTGATTCTCTCGCTGGTGGCCTACACGCCCGTACTGGAGTTTCTGCCCGGCTACCGCACCGAGGCCGACCGTTCGCGCGAGAGCCTCGTGCAGAACATCATCCGCCTCGACTCGATGGAGCGCATGCTCAACGACATGATGACCTACAACGAGAACATCTCGCTGATTCTGGACGGCAAGACCCCCGTGGCGCGGTCGCTTCCCGCCTCGGACAGCACGCGCGCGAGCAAGCTGCTCGTCATGCCGTCGCACGAGGATTCGCTCCTGCGCGCCGAGATGGAGGGCGACGGCCCCTACTCGCTTGCCGGGGACGGCACCGCCTCGCGCCGGCAGGTCCGCGAGGCCATCCAGCTGGCACCGCCTGTCGAC
Organism: uncultured Alistipes sp.; assembly: GCA_900544265.1. GTDB lineage: Bacteria > Bacteroidota > Bacteroidia > Bacteroidales > Rikenellaceae > Alistipes > Alistipes merdavium. The sequence goes on from UQUQ01000003.1 coordinate 65,905, forward strand.
GGCATCATCACCGACCGCTTCGACATCGCGGCGGGCCGCCTCGGCGTGAAGATCGCCGCCACGGCCGGCGACCGCGTGACGGCCATCGACAACGGCACGGTGGTCATGAGCCTCTGGAGCCCCGAAACGGGGTATGTCGTCTGCGTGCAGCACGCCGCCAACCTGATCTCGGTCTACCGCCACCTCTCGCAGTCGCTCGTCAGCACGGGCCAGACCCTGCGTGCCGGCGATCAGATCGGCTACAACGCCGAAGCGGTGGACGGGGAGGTGCCGCGCTTTGAATTTGAACTCTGGAGCAACGGCAAGCCCGTGGACCCGGAATCATACATCGTCTTCTGACTACAACCCATGAAACAACGACTTGCCATCCTGGGGTCGACCGGTTCGATCGGCGTACAGACGCTCGACATCGTGCGTGAGAACCCCGACCGCTTCGAGGTCCGCACGCTGACAGCCCATCGCAACTGGCAGCAACTGGCCGCGCAGGCCCGGGAGTTCGACGCCGACACCGCGGTCATCGCCGACAGGGAGTGCTACGCGGCCCTGCGCGACGCGCTGGCCGACACCGACACGAAGGTCTATGCGGGCGACGAGGCCGTGGCGCAGGTTGCCGCCGCGGGCAACGTCGACGTCGTGGTGAACGCCCTGGTCGGCTATGCCGGTCTGGCCCCCACGGTCGCGGCGCTCGAGGCGGGCAAGAAACTGGCGCTGGCCAACAAGGAGTCGCTCGTCGTGGGCGGCTCGTATGTCATGCCCCTTGCCCGCCGCCACAAGGCCCCCATCCTGCCGATCGACTCCGAGCACTCGGCCATCTTCCAGTGCCTCGCGGGCGAACGGGCCCCGATCCGGCGGCTGATCATCACCTGCAGCGGCGGCGCCTTCCGCGACCTGCGGCGCGAAGAGCTCGCCTCGGTCACCGTGGAGCAGGCGCTGCACCATCCCCAGTGGAACATGGGCGCGAAGATCACGATCGACTCCTCGACGCTCGTCAACAAGGGCTTCGAGGTCATCGAGGCCCACTGGCTCTTCGGCACGCCCGCGGAGAAGATCGCGGTCGTGATGCACCCGCAGTCGATCGTCCACTCGATGGTCGAATTCGAGGACGGCGCCATCAAGGCGCAGCTCGGCACGCCCGACATGCACATGCCGATCAGCCTGGCGCTGATGTACCCCGACCGGGCCTGCCGTCCGGGCGAGCGCTTCAGCTTCCTCGAGCATCCGCAGCTGACCTTCGCCGAGGTCGACCGCGTGAAATACCCCGCCCTCGACATCGCCTACGACTGCCTGCGGCGCGGCGGCACGGCGGCCTGCACGATGAACGGCGCGAACGAGGCGGCCGTCGCGGCCTTCCTCTCCCGCCGCTGCGCATGGCTCGACATCGTGCGTGCGATCGAATACGCCCTGACGCGCGCGACGTTCGTCTCTTCGCCCGACCTTGCGGCCTTCGCCGCCTCGGACGCCGAGGCCCGGGCGCTGGCCGCGGAATACCTCAACAAGTAAACACCTTCCCATGGAACTCATCATCAAGATTCTTCAATTCTTCCTCTGCTTCACGATCCTCGTGGGTATCCACGAGTTGGGACACTTCATCATGGCGCGCGTCTTCCGCATCCGCGTCGAGAAGTTCTACATCTTCTTCGACCCGTGGTTCTCGCTCTTCAAGTTCCGCCGCGGGAACACCGAATACGGACTGGGCTGGCTGCCGCTGGGCGGCTACGTCAAGATCGCGGGCATGATCGACGAGTCGATGGACAAGGAGTACCAGCAGCGCGAGGTGCAGCCCTGGGAGTTCCGGGCCAAGCCCGCCTGGCAGCGCTTTCTGGTGATGATCGCCGGCGTGGTGATGAACGTCCTGCTGGCCATCACGATCTACATCGGCATCTGCTACACGTGGGGCGAGACCTACTTTCCGAACGACGAGGCCCGCTGGGGCTACAACTTCAACGAGGCGGGCCACCGGATGGGATTCCGCGACGGCGACCGCTTCGTCTCGATCGACGGCGAGAAGGTCGACGACGTCTCCATGCTGCTTAACCAGCTGCTCATCACGGAGAGCGACCGCGAGGTGGTCGTGCTGCGCAACGGAGAGCAGGTGACGCTCCACCTGACCCTCGATGAGCTGATCGACATGCGCCGCGAAAAGGGCTACGAAAACCTCTTCACGCTGCGCATGCCCTTCCTGATCGACAGCGTCGCGGCACCGACGGCCGCCGCCCTGCAGCGGGGTGACGAGATCGTCGCGATCGACGGCGTGCACGACGCCACCTACACGGAATACCGCCGCTACCTCCAGTCGAAGGCCGGAGACACGGTGTCGGTCACCGTCCTGCGCGGCGGCGAGCGCATCGCCGGGCTCGGCATTCCGATCTCGGCCGAGGGGACCCTCGGCGTCTTTGCCGACCCGCAGCCCTTCGAGCTGCGCACGCAGCACTACACCTTCTGGCAGGCCATCCCGGCCGGCATCCACAAGACCGGCAAGGTGATCGCCTCCTACTGGGAGCAGCTCAAGCTGATCGTGCAGCCCAAGACGAAGATGTACGAGGAGCTGGGCGGATTCATCGCCATCGGCAGCATCTTCCCCGGCAGCTGGGACTGGCAGGACTTCTGGCTCAAGACCGCCTTCCTGTCGATCATCCTCGCCGTGATGAACATCCTGCCCATCCCGGGGCTGGACGGCGGGCATGCGATCTTCACCTTCTGGGAGATGATCTCCGGGCGCAAGGTCAGCGACCGCGTGCTCGAGGCGGCGCAGTACGTGGGACTCATCATCATCCTCTTCCTGCTGCTCTACGCCAACGGAAACGACGTCTACCGCTTCTTCATCAAATAACGAAACGACACCATGACCGAGCTCGAAAAGATGATGCGCGGGGAGCTGTACGACTACAGCGACCCGGAAGCCCTGGAGCTGAACATCCGGGCACACGAACGCCTCGAACGGCTCAACTCGACCCCCTACCGCGACACGGCGGCCTACCGCGCCGCCCTGCGGGAGCTCATCCCGGGATTCCCCGAGACGAGTTACCTGATCGCCCCCTTCTTCTGCGACTTCGGGTTCCGCACGCAGGTGGGCGAAGGGGTCGTCATCAACTACAACTGCACGTTCCTCGACTGCGGGGGCATCACGATCGGCAACCACACGCTCATCGGCCCCAACTGCCAGCTCTACACGCCGCAGCACCCCATTGACTACGTCGAGCGCCGCCTTCCCGTCGAACGGGGACTGCGCATCGAGATCGGGGACGACTGCTGGCTGGGCGGCGGCGTGATCGTATGCCCGGGCGTGCGCATCGGCAACCGCTGCATCATCGCGGCCGGAAGCGTCGTGACACGCGACATACCCGACGACTCGCTGGCGGCCGGGAATCCCGCCGTCGTGAAACGCAAACTGCAATAAAAACCGCAAAAAAGAGAACGAGATGGAACAGACTACGGATCGCATCGCCGCCTGTGCCGCCGCGCTGCGCCGCCACCGTTTCGAGGTCGAGACGGTCGCCACGCCCGAAGAGGCCTTCGAGATCATGAAACGCACCATCGGCGAGGAGAAGCCGCAGCTCGTGTCGTTCGGCGACTCGATGACCATGCGCGCAACGGGCATCATCGAGTGGCTGCGCGGGCAGACCGGCATGACGCTGCTCGACGGATTCGACTCGTCGATGCCCCGCCCCGAGCGGCTCGAAATACGCCGGCAGGCCCTGCTGTCGGACCTCTTCGTCACGGGCATCAACGCCGTGACGACGGAGGGAACGCTCCACTGGCTCGACATGGTGGGCAACCGCATCGCTCCGGTGGCCTTCGGACCCCGCAAGGTGATCCTCGTGGCGGGCCGCAACAAGATCGTCGCCGACCGCACCGAGGCCGAGGAGCGCATCCGCCGCATTGCGGCCCCGCAGAACATCGCCCGCCACCCGGGCTTCCGCACGCCCTGCGCCAAGACGGGCGTCTGCATGGACTGCAACTCGGAGGACCGCATCTGCAACACCCGCATGGAGATGCTGCGCTGCCACCCCGCCGGGCGCGTGCTCGTCATACTGATCGACCAGGAGCTCGGATTATGAATGCCCGGATACGATACGGACTCGGCGCGCTGACGGCCGCCGCGCTGATGCTGCTGGCCGGAGGCTGCGACGATGCATCGGAGTACTACTACACGACCTCCTACCCCGTCGTGCGGATCGAGGTGTCGGTCACGGTCGAGGAGGAGACGCCCGAGCCGCAGCCCGAACCCGAACCGCAGCCCGGTGAGGGAGAAGGCGAAGGGGGAACCGGCACCGACGACGGGACGGGAACAGGGACGGACACCGGAACCGTGACGGACGACGGCACCGGGACAGGCTCCGACGACGGGACCAGAACGGACGACGGTACCGGGACAGGCTCCGACGACGGGACGGTCGAGGAGCCGGAGAATCCCCTCGTGACACAGCTCCGCGAGGAGGTGCTGGCCGCCGCACCCGTACAGGCGGGCGGCGTCTACACGCTCGACTTCAAATATGCCGACAGCGGACGGCTCACGGTGCGCCCCGCCGCCGGTGCGGAGACCGTTTCGGGGGGCTTCATGAAGCAGCCCGGGGCGACGGCCATCAGCTTCTACTTCGGAGAGCAGGCCTACACGTGCACCGTCACGGCCTACACGGGCGAGGAGGGGCTGCGGCAGGCGCTGCTGACCGTCGATCTCACGGCCGAATACCAGGCGCGCTACCCCGACGCGAAGATCACGCAGGTGCTGCGCAAGGAGTACACCTCGCACCGGCAATAAACCGAACGACACGACGATGGCAAAGGTCAAGAAGGCATTTTTCTGCCGCAACTGCGGTTTCGAGGCCCCGAAGTGGCTGGGGCGGTGTCCCTCGTGCGGCGAGTGGAACACCTTTACCGAGGAGATCATCGCCCGCGAGAGCGGGTCGGTCGCCGCGACGGTCGCCGGGCCCCTGCCCGCGTCGCGGCCGCAGCGCGTGCGCGACATCCGCGAGAGCGAACACCGCCGCATCGACCTGGGCAACGCGGAGGTGAACCGCGTGCTGGGCGGCGGACTGGTGCCGGGGTCGCTCGTGCTGCTGGGCGGCGAGCCGGGCATCGGCAAGTCGACCCTCTCGCTGCAGATCGCCCTCACGGACAACGGCCTCAAGACGCTCTACGTCTCGGGCGAGGAGTCGGCCGAGCAGATCAAGATGCGCGCCGCACGCATCGGCATCGGCAACGACGAGTGCCTGATCTACCCCGAAACGCTGCTCGAAAACATCGTGGCGCAGATCACCGAGCAGCAACCCGACATCGTGGTCATCGACTCGATCCAGACGATCTACACCGAGCTGATCGACTCCTCGGCCGGCAGTGTGTCGCAAATCCGCGAGTGCGCCGCCACGCTGCTCAAATATGCCAAGTCGACCGGCACGTCGATCTTCCTCATCGGCCACATCACCAAGGACGGCACGATTGCCGGGCCGAAGATTCTGGAGCACATCGTCGACGTCGTGCTCCAGTTCGAGGGCGACAGCAACAACATCTACCGCATCCTGCGCGGCATCAAGAACCGCTTCGGCGCGACGTTCGAGATCGGCGTCTTCGAGATGCTCGACGCGGGGCTGCGCGCCGTGGACAACCCCTCGGAGATCCTGCTGACCCACTACGAGGAGCCGTTGAGCGGCATCGCCGTGGGTGCTGCGGCCGACGGCGTGCGCCCCTACCTGATCGAGGTGCAGGCGCTCGTGTGCGGCGCAGCCTACGGCACGCCCCAGCGCACGGCCACGGGATTCGACACGCGCCGCATGAACATGCTGCTGGCCGTGCTGGAGAAGCGCGTGGGGATGAAGATGTTCCAGAAGGATGTCTTCCTGAACTTCGCCGGAGGTTTCAAGGTCTCCGACCCGGGGCTCGACCTCGCGGTTGCCGCCGCCGTAATCTCCTCCTACTACGACCGGCCGGTCGGTGAGGGCATCTGCTGCGCGGGCGAGATCGGCCTCTCGGGCGAGGTGCGCCCCGCTCCGCGCACGGAGCAGCGCATCAGCGAGGCCGCCCGCCTCGGCTTCCGCCGCATCGTCGTTTCGGGCTACCTCGCCAAGGGGACGAAACGTCCCAAGGGGATCGAGGTCGTCACAATCAACAGCATCGACCAGCTGCCGCGCGCCCTCTTCACGGAGTAGGCGCCGGCGAATCTGCTGCGGAGAGGGCGAGCAACAGGGAAAGCCCCGGACGGCAAGAAGGGTTCCGGACGGCAAAAGAAAAAACCGGACAAGGCCGGGTGACAAGACGAAAAAAAAACCGGACACAAGAATGAGACCGACGGCATAAAGCCGGAAGACATACCGGGCGGCGGAGAGATACATTCTCTTCGCCGCCCGGTGCGTTACGGAGGGCACGGACGGACGGGAGAGTGCGGACAGGCGAGGGCAGACGGAAAGGTGCGGACGGAATTATATCCGGAACGGGCCGAACGATTGCAATCCGCGACATTTCTCGCCACAGCGGGGCGACCCACGGCACCCGGCCGCCATTTTCGGAACGGATCTTGCAACGGGATATCACGCTGCCGCAAGGGTGCGAGACACATCGCGCCGTCCCGGCAGCCGGAGACCTCCGACCGAAAAGGCCGCGAAACGACGAACCGGACCCGCGGACGATTCACGGCATCCGGTTCGGAGACAAATCGGGCTGAAGAGACGGGGTCACGGCTCCAGACGCCAGGCGAGCTCCTCGTGGACGCAGTCTTCGGCAGGGAGCTTGCCCAGAGAACCGGCCTTGCGGTGCACCGCGAGCCGGTTCTCTTCGTTTTGGCTTCCGACGGCCACACACAGCGCCACGGCTCCCTGTGCCACCAGACGGGTCGCACGCGCGGCGAAGGAGGCCGAAGCAGCCTGCCCCGCCGCTCCGGCAATCCCGGCGGCAGGCGCCGCGGAGGTATCCGCCGCGGCGACACTTCGGGCTGCGGCAACAAGCGCCTCCGCCTCGACGGCATTGCGGTGTACGGCCTCCAGCACCGCATCGACCCACGCAAGCGAAGCCTGCGGCGAGCGGGCGGCAGCCAGCAGCGCCGCATACTGCAACAGCGGCGAGGCCGTTATCCAGCTTCGGAAAAGTTCCGGCAGCACACCGACACGTGACAGCAGGGCGAAGGAGGCCTCCTCGGCCACCTCGGAGTTGATGATCCCCGCGGCCCAAAACGCCGCTTCGTCCATCGTCACGCGCTCCGGCTGCGCAATGTACAGCGCCGCGAGGCGCAGTTCGCGCACATCCTGCACATAGAGGTAGCGGGCAAAATCATGGTCGGGCGTCTCGGCCCGGGCAATCCGCCGCAGGGTCGGGAGACTCACCCCGTAGTTGAGTCCGTAGGGTTTGCCGCACAGGCACATGGCATCGGCCACGGCACCGTTGCGCTCGCGGCGCAGCTCGCCGAGCAGCGCCACCATGCGTGAAGTGAAATCCATCGTGCGGATCGGTTAGCGGGCAGCCGGCAGGAGCACATTGACCGTGCGGCCGAACTCGAAGACGGGCAGCACCGAGCGGGCATATTCGCGGCCGCCGCAGAGGACCGTGCAGGTGGCGGGATCGGCCACGCGGCACTGGAAGACGCGCTTCTCCTTGGCCGGAGCCTCGATCGCCGCAGCGACGGGAGCGCCCGAGGGTTCGATCTGCAACAGCACGATGTCACCCGAGAGGTCGGTGTCGGGCAGCAGTCCCGATGCCGCACTGAAGCGGCAGAGGATATACTGCTGCTTGTCGGCCTGCGGATAGACGACATAGCGGCGCGTCGAGGTCGAGACGACCCGCTTGCCGAGGAAGAGCTCCAGATAGGCCTGTTCGAGGCGGTCGATCTCGCGCAGGGCGGCATTCAGCCCCTCGCCGAAGACATTCTCGCCGGCTTCGCCCGTGATGAGCTCCAGGCGGTGGCGGCGCAGCGAATAGATGCGGTTGGCCGCATCGCGGGCGGCATCCTCCAGGGCGGGGGTGGACATGTCGGTCTTGTCGGGCTGCAGCCGCGCGAACTCCTCGTCCGATCCGGCGTGCGACACGACGCGGGTCTCGGGTGCGGCCGGAGCCGCGGCATTGAGGTAGGTCGCGCCGTCGAGCAGCGCGATACGCGCCCCGGTAATGCTCCAGACGGTCCGGTCGCTGAGCGGGGCCCGCACGCCGAGGAACTTCTGCGCATAGCGCGCATAGGGGCCGCAGAGCGTCAGGTCGCGCTCGACGGTGACGTCCACGGCAAGGATCGTCCGCGGATTCGAGACCGTGATGCCGTCGGCGCTCTCCACGGCGCCCTGAACGGCTATGTAGGGATTCTGGGCCGCAGCGGCGCCGCAGACCAGCAGCGCAAGGGCCAAAAGTTGTGCTTTCATACGCGCAGGTTTTTTATCCATAGATGCAAATGTAACGTATTTTCGCGTTTCGTCAAAATTTCAGGTAGAAATCGCGGGTCAGCGTCCGGTACTCCTCCGTGTAGCACTCGTGTTCGCCCGTGCCGATGACCAGTTCGTCGCGGCGGCAGGCGGGCGGCGCCGCAGGATCGGGCACGGCGTCGAACAGGCGGAACTCCATGAGCGCGCGCCGGGCCTCGCGGCGCGGCGTGGTGCGCACGTCCGTGCGGCGGCAGAGCACGAGCCGCCCGCGGCACTCCGCCAGAAAACGCGCCGCCTCGGCCGTCGGCAGGATCACGGCGAAGCGTCCTCCGGGAGCCAGCAGCCGCACGACGGCATCGCACAGCTCCCCGTAGCGGAGCGTCACGGCATGACGCGCCGTCGTGCGCCCCGCATCGGGGCAGGTGAGCGAATCGACGAAATAGGGCGGATTGGAGACGATGCGGTCGAAGCGCTCGCCGGGGCGGTACTCCTGCACGGGGCACTGCACGAACTCCACGCGCGCGGCCCAAGGCGAGGCGGCGGCATTCTCGCACGCCTGCGACACGTCGTCGACATCGACCCCCGTGATGCGCACGCCGGGCAGCGCGGCGGTCCGCTGGGCCAGCATCAGGGCGATGAGGCCCGTGCCGGTCCCCACATCGAGGATGCGCCGCGCATCGGCTCCCGCATCGGCCCAGGCACCGAGCAGCACGCCGTCGGTCCCGACCTTCATCGGGCAGCGGTCCTGACGGATGGAGAAGTGTTTGAACTGGAACATCGTCTATTCGTTAACATGCAGGCAGCCGTCGATCCCGGCGCCGAAAAGTGCATAGTCGAAGCGCACGGGGTCCACGGCATCGAACTCCCGCAGCCGGGCGGTGATCTCCTCGACGGCCCGCCAGTCGTTCTGCCGGCGTCCGAGCAGCCCCAGCAGGCGGCCCACCTCGCCGACATGCACGTCGAGCGGCAGGCGGAGCGCCGACATCGGAATGCCGGTCCAGAGGCCGAAATCCACGCCGCGGTCGTCGCGCCGGACCATCCAGCGCAGGAACATGCAGAGCCGCTTGCAGGCGGCGCCCCGCCCGATGTCGGAGAGGTGCTTCTCGCAATGCGGCGCATGCTCGGCGGCGAGAAACTCCCGGCGGAAAGCCGCCAGCACGGCGGGCAGGCTCTCCGTCGCCGCATACTGCGTCTCGAAGAAGGCGCCGAGGCCTCCGTACAGCTGCTCCATGCGGCGCAGCGCCAGCACGAAGTCGCGCAGGTCCCCGCCGTTGAAGGTGCGGTGCACGAAGCCGTCGAGGTGTGCAAGCTCCCGCTCCGAGGCGTTGCGCACGAAGTCGGCCGGGGCGTCATCCAGGAAGTGCATCAGGCGGTGCCCGTTGCGGACGATCGTCCGGCGGTTGCCCCAGGCGATCGTCGCGGCCAGAAAGCCCGCAATCTCACGGTCGGCACGCTCCGTAAAGCGGTGCGGCACGGCGATCGGGTCGCAGTCGATGAACTCGGGCCGGTTGTAGCGGTCGTGGAGCCGTTCGAGCAGCTCCCGCACCCCGTCGTCACACGATCCGGCCATCGGACATCGTAATCTTCCGGTCGGCCATCGCCGCAAGCCCCTCGTCGTGGGTGACGATGACGACGGTCTGACCCAGTTTGTCGCGCAGCTCGAAGAAGAGGCGGTGGATCTCGTCGCGGTTGTGCGTGTCGAGGTTGCCCGACGGTTCGTCGGCCAGCAGCACCGCCGGGGAGTTGATGAGCGCCCGGGCGATGGCCACGCGCTGCTGCTCGCCGCCCGAGAGCTGCCCGGGCTTGTGATCGCGGCGCGCCGTGAGGTTCATCATGGCGAGCAGCTCCGCGGCGCGGCGCTCGACCTCGGCCCGCGGGCGCCGCCCGATCAACCCCGGAATGCAGACATTCTCGAAGGCCGTGAATTCGGGCAGCAGGTGGTGGAACTGGAAGACGAAGCCGATGCGCTCGTTGCGGAAGGCCGACAGCGCCTTGTCGCCCAGCGCGAAGACGTCGCGGCCGTCGATCTCGACACGCCCCGCGTCGGGACGCGAGAGCGTGCCCATGATCTGCAGCAGCGTCGTCTTGCCGGCGCCGCTCGCCCCGACGATCGAGACCACCTCGCCCGCCGCGACCTCCAGCGAGACCCCCTTGAGCACCTCGAGCGTGCCGAAGCGCTTGTGTATGTCCGTTACACGTATCATTGACGGAAACCGTATTTGCCCTCAAGCTGCCGCAGCACGCGGTCGATCCGCCCTGCGGCACCCTTTCCGAGCTGTGCGGCTGCGGGATCGGGCGCCCAGCCCTTCTCGATCTGCCGGGCGAAGCGGTCCACGTCGGCATAGCAGCCCGCCATGTCGCGCAGCAGCTCGCCGTCGCGCACCGACGCCATCACGCCCGAGGCACAGAGCACCTGCCACGCCTCGTCGCGCAGCACGGGCGTGACCGGCGCACGCAGGGTCATCGGATTCGTCGTCGGCGAGGTGGCCGACAAGCGGTTGTCGGCAGCTCCGGCACGCGGCTGCAGCTCCTGTCCGCCACGCATCAGACCGCGGCAGGCCATGCCGACCGCGGCACGGTTTGCGGTCAGCTCTTCGTAGACCGCCTGCATCGCCCCGCGCACCTGCCGGAACTCCTGCCAGCGGCCGATCAGCCCGGCACCGAGGAGCGTCAGGGCCGTGCCGAGGATCACCACCGACAGCCGGCACAGATAGCCGCGCCACGTCCATCCGCCATCCCCCGTCGACCGCTCTGCGGGACGTTTTTGCGGGGTTGCGGGGCGCTTGGGCGGCTCCGCGGCGCGGCGCGGGGTATTCGTCCGGCGGTCGTTCGCTGCCGCATTGCGCGGGGCGGCACTCTTCCTATCGTTCCGCTCTGCACTCCGCTGCGGCGCAGCGCCCCGGTGCTCACTGGCGGCGCCAGCCGGACGCTGCGGGGCTGCACCCTTCTGCCGCTCCGGCGCTGCGGGCCTTTGCGGTGCGGAGGCCCCTTTCTGCTGCGCAGCGGACTTTGATCCGGACGTTTCCGCGGCAGGCTTCTGCTGCACGGCGGACTTTGAGCCGGACGGTTCCGCGACGGGCTTCTGCTGCGCGGCGGGCTTCGATCCGGACGGTTCCGCGGCAGGCATCGGCTGCACGGCAGGCTTCAATCCGGACGGTTCTGCGGCAGGCTTCTGCTGCGCGGTGGGTTCCGCCGTGCTCTTTTGGACCGGTTGCGCTGCCAGATCGCGCGGAGCCGAAGCTGCCGCTGTCGCGACCGGAGTTACCGGTGCTACGGCATCGGATGCGGGCTGCTCGGCAGCAGCCGTCCCGCGGGCCGCATGTTCGGGTTGCGTGGCCAACTCCGCCGGAGCGGCGGCTGCGCTTTCAGTTTGTGCGGCCGGCTCCGCCGAAGCGGCGGCCGTATTGCGGTGCGACGGACGGCGATGCCGGCGTCGCGGGGTCGGAGCATCATGCACCGCACCCTCGAGTTGGGGCTCCTGCGGGCTCTCCGTTCTCTTTTCATTTTCCATCTCCATGTCTCATTTTTTCGTAAAGGCGGAACAGACGCACCGTATCGGCCGCCTCGCGGACGTCGTGCACGCGCAGGACCGAGGCCCCCTGCCGCAGGCATTCCCAGCCGAGAGCCACCGTACCGGCCAGCGATTCGGCAGGCGTCGCATCGAGCGCCCTGTAGATCATCGACTTGCGCGACACGCCCGCCAGCACGGGATAACCCAGTGCGCAGAGGCGGTGCAGGCCGGCCAGCAGCTCGTAGTTCTGTTCCAGGGTTTTGGCGAAACCGAAGCCCGGATCGAGGATGATCCGTGCGCGGCTCACGCCCGCCGCCAGCAGCTGCCCGCAGCGGCATTCAAAATAATCGACCACCTCGGTCACGATGTCGCGCCGGTAGTTCGTCAGGGACTGCATCGTCCGGGGATCGCCCTGCATGTGCATCGCCACGTAGGGCACGCCCAGACGTGCCACCGTCGGCACCATCCGCGGATCGAGCTCCCCGGCCGAGATGTCGTTGACCGTCACCGGACCGAACTCCGCGACGGCCCGCTCGACCACCTCGCTGCGGAACGTGTCGACCGAAACGGCCGCACCGGGCGCCACGCGCCGCACCGCTTCCAGTCCGAGGGCCACGCGCCGCCACTCCTCCTCCACGGGCACCTCGTCGGCTCCCGGACGCGACGAGTAGCCGCCGATGTCGATGATCGCGGCCCCCTCGTCCACGATCTCGCGGGCTCGCTGCTCGACCGCCTCGCGCGTCGTGCGACGGCTGTCGGCATAGAACGAATCGGGCGTGACGTTCAGGATACCCATCACGCACGGCTGCGAAAGGTCAGGCATCGGTACGGCGGAGTTCATGGGCTTCATGGCGGAATCGCTGGTCGAGGTCGGCGACGGCGGGTTCGAGGTCCGTCTCCAGGATGTTGACGATCGTGTAGTCGGCCCGGGCGCAGAGCGTGTCGTCGTCCGCCTGCGCGGCGATGCGGCGGCGCACCGCCTCCTCGTCGCAGCGGTCACGCCGGCAGGTGCGCCGCACGCGCAGCTCGACGGGCGCCAGCACCGCCACCGTGCGGTCCACGGCGTGCTCCAGCCCCGCCTCGAAGAGGATGGCGCTCTCCAGAATGACGTAGTCGCCCGGCTGCGCCGCGGCCCACGCCTCGAAGTCGCGCAGCACGGCCGGATGCACCAGGGCGTCGAGGTCCGCAAGGGCCTGCGCATCGCGGAAGACGATGTCGGCCAGGTAGGCCCGGTCCAACACCCCGTCGCGGAAGGCTCCGGCGCCGAAACGCGCCTCGATGGCCGGCCGCAGCGTCGTCGCCATCAGCCGCTTGGCCTCCGTATCCGAATCGTAGACCGCGACGCCGCGCGCGGCAAACAACCGGCAGACCGTGCTCTTGCCGCTGCCGATACCGCCCGTAATGCCCACCTTCATCATTGCTTTCCGAGTTTACGGGGGTCGTCGATCTCGGGAACCGAGCGGATCGAGACCACCTTGATATCACTGAACTTCAGCGAAATGGCACTCTGCAGCGACTGCGGATCGAGAACCAGCTTGCCCTCGTGTCCCTCCTCCTGCGAACGCGTATAGCGGAGGTCCGACAGCGGAATGTGCAGCGTCTTGTTCATGTAGACGCGGTAGCCGAACAGGTTGGTGCCCACGCCTTCGACCACGCACGTGACCTCGAACGGCACGCCGTCGACATCGACGCGCACGGTCTGGTCCGTCGTATAGGTGTAGCTCAACTTGGCGATATACCACAGGATGAACGACGCGACGAGCAGCGCCAGAAAGACCGGCGAGACGTAGCGGTGCACCCACTTCAGCAGATTCTCCATAATCATAGGTGTGTCTCCGTTGTAAACTTCCGCAAAGTTAAAAATAAAACGGACTGCGTCAAAAGGCGCAGTCCGTTTTTATGCAAAATGCGAAGTGAGAGCCTATTTGGTCTCGTCGTCGATCTTGGCACGCTTCGTCATCAGGTCGTAGGCCATGGGCGTAGCGATGAAGATCGTTGCGGCGGTACCCACGACGACACCGACCGTCAGCGCGAAGATGAAGCCGCGGATGGTCTCGCCGCCGAAGAAGAAGATTGTCAGCAGCGTGACGAGCGTCGTACCCGACGTATTGATCGTGCGCGAGAGCGTCGAGTTGATGGCGTTGTTCACGGTCTCCTTGAGGTTGCGCTTCGGGTAGAGACCCAGGTACTCGCGGATACGGTCGAAGACCACCACCGTGTCGTTGATGGCGTAACCGATGATCGTCAGGATCGCGGCGATGAAGGCCTGGTTCACCTCGAGGTTGAAGGGCAGGATGCCGTAGAACATCGAGAAGAGACCGATGATGAAGAGCGCATTGACCGCCAGGGCCAGTGTGGCGCCCGTGGCCCACTGCCAGCGCTTGAAGCGGAAGGCGATGTAGAGACCGATGGCGATGAGCGAGAAGAGCACCGAGTAGATGGCGTTCCAGGTCATGTCCTGTGCGATCGAGGGGCCGATCTTGTCAGCCGTCAGGATACCGTTGGCGTCGGTCTGCGTGTTGCGGAACTGCTCGAAGGTGATGTCGTAGGAGTAGAGCGGCTTCAGGGCATCGTAGAGAATGCGCTCCACGTCGCCCGCGGCCTCGTCCGACGTATCGTCATAGCGGTACTGCGTCACGATGCGCATCTGGTTCTCGTTGCCATACTGCTTGACCTCGAAGCTGACCAATGCGGCGTCGGCATCGGGCTGCTGTGCGAAGATCTGTGCGAGGTTGTGGCGCACGTCCTCGGCCGACACGGCCTTGTCGAAGCGCACGACGTAGGCGCGGCCGCCCGTGAACTCGGCGCCGAGGTTCAGACCGCGGACGAAGAACGAGATGCACGACAGGACGATCAGCACGGCCGTCACCGCATAGCCGATCTTGCGCAGGCGGATGAAGTCCACGTGCGTGTTGCTGAGGAAGTTCTCCGACCACTTGTGCGAGAAGGAGATGTTGCCCCAGCGGTTCACGATCCACTCGATGAGCAGGCGCGTGATGAAGACGGCCGAGAAGAACGAGGTGATGATACCGATGATCAGCGTCGTGGCGAAGCCCTGTACCGGACCGTTGCCGAAGACGAAGAGGACGATACCGGTGATGATCGTCGTCAGCTGGCCGTCGATGATGGCCGAGTAGGCCTTCGAGAAGCCGTCCTTGATGGCCAGCGACAGCCCCTTGCCGCCGCGCAGCTCCTCCTTGATGCGCTCGTAGATGATGACGTTGGCATCCACGGCCATACCCATCGTCAGGACGATACCGGCGATACCGGGCAGCGTCAGCACGGCGCCAAACGACACGAGCACGCCCATGAGCAGGAAGACGTTGGTTAGCAGGGCCACGTCGGCCATCCAGCCGGCCGTCTTGTAGAAGAGGCCCATGTAGAGCAGTACGAGGATGAAGGCGATCACGAACGAGAGCATGCCCGCATTGATCGACTCCTGACCCAGCGAGGGACCGACGACCGTATCCTGGATGATCTTGGCCGGAGCGGGCACCTTACCCGACGAGAGGACGTTGGCAAGGTCCTTGGCCTCCTGGATGGTGAAGCTGCCCGAGATGGTCGAGATGCCGCCGTCGATCTTCGTCCGCAGCACAGGGGCCGAATAGACGTAGCCGTCGAGGACGATGGCCACGCACTTGCCGACGTTCTCGCCCGTCAGGCGCGACCACTCCTGGGCGCCCTCGGCGTTCATGTGCATCTCCACCTCGGCCTCGGCGCCGCGCTGTGCATAGCGCTCGACGGCCTCCGTGACGACGCTGCCGTCCAGCGGCGCCTTGCCGTCGGGCGTGGTGACACGCAAAGCATAGAGGTAGTAGCGGCCGCCGATGTTGTCGTCACCCTTGACGCCCCACCGGAAGATGACGTCCGCAGGGAAGAGGTTGCGCACGGCGGGATCGGCCAGGTAGGCGTTCACCGCCGCGATGTCGGCCTTGAATGCCGCACCGATGGCGCCGCCGCAGGCATAGTAGGGATCGAGCACGGCAAAGAAGGGGTTGCGCTCGCGGTCGTAACGCTGCATCTGGGCGGCGTCGGTCATCTCCGTCGTGTCGCTGCCGACCTCGGCGAGCAGCTCCTCACCGGCAGCGGCGGGAGCCGTTGCGGCAGCCTCGGCGGCGGGAGCCGTCTGCTCCTCAACGGCGGCAGCGGCCTGCTCCTCGACGCGGCCGCGGAGCAGGTTGTCGACCTGGCTCAGCACGGGCAGCAGCTCGCGGGCGTCGTAGCAGAGCCAGAACTCCAGCGAGGCGGTACCCTGCAGCAGGTCGCGCACGCGCTGCGGCTCCTTCACGCCCGGCAGCTCGACCAGGATGCGGTGCGAGTTGGGCAGACGCATGATGTTGGGCTGCGTGACTCCGAAGTGGTCGATACGGCTGCGCAGCACGTTGAACGATGCGGCGATGGCCGCCTCGGTCTCGCGCTTGAGGACCTTCTCGACGTCGGCATCCGAGCTTTCGAGCGTGATGTCGCTGCGGTCGGGGCTCACGAAGATCTCGGCGATGGGACGACCGCCCGACAGCCGCTCGTAGGCCTTCACGAAGTCGCCGATGTAGTCGTTCGAGGTACCGGCCTTGAGCGCGGCGTTCGCCTCGGCGATGGCCTCGATGAAGGTCGGATCGTTCTGGCTGTCACCGGCAAGCGCCTTGACCACATCCTCGACCTGCACCTCCAGCATGACGTTCATGCCGCCCTTGAGGTCCAGACCCAGGTTGAGCTCCTTCTCCTTGCACTCCTTGTAGGTGAACTTCTTGAATCCGAGGTTGAAGACCTGCAGATTCTGCACCGAGTCGAGGTAGTGCTGTTCGGCCGTGGAGCGCTCCTCGAGCGGGAACTGCTCGGCGTACTCGGCCGCCTTCTTCTCGACGCTTCTCGTCTTGAACGTGAACGAGAGCTGGTACACGCACGCCAGCGCCAGCAGCACCGCGACGAGTTTGATAAAACCTTTACTTTGCATTGGAATGATAAAAATTTGTTATTGTTTGTTTGATTTATCGTCCTTGCGCACAATAGCACGCAAAGATAGAAAAAAAGAATCAAATTTCGGAATATCGCTGTCAAGAATTGCGCGCGAACGACAAAAAAACCGTATTTTTGGGGCCGCATGCTGCGATCGGGCCCATACGGATACCACCTGGCCGCGCTCTTCTGCGTGACGGTGTGGGGCGCGACCTTCGTTTCGACGAAGGTCCTCATCGCGCACGGCCTCGCCCCGGCCGAGATCTTCCTGCTGCGCTTCGCGATGGCCTACCTCGGCCTGCTGCCCTTCACGCTCCGCCGCAGAACGGCCGGCAGCAGCGCCGCGGGACAGGAAAAGGCCGCCGCGGGACGGGAAAAGGATGCCGCAGGGCGGGAAAAGGCCGCCGCGGGGCGGGAAAAGGGCGCCGGGAACGACACGGGCAGTCCGGCCCGGCGCGGCCTCGTCGACCGGCTGCGCGGAGTACGGCTGCGCAGGGCCCGGCTGCGCGACGAGCTGCTGCTCGCGGCGGCGGGGCTGACGGGCGGATCGTTCTACTTCCTCACGGAGAACATCGCGCTGGAGTATGCCCCGGCGTCGAACGTCTCGCTGATCGTCTGCACGGCGCCCGTCTGGACGGCCCTGCTCCTGAGCCTCGTCTACCGCAACGAACGCATGACGCGGCGGCAGACCGCGGGCTGCGCGCTGGCCTTCGTCGGGGTGGTGCTCGTCGTACTCAACGGCCGCTTCGTGCTGCACCTCTCGCCGCGGGGCGACCTGCTGGCCCTCTCGGCGGCGCTGCTGTGGATGCTCTACTCGCTCGTAATCAAACGGCTGGGTGACCGTCTGCCGGTGGCATACGTCACGCGCAAAGTCTTCTTCTACGGCATCGTGACCATCCTGCCGTGGTTCGCATGGGAACCCTTCGACCTTCCGGCCGCAACGCTCCGCCACCCGGCCGTATGGGGCAACCTGCTCTTCCTGGGTGTCGTGGCCTCGCTGCTCTGCTACGTGCTGTGGAACGCCGCCATGACCCGTCTCGGGGCGGTGCGCACGACCAACTACATCTACCTCAACCCGCTGGTGACGATGCTCACCGCCGCCCTCGTCATCGACGAGCGCATCACCCCGGCGGCCCTCTGCGGTGCGGCGCTGATCCTCTCGGGCATGTGGCTCGCCGAGCGGAGCCGCGGCGGGAAATAACGCGCCCCGATGCCGCCTTTGCGCGGAAGAGGCCGGAAAGGGTTCCGGTTTCGCGATTTTTTCCTATCTTTGGGGAAACATCCCGAACAATCCATGAAAAAACTCATCCTGCTCTGCTGTGCCGCACTCCTCGCAGTGTCGGCTCCGGCACAGACGGGCTATGTGCCCGCTCCCGAGAACCTCGCCGCCCGCGCCCGGTTCGCCGACGACCGCTTCGGCATCTTCATCCACTGGGGGCTCTACGCCCTGATGGGTCAGGGCGAGTGGGTGATGACCAATCTCGACATCAACTACCGCGAATACGAGAAGCTCGCCGGAGCCTTCTACCCCGCCGCCTTCGACGCCGCGGCGTGGGTCACGGCCTTCCGCGAGGCCGGAGCGCGCTACGTCTGCTTCACGACGCGCCACCACGACGGCTTCTCGATGTTCCGCACGGCGCAATCGCCCTACAACGTCGTCGAGGCCACGCCCTTCGCCCGCGACATCGTGCGCGAGCTGGCCGAAGAGTGCCACCGGCAGGGGCTGCGCGTGCACTTCTACTACTCGCTCATCGACTGGTGGCGCGAGGATGCCCCGCGCGGCCGCACGGGGCTCGGCACGGGACGCCCGGCCGAGCGGGAGGATGCCGACGCCTACTTCGACTTCATGAAGGCCCAGCTCACGGAGCTGCTCACGCAGTACGGCCCGGTCGGGGCGATCTGGTTCGACGGCGTGTGGGATCAGGACCAGCATCCGGACTTCGACTGGCGGCTCGACGAGCTTTACGGTCTGATCCACCGTCTGCAGCCCGCCTGTCTGGTGGTCAACAACCACCACCTTGCCCCCTTCGAGGGCGAGGACGTGCAGACCTTCGAGCGCGACCTGCCTGGCGAGAATACCGCCGGGCTCTCGGGACAGGCCGTCAGCCGCCTGCCGCTCGAGACGTGCCAGACGATGAACGGTTCGTGGGGCTACCGCATCACCGACCGCAACTACAAGTCGACCGACGAACTGATCCGCTACCTCGCGGGGGCCGCAGGGCGCGGCGGCAACCTGCTGCTCAACGTCGGACCGCAGCCCGACGGCCGGCTGCCCGAGGAGGCGACTAAGCGGCTCGCGGGCATCGGCGAGTGGCTGCACACCTGCGGTGAGACGATCTACGGCACCGACGCCGGGCCCGTCGCCCCGCGCAACTGGGGCGTCACGACGCGCCGCGGCGACAAAATCTACCTGCACATCCTCGACTGGGAGGACGAAGAGCTGTTCGTGCCGATCCGCGACGAGCGCATCCGCCGCGCCGTGCGGTTCGCCGACGGGGAGAAGCTCGCCTTCCGGCAGGATGCGCACGGGGTGACGGTCGTGCTGGGCAGCCGGCCGCAGGGCCCCGACTGCATCGTCGAGCTGACCGTCGGCCAGTAAGGGCGCACCAGCCGGGAGCCCGGCGGGAGGTCTGGCAGCCGGCGGACAGACTGGCAGCATCAGAGCGGCCGGACAACAAGCCCTTCCGGAGGGTCACGGCCGACTGACAGCCGGGCAGCCGGGGAGTCAGACAACGGGCCCTTCGGACCGCCGGGAAACAAAGTGGTCAGGCAATCGCCAACCGGAGAGCGGACAGACCGGACAGCCGCGCACACAAAAAGGGGCATCCGTCGAAGCGGATGCCCCTTTTGTCTTTTTGCCGATGTGCCGGCCGGTCAATGGACCATCTTCAGCCCCACGATACCGATCAGGACCAGCGACAGGAAAAAGAGCCGCCAGACGGTCACCGCATCGTGGAAAAAGAGGATGCCGATCAGCACCGTGCCGATGCCGCCGATCCCCGTCCAGACCAGGTAGGCCGTACCCATCGGGATGTCGCGCTGCGCCAGGTAGAGCAGCCAGCCGCTCAAGGCCATCGAGACGACGGCGAGCGACAGATAGAGCAGGTGAAAGCGCGGGGACTCGCCCGCCAGTTTGAAGCCCAGCGGCCACCCCATCTCGAAGAGTCCCGCCAGCAGCAGATAAAACCAGGCCATCTCTTTGTCCGTAAATATCCGTCACATGCCGGTTTTTTGGTGGCTGCCATCCCGACGACAGCCCGCATCCGGCACCGGGTGCAAAGATAGCAAACCGAAGCCGGCCGCGATGCACCCGCAGCGGAAAAAACACAAAAAAAGGGACGCGACCCTTTTGGGATCGCGCCCCTTGCCCTCTCCCGGACGGGAGGGATGATCCGATCACCCCTGCCGCCCAGCCGTTTCGGGATTATTTTACCTCCTCGAACTCGACGTCCTCGGGCTGGCCGGAGTTGCCGTTCGAGCTGCCGGCGTTGCTCTGCGACTGCTGCTGGCTCTGCTGGCCTGCGGCGCCCTGAGCCTGCTGCTGTGCGTAGATATCCTGTGAAGCAGCCTGCCATGCGGCGTTCAGTTCGGCCATGGCCGTGTCGATGGCAGCCACGTCGGCGTTCTTGTGCGCCTCCTTCAGTTTGCCCAGAGCCGACTCGATAGCCGCCTTCTTGTCTGCGGGCAGCTTGTCGCCGTACTCCTTGAGCTGCTTCTCCGTGGTGAAGATGTTCGAGTCGGCGGCGTTGATCTTGTCGATACGCTCCTTCTCGGCCTTGTCCTTCGCCTCGTTGGCCTTCGCCTCGTCACGCATGCGCTGGATCTCCTGCTCGGTCAGACCCGACGATGCCTCGATGCGGATCTTCTGCTCCTTGCCCGTGCCCTTGTCCTTGGCCGATACGTTCAGGATACCGTTGGCATCGATATCGAACGTGACCTCGATCTGCGGCACGCCACGCGGTGCGGCCGGAATGCCGTCGAGGTGGAAGCGGCCGATCGACTTGTTGTCGCGGGCCAGCGGACGCTCACCCTGACAGACGTTGATCTCTACCGAAGGCTGGTTGTCGGCCGCCGTCGAGAAGACCTCCGACTTGCGGGTCGGGATCGTCGTGTTGGCGTCGATGAGCTTCGTCATCACACCGCCCAGGGTCTCGATACCGAGCGACAGCGGCGTCACGTCAAGCAGCAGCACGTCCTTCACTTCGCCCGTCAGCACACCGCCCTGGATGGCTGCGCCGATGGCTACGACCTCGTCGGGGTTGACCGACTTGTTCGGGGTCTTGCCGAAGAACTCCTCGACGATCTTCTGGATGGCCGGGATACGTGTCGAACCGCCCACGAGGATCACTTCGTTGATCTGCGAAGCCTCCAGACCGGCATCACGCAGCGCCAGCTTGCAGGGCTCGATCGTCTTGCGGATCAGATGGTCGCACAGCTGCTCGAACTTGGCACGCGTAAGCGTCATGACGAGGTGCTGCGGAATACCGTTCACCGGCATGATGTACGGCAGGTTGATCTCCGTGGTCGTCGAGGACGACAGTTCGATCTTGGCCTTCTCGGCGGCCTCCTTCAGACGCTGCAGCGCCATCGGGTCCTGACGCAGGTCAATCCCGTGCTCGGCCTTGAACGATTCGGCCATGTAGTCGATCAGCACGTGGTCGAAGTCATCACCGCCCAGGTGCGTATCGCCGTTGGTCGACTTTACCTCGAAGACACCGTCGCCCAGCTCCAGGATGGAGATATCGAACGTACCGCCACCGAGGTCGTATACGGCGATCTTCATGTCGTTCGCCTTCTTGTCCAGACCGTAGGCCAGCGCAGCGGCCGTAGGCTCGTTGATGATACGGCGAACCTTCAGACCGGCGATTTCGCCCGCCTCCTTCGTAGCCTGACGCTGCGAGTCGGAGAAGTAGGCAGGAACCGTGATGACGGCCTCCGTCACCTCCTGACCCAGATAGTCCTCGGCGGTCTTCTTCATCTTCTGGAGAATGATGGCCGAGATCTCCTGCGGCGTGTACTGACGTCCGTCGATGTCCACACGCGGGGTGTTGTTGTCGCCCTTGACGATCTGATACGGTGCGCGGGCGATGTCGGCGGTTACCTGATCGTAACGCTCACCCATGAAACGCTTGATCGAGAAGACCGTGCGCTTGGGGTTCGTGATGGCCTGACGCTTGGCCGGATCACCGACCTTGCGTTCGCCGTCGTTCGTGAATGCCACGACCGAAGGGGTCGTGCGGTGTCCCTCGGAGTTGGGGATCACTACGGGCTCGTTGCCCTCCATCACTGCCACGCAGGAGTTCGTAGTTCCTAAGTCGATACCAATAATCTTTGCCATAGTGCTATTTGTTTTTAATTGTTTGTTTTCATTTTTCCCGCCGGCTCCTTGACCGGCGACGCCATAAAACAAACAAAGGTCGTACCAATCGGCGATCTCTGCCAAATTGTCAGCAGAATGGCAGGATCGCGGCGCGGCACGGCAGATTGGCATTTCGCGACCGGGCATTTTGGCAGAAAGAGGGCCATCCGGCGGCGCGGAGGAGGTGCGGGCGGAGGAGGAGATGCACCGGCCGCTGGCACGGGGCGGGTCAGCGGAACGGCGGAGGAGGTGCGGGCGGAGGAGGAGCGGGCGGAGGAGGAGCACCGGCCGTTGGCACGGGGGCCGGTCGGCGACGCGGGTGTACCGGCGGCGACGCGGGTGTACCGGCGGCGACGCGGGTGTACCGGCGGCGAAAAGGAGGGGCGGCAGCAGAAAGGGGAAAACTCCGGCCGATGGCACGGGGCCGGCCGACAGGGCGGCAGAGGAGGAGCTCCGGCTGCGAGCGCAAGGCGGGTCGGCGGAACGTCAGAGGAGGTGCACCGGCCGTTGGCACGGGGGCCGGTCGACAGGGCGACAGAGGAGGAACACCGGCCGCTGGCACAAGGCGGGTCGGCGGAACAGCAGAGGAGGTGCGGGCGGCAGAGGAGGAGTTCCGGCTGCGAGCGCAAGGCGGGTCAGCGGAACGGCGGAGAAGGTGCGGACGGAGGAGGAGCACCGGCCGATGGCACGCCGGGCAGCGGCACAAAAAAAGGCCTGCGCTGCCGCAGGCCCGTATCCGGAGGTCCGGACTACATATATTATCGGTTCTGTTCGCCGAGGATACGCATTGCAACGTCGAGAATCGTCGTGTCGTCCAACGTGACCACACCGCCGTCCGGCCCGGGTTCAAAATGAACACCCACACACTCCTTCGCCTCGTGCTTGCCTCCGAAATAGTTGCGGACAGCCTCTACGTCAATTCCCAATTCATCTGCAATGCGCTGCGAACTGCCGCTCGGCAGTCTGTCCTTGATACGGCGCAACTCGTTAAATGTGATAATCATATCCGTTGAGTTTTTGGTTGATAGTTCTGCATCACTAAATTAATACTTTTTTATGGAACTGCAAAATTTCTGCCTGAAAAAGTGTCATAAAAACGTAACAGTCCCGAAAAGGAACGGACCGCACTCTCCCACAGGAGAATGCGGTCCGTCGGATCGTCTTGCCGGATGGATCAGTCGTCCTGCGGCTCGATATAGAATTCGTAGAGCACCGGCGTATAGGGCGGCACCTCGGTCGTGATCGTCGTCGTGGTCGTCGTGGTCGTCGAGCTCGAATCGCCGTAGTAATAGTTGTTGTAGTAGTAACTGTTGTAGTAGTTGTAGTAGTAGTTGTTGTAATAGCTGTTGTAGTAGCTGTTGCCGTAGTAGTTGTTGTAGTAGTTGTAGTAGTTCAGGTAGTCATAGTAGTAGTTGCTCGACGACGAACTCGACGACGAAGAGCTCGTCGTTCCGCTCACGCCCGTGGCGCCGTAACCGTAGGTCGACGTGGTGATGACGGCGGCCCACTGGCCGTAGCGCAGGTTCGGAATCGAGTAGTACCAGGCGCCGGGCCGCTGGTTGTCGTTGGGCGTATAGTCCTCGACCGTACCCGTCTTGGCGACATCGCCGTAGATGATCTCCTTCACCTCGTCGATGTTCGTGTCGACGATGAAGCCGTCGAGCAGCCGCTCAACATACCACACCTTGGCCGTTCCGTCGAGCTTCACCGAGTCGGTCAGCGACTCGACACCGCCGTAGGGCGACTCCTCGTCGGGATGGAAGCGCTCGACCAACGCCTTGCGGACCTTCTCCTGCGTGGCCTCGAAGGCGTTGTAGGGCTCATAGGGCGAGCTGTACGGATTCGGATAGGTGATGCGGTCCGTGGCCGGGTTGTAGCGCAGATTGACATAGACCTGCGGAATGGTGTCGTTGACGCTCACCCAGCGCTCGGCGACGTGGTAGGGATGAAGCTCGTCGTCGGGATCCGCAGGCATCGGCACCGACTCCGCATCCTCCTCATCGTTGCTGTAGATGCGCAGCCCGCCGTTGGCGGCCAGCTTGCAGAAGTCGTCGACCTGCGTGCCCTCGGCCTCGAGCGGGTTCTTGATCGTCTCGCGGATCTCCATCGTGATGATGAAGGGCTTGCCCGAGGAGAGCGTGTAGTCGGTCTGCCCCTCATAGCCGCCCGTACCCGAAACACCGCCCACGACGCGCGAAGGCAGGTAAAGGGTGACCTTCGACCCGGGGCGGAGCTGCAGCTCCGCATCGAGCCCGCGGGCCGCGGCATAGGCCGGATCGAGGTGCAGCGTGTTGCGCATGGCCAGGTGCGAGCCCTCGATCATGCTCGTGTTGAACTCGCCGCAATAGCGGTAGTAGGGAACGTAGTGCGTATATTTGGTATACGACCCGGCCAGCTTGGCATCCGTCGCGCGGCGCGTGAGGATGATGTTGCCCGCCAGATCGCGGCCCGAGAAGTCGAACTTCACCCAACAGATCGTATCGTTGATCGGTTTGGCCTCCATGTCACCGGCATCGAGCACATCGACGTAGTAGCCGCCGTCCTCCTGGAGGTTGTTCACCAGCTCGGGGTGATACTTCCCCATCCAGGCCCCGAGCGCCAGGGTCTCGAACTTGTCGTAGGATTCGCTCGCCTCCTTGGCACAGGAGGCGGCCAGCAGCATCACAAGGGCCGGAAGGCACAGCATGCGTGTACAGAACTTCATATTTTCGTCTTTTCCTTTTTCAATTTATCCATTCGTCCGCCATCCTTCGGGCTCACTCCACGCTCTCCACCGTAAAGGTGATGCAAATGGGGCTTTCGCGGGGGATGAAGCTGAAATTCGTGTCACCGAAGGCCATGTTGTAGGTCATGTAGGCCTCCACGCGGTCGCCCTGCCGACAACCCACTAACGCAAGACGGAGCCCGTTTAGTATGTCGGCGCTGCGCAGGTTGAGACGCAGCGGCTCGAATGACCAGTGCTCCACGTTGAGCCCCGCGGCGACGTAGGCGGACGCCAGTTCGGGATCGTTCGTGTACTCGGGAAGCCGCGTGTCGGGGATCGTCGCGTAGGTGAAGATGTAGAGGCGGAAGGTGATCGACACGGTCGACGAGCGCGTGACCTCCGCGCGGTTGACCCGCTCCGGATCGTAGACATCGCGGATGTAACGGTAGACCGTATTGCCCAGCGTCGTATAGTACAACGCATCGGAGCCGGGCTCGACCTCCTCCTCGGGGATGAGCGGCGGCTGGTGCGAGCCCTCCAGGAAGCTGACAATCTTGTCGCGCTGCGTGGGCAGCACGTCCTCCTCGTTCGAGCAGCCGCAAAGCAGCGCTGCGCAGAGCCCGAATGCAGGCAACAATATCCGGAATATCTTTTTCATCGGTACGAAATCGTGCAAATTTACAAAAACAATCCGATTCCACCGCATGCAACGCGAAAAAACGCCACGGAATTGTCCGTCATGCGCAAAAAAAGAGGGAAAAACGAGGTGAGGCAGGCTATCCCCGGGGACGGAAATGGTCCTTGCGAGGGTCCTTGAGCCGTTGCAGCCGCTTCTGTTTCAGCACAAAAAAGGCGATGGTCAGGGCCAGGGCCCCGACGAAAAAGCCGAACAGGATGACAATGAATCCGAAAGGTATATCCTCCATAATCATTCACATTCACCGCAACCGGTGTGGCCGCGAAGATACGGCAAATATTCGACCCGGCCAAACGCAGCGGCGTCCATCCGGACAAAAAGGACGTTTCATAATCTTTTCAGAGCCATTCGGACAATTTCCTCGACCGAGGCTCCCGGCGCCTCGCGCAGCACCGTACGCAGCACCTTCTCCGCGGCCGTGCGGGCGAAGCCCAGCATCACGAGCGCCGCGAGGGCCTCGTCGGCCGTCTCGGCAGAGGGAGCCGCCGGCATGCCCGCAATGTCGGTCTGCACGGCCAGCGTCGTGAGCTTGCCGCTCAACTCGACGATGATCTTCTGCGCGGTCTTCAGGCCGAGTCCCTTGACATTCTTCAGCAGCACGGCATTGCCCGTCGAGATGATTCCCTGCAGTTCGTGCGGCGAGTAGGTCGAGAGGATCATGCGGGCCGTGTTGCCGCCCACGCCCGAGACGCTCAACAGCAGGCGGAAGAGCTCCCGCTCGATCTTCGTGGCGAATCCGTAGAGCAGCTGGGCGTCCTCGCGCACGACGAAGTGCACGTAGAGCTTCGCCTCGGCGGCGTGCTCGATGGCCGAGAAGGTCTCGAGCGAGATGTTCAGACAGTACCCCACCCCACCGGCATCGATGACGGCATAGGTCGGGGCCACTTCGGCCACGCGGCCGGAAATATATTCGTACATGGCGGTCAATCCGTTAAAAGAGGTGTGCGCACACGCCGCGGCGGCTCTTCCGGAGCGTACTCCGGGCAGGCCGGGCAGGCGGCTGCGCAGCCCGATAATTTTGCATCGAACCAAGCAAAAATAAAGATTTTTTTTTACCTTTGTGACTCCGAAACGGATTATTTAACTAATAACGCATATCCGACATGAAAAAAACGCTTTTTATGGCCCTCGCCGCAGCCGTGGCGCTGACGGCCTGCGAATCGAAGCCGGCCGAGCAGCCCGTCGAGGTCATCGCCGAGGAGAAGGCGCAGGAGGCCATCACGAATGACATCGCCTACATTCAGGTCGAGGCCGTGCTGGCCCAGAGCGACCTCTACAAGAACGAAGGCGCCGCCCTGCAGGAGAAGACGCAGAAGGCACAGAAGAGCTGGGCCCAGAAGGAGAAGAACCTCCAGGCCGAGGCTGCCGCCCTGCAGGAGAAGTACCAGAAGGGACTCATCACGACGATCGACGCCCAAAACCAGCAGCAGAGCATCGAGAAGCGCATAGCCGCCTACCAGAGCTCGGCCCAGAAGGAGGCCCAGGCGCTCGATGAGGAGAACTTCGTCTTCACGAACCGCGCACAGGACCTGCTGCACCGCGCCGTGCAGGCCATCAACGGCCAGACCGAAAAGCGCTACCGGCTCATCATCAACGCCTCGGCGCTGATCGACGCCGACTCGACGCTCGACATCACGCCGCTCGTGCTGGAGAAGGTCAACGAGCTCTACGCCGCCGACAAGAAGGCCGAGAAGAAATAGTCTCCGCCGGGGGCCGAACCGAGGGGGCGGGACGAAATCCGCGGGAAGGTTGCAGGGAAAAGGCCCTGGAGGCCGTGGAGAAACGCTCCGGAGGCCATGACATGAAGGAAAGCCGCGGAGACCGGAAGGGAAGGCCCGGAAAGGCCGTGGAGAAACGATCCGGAGGCCGTGAAGAAGGGACAGAAAGAGAGGCCACGAAGGAGCCCGAGTAGCCCCTGAAAATGCCCGTTGCCCCGAAAGAAAAGCGACAAACAGCCTCCGACCCCGACACGGCGCCAATCCCGCCGCTGCCCCGGAAAGGACGACACGAGAAAATACCGGTTCCGCATCCCCGCGGAATCGGTATTTTTTTTATACATTTGCACGTAGAATTTTTTTGCTGGACAAGACATGGGTTTCGTACCGTTCACCTTCATCGACTTCATCGACATCCTCCTCGTGGCTGCGATCATGTACTGGATCTACCGCATGACCAAAGGCACGAACGCACCCTATATCCTCTCGGGAATCATCGCCATCTACCTGCTGTGGGTCGTCGTGCGCGCCCTCAACATGGAATTGCTCTCGACCATCCTCGGACAACTGATCTCGGTGGGAACCATCGCGCTGATCATCGTCTTTCAGCCCGAGCTGCGCCGCTTTCTCCAGATGATCGGCATGCGGCAAAAGCATTTCAACTTCATCTCGCGCATCTTCTCCACAGGCGACGACAAGGTGCAGACCAACATCGTGCCGATCGTCACGGCCTGCCGCGAGATGGCCGAGACGAAGACCGGGGCGCTGATCGTCATCGGCCAGGAGAGCGACCTGAGGCTGATCGCCGAGGGCGGCATTGCGCTCGATGCCAAAATCTCGACGGCGCTGCTCAAGAACATCTTTTTCAAGAATGCCCCGCTGCACGACGGCGCCGTGCTCATCGAGGGCGACCGGGTCGTGGCGGCGAAGTGCATCCTGCCCGTAACGCAGAGCGACGTGCCCAAGTCGTTCGGCACGCGCCACCGCGCCGCCATCGGCATGAGCGAGATTTCGGATGCCATCATCATCGTCGTCTCCGAGGAGACGGGCCACATCGCCATCGCCCAGGGCGGAAGCATCCGGCAGAACATCGATCCCCAGCGGCTGCAGCAGACCCTGCAACGCTATCTGACGATCAACTCCCGCAAGCGGACGGACAAGGAGGTGGCCGAATAATCTCCGGCCGGGGAGCGTGCAGGATGCGGGCGATTCACCCCCGACAGGCAACGCAGCGAGGGGCGGAAAAGGTAGCGCTTTTCCGCCCCTTACCGCATCCGTCCGAACCGGGAAAGGGATCGGTCTCCGATCGGCGGAGCCCCGGAGTCGGTGCGG
Source organism: uncultured Alistipes sp. (assembly GCA_900544265.1). Lineage (GTDB taxonomy): Bacteria > Bacteroidota > Bacteroidia > Bacteroidales > Rikenellaceae > Alistipes > Alistipes merdavium. The sequence continues at coordinate 94,509 of UQUQ01000003.1, forward strand.
GGTATCGGAGCAAAGATTAACGCAGAGGTTTGCGCCGCGAAATCGGCGCAGAGGTTTGCTGTGGTGGATTGCGCCGGTGGAATTACGTGGCAGGGCTGAAAATAGGAACGGCCAGGAACAGGTACAAAAAAAGACCGCGAAAAAATCGCGGTCATACGGTGGAGTTGAATTTTCGCGCGGGGGTTTCGGCTGCCACCCATATCGGCAGGACAAAACGGTCGTCGTTCTTTCACCGATTGCAGGGCCCGGAATTTCGCTTATCGCGTCGTCGGATTCGCGGAACGGTCTGTACGGCAAACTCCAGACTCTTCTTTCGTCCTCGGGTCTATTCAGGCCTCCCGGCTCCGGCTCCTTGTTTCGGTTCCAAGCGGCTGCCCCGGTTTCGTCTCCGGGTTCCGACCTCTTGATTCGTTCGCCCCCCGGCCCCGGGATTATTCGGCAGGCTGCTCCTGCGCGGGCTCGGCGGCATCGGCTGCCGGGATCTCGGCCTGCGGCATGGCGGCGGGCGCCTCGGACTCGATCACGCGCTCCTGCAGCGCCTCGGCGTCCTTCATGATCTCCGTGTTGCTCGTAGCCACCAGGCTCTTGTCCATGGCAAGCGTGGCAATCAGACTCAGGACAAAGATGGCGATGGCCATGGCCCACGTGAACTTCTCCAGCATGTTGGTCGTCTCACGCACGCCCATCACCTGATTCGATGCACCGAAGTTGGCGGCCATGCCGCTCTTGGGGTTCTGCACCAATACGGCAAGAATGACCAGCACACTGGCCACGAGTATCAGCGCAATGCAAATCGTGTATAACATATCGTTGAATTTTGATTATTGTTTTTTTTCTATTTTGTCAATAAGTTCGGCAAAGTAAACACTTTTTTCGGGATTTAGCAAACTTAATTTGCGATAAATCGCTATGGCTTTGTCGCGAAGCCCCTGGGCGAGATAAATCCCGGCCAGCTCCTCGCTCACCACCTCGTCCTCGTCGTCGAGCTGCGCCTCGGTGAGCACCTCGCTCTCGGGTTCGCCCTCGCCCGCCACGATGCGCAGGTCCTCCTCGCGCAGAAAGCGGTCGATCACGTCGTCGGACGAGAGGGAGACCAGCGCGCGGAGGTCCACCGGCGCGGCCTTCAGCGAGCTTTCGGCCCGCCACGGCGCCAGCAGCTCCAGCCGCGCGTCCGCCCCGCCGCCGGCTGCCGCGTGCAGCGTGCGCACGGGGGCGAACCACGGCCAGCGGGCCACGAGCGTTGCAAGCTCCGCGGCATCGGGCGCGGGCTCCGCGGCCGGATGTGTCAAGAGTTCCCTGATCCGTGTCATGGCAGGCGGTTTACCAGTTCGAGGCCGAGGCCTGGAAGATGTCGGTTACAAGCTGGTCGACGATCTCGGGAATGAGCGTACCTTCGGCCTCGGTCAGCAGGATGTTGGTGTCGTAGTCCGCAAAGGCGGAGAAGGTCCTGTTCCAGGAGGCCTTCTCGTCGAGGGCGTTCGTGAAGCGCACCTTCACGGTGATGGTCAGGCGGTTGAGCACGGCCTGCTCGCTGCTCGACACGGAAGCCGTGGTCGAGACGTAGTTGACGATCTCGCCCTCGAAGGCGAAGTCGCCGCCCTCGTCCACCTGGGTCAGGCGCGTGCGGCGCGAAAAGATGTCGACGAGCGACTCGGTGAGCGTCGACGAGAGGATCGGCGAGACCATCGGGGCGTTGTTCGGGAAGTAGGCCACCGAGAAGGTCTTGGCATCGGGCGGAATCGACGCGCCCGAGAGCGAATAGTTGATGGCGACGCCGCAGCCCGTCAGCACGGCGGCACACAGGGCCACGACGGCCAGTTTCAGTTTCATGCGTTTCATGTATCAGTAATCCTCGATTCCGAGCTCCTTGATCTTGCGGTAGAGCGTGCGCTCGGACATGAACAGTTCGGCGGCCGCCTCGCGACGGCGTCCGTTGTTGCGGCGCAGCGCGCGGATGATCTGCTCGCGCTGCATGTCGGCCTTGGTCTTCTCGCGCGGCGGCGTGTCGGTCACCTCCTCGCTCTCGACATAGACCGGAGCGGACTCCCCGCCCGCCGGAGCGGTCGGCGCGGAGCAGGGTGCGGAGGCCGACGGCGGGTAGATGCCGTGCGGCACGGGGGCATACGCTCCGGCACTCTGCGTGCGCGTGGGCAGCAGTGCCCGGATGTCGGGCGCCGCGTCGGTGCGGTGCGTATCGACGGCGCGCATCAGCTCGGAGAGCATGCGTTTCAGGTCGTTGATGTCGGCCCGCATGTCGAAGAGCACCTTGTAGAGGAGTTCGCGCTCGGTGGCCATGCCCTCGTCCGTAGCGGGAGCTCCCGCCGCCACGGGCGTACCGGCATGCTGCTCGGGAAGGTATTTGGCCAGAATCTCGGGCGTGATGACGCGCGTCTGCTCGATGGCCGAGATCTGTTCGGCGACGTTCTTCAGCTGGCGGATGTTGCCCCGCCAGTAGTAGTTCATCAGCATCTGCCGCGCCGCGTCGTCGAGCGTCACGGCCGGCATGCGGTACTGCGTGGCCACGTCGGCGGCGAAGCGGCGGAAGAGCAGCGGAATGTCCTCCGGGCGCTCGCGCAGGGCCGGCACCAGGATGGGCACGGTGGCCAGGCGGTAGTAGAGGTCCTCGCGGAAGCGGCCCGCGGCGATCGCCTCCTGCAGGTTGACGTTCGTGGCGGCGACGACGCGCACGTTGGTCTTCTGCACCTTCGAGGAGCCCACGCGCAGGAACTCGCCCGTCTGCAGCACGCGCAGCAGGCGCGCCTGCGTCGGATGGGGCAGCTCGGCCACCTCGTCCAGGAAGATCGTCCCCCCGTCGGCCTCCTCGAAGTAGCCCTTGCGGGCTTCGAGCGCCCCGGTGAAGGAGCCCTTCTCGTGTCCGAAGAGCTCCGAGTCGATCGTCCCTTCGGGAATTGCCGCGCAGTTCACGGCGATGTACTTGTTGTGCTTGCGGGCCGAATAGGCATGGATCACCTGCGGAAAAAACTCCTTTCCCACACCACTCTCACCCGTGACAAGCACCGTCAGATCGGTCGGCGCCACACGCAGCGCCACGTCGAGCGCCCGGTCGAGCAGCTCCGACGTACCGATGATTCCGAAACGTTGTTTGACACTTGCTATATCCGTCATTTTCCGTCAGTGATTGGATTCGTTTGTCGCATCGTCCCCCTCGGCGGACACGTCGCCCGAGGCCTCGTCGCCGGAGGCCCCGCCGGTGAGTTCGAGCAGGTACTGCTCCTCGGCGCGCCGCTCCTGCGCCTCGCGGTAATAGCCAAAGGCGATGGCTGCCACGGCAATGGCCGCGGCGATGATCGCAATCCAGAGGAAGCGGTCGGCACGACGGCGCGGCGGCTCGTCGACGTAGGTGTAGGCGTCGGTCGTCTTGGGGGGCTTGCCGTAGCGCAGGCCCCGCAGCGAGGGGTCGGGATTCATCTTCGCCGAGGGCGAGATCCGGGTCTCGGCAAAGGCCGCCTTCACGGCTTCGGCCACCTTGTCCGGCCGCAGGGGGGCATGGTGCCGGGATTTTCCGCCCTCCTCTCCGCCGTTTCCGTCGTCGGAGTGCGCACGGGCACCGTCCGCCGAAGCCGCGTGCGCAGGCTCCTCCGCGGCCGACGGGGCTGCGGGCTGCGGCGCCACATCCAGCTGCGGATCGTAGTGGAAGGCGATCGTCCCGTTGGGACCGGGCGCCATCTGGCCGAAGCCCCGCATGCGGTAGGTGCCGCCGTGCTCGACGGCGTGCCGCACCTCGAAGACGAAGCGGTCGATTTCGCCCGCGGCCTCCAGTTCGGCCATGCCCGCGTCGCGCAGCACCTGGCGCAGGACGCCGTCGTCGCGCCGCAGCAGCTCCGAGAAGAGCACGGTATGGTCCGGCTCCTTGACGATGAATGCGCCCAGCTGGGGCACGACCAGCCGCTTGTGGGCCGTCAGGTATTGAGCGATGAGATCGGTCAGCACGATTGAAATCCTCCTTGAAAATCCGCACCAAAAATACCGTTTTTCACGGTAAAAACCAAAATCTCGGGGGCATTATTCAAAATAATCGGGCAAAGTATTGGTTAAACGAAAAATATTCGCCTATTTTGCATCCCGTAATTTTCAAAAATCCGGACGAGCTACTTTGTCCGAAAAAAAGCGAAGTAGCGAAGCCGGATTGTTCAAACACCAAGCAAGCGCGCCATGAAAGACAAGTACATCGACCTGATCGAACAGTCGTTCGACTTCCCGCAGGACGAGTTTTCGGTCGAGGACAATGAGCTGAATTTCCACGACATTCCGCTCATGGAACTCATCAAGCAGTACGGAACGCCGTTGAAGATCACCTATCTGCCGAAGATTTCGCAGCAGATCAACCGGGCCAAGCGCATGTTCAACGTGGCGATGGCCAAGGTCGATTACAAGGGGTCGTACAACTACTGCTACTGCACCAAGTCGAGCCACTTCTCGTTCGTGCTCGAGGAGGCCATGAAGAACGACATCCACCTGGAGACCTCGTCAGCCTACGACATCCACATCATCAACGCGCTCTACGACGGCGGCATCATCGACAAGGACCGCTACATCATCTGCAACGGCTTCAAGCGCCCGCAGTATGTCGAGAACATCGCGCAGCTGGTCAACGAGGGCTTCACCAACACGATCCCCGTATTGGACAACAAGGAGGAGATCGACCTCTTCGAGGACGCCTTCACCAAGAAGTGCAAGGTCGGCATCCGCATCGCCTGCGAGGAGGAGCCCAAGTTCGACTTCTACACCTCGCGCCTGGGTATCCGCTACAACGACATCGTCGACTTCTACAAGGCCAAGCTCAAGAACAGCAAGAAATTCTCGCTCAAGATGCTGCACTTCTTCATCAACACCGGCATCAAGGACACGGCCTACTACTGGAACGAGCTGTCGAAGTGCATGAACGTCTACTGCGAGCTGAAGACCATCTGCCCGGAGCTCGACAGCCTGAACATCGGCGGCGGCTTCCCGATCAAGAACTCGCTCAACTTCGAGTACGACTACGAGTACCTCACCGAGGAGATCGTCGCCCAGATCAAGAACATCTGCCAGCGCAACGGCATCGAGGAGCCCAACATCTTCACCGAGTTCGGATCGTTCACCGTGGGCGAAAGCGGCGCGGCGCTCTACTCGATCGTCAACCAGAAGCAGCAGAACGACCGCGAGAACTGGTACATGATCGACTCGTCGTTCATCACCACGCTGCCCGACACGTGGGGCATCAACCAGCGCTACATCATGCTGGCGATCAACAACTGGGACAAGGAGTACCAGCGGGTCTTCCTCGGCGGCCTGACATGCGACAGCGAGGACTTCTACAACTCGGAGTGCCACACCAACGCGATCTTCCTGCCGAAGCTCGAGAAGGGCAACACGCAGTACATCGGCTTCTTCCATACGGGCGCCTACCAGGAGGCGCTGGGCGGCTTCGGCGGCATCCAGCACTGCCTGATCCCCGCGCCGAAGCACGTCATCATCGACCGCGACAAGTCCGACAACGAGTACTACACGCGCCTGTTCGCCAAGGAGCAGTCCTACCGTTCGATGCTCCGCATCCTCGGCTACTGACACCGCGAGGGGGGGGGTGAGCTGATGCGCTTCGGCCAATCGGCGCGATCCGGCCATCGCCTGCGGGGCGGCCAGCCTGCGGGGCGGCCAATCTGCGGGGCGGCCAATCTGCGGGGCCCGACTTCCGCTCCGACCGTTTTATAGAGGAGCCCGGCATTTTGCCGGGCTCCTCCTTGTTTGTCCCGCCGCCCGGGCAAATCCGAATCCGGATCACACAAAACGAGCAATCCTGTTTTTTTATATATTTTTTATACATTTGTCCGGACCAATCGATCACGACACGATGAGACGCAAATTGCTGACCACCCTCCCGCTGCTGCTTGCACTGCTCGGCAGCGCCGCCGCACCGGCACAAACGACACCGGCCGCACCGCCGACGCAAACGACACCATCGACGCAACCGGCTCCGGCCGGACAGGCACAACCGGCAGCCGACGGCAGTGAAGCCATCCGGGCCTGCTACGCGGAGTACCTGAACGACATGCTCCATGGCGGCGGCCGTCGGGGCGATACGCTGCTGCGGGAGATGCTGACGCCCGAATGCTACGAATGGTTCTACCGCGAGGTGGAAGCCACGGATGCCAATCCGCTTCTCCGCGCGCAGGACACCACGGAGGATGCCCTCGCCACGCTGACGGTCGAGCCGCTCGGCGGCGACTGGTACATGGTCCGCTACCGCTGGTGGCGCACCGACACCCGACAGATCGAGATTCCGCTGAAGGCGCAGTGGATAGACGGCCGCTGGCGGATCGTCCGCATCACGCCGATAGACGGCGGCAACCGCTACGGCGACTGACCGGATACCTCTCGCGTCGCACCACACGACAAGGCAAATTTACGGGCGGAGCGTGCTCTTCCGCCCGTTTTTTTGCGGCCGACAGCGTGGAATCAGCCCAAAATTTCCTACCTTGCGACCCCGAAACGGGCATAAAACGGACACAATGGAGCAACGGAGGGGCACGAAAAGCGGGTATGGGAGACGAATGGTCCGGGGCATGCTGACCCTGCTGGCCGCCGCCGCATGGACAATCACGGCGGCGCAGGAGCCCGCCGGCAACGGGCCGGGCAGCGTACCGGACAACCTGCCGGGCAAAAAGTTTATCCACCGGCTCGGCGTCGAGTACCGTCCCGAATACATCTTCCCGTCTAATCCCTTTGTGGCCGGGCGCAACGCCTCCGGGCAGCCGATCGACTTTGCGCAGTCGCTGCATCTGCGCTACGCACTGCAATACCGGCCCGAAACCGCCGCGGCGCGCATCTACGGCGACGTCTACCAGGGCATCGGCATCGCCCGCTACGACTTCGGCAGTCCCAGCGAAACCGGCGACCCGGTGGCCGTCTACCTCTTCCAAGGGGCGCGCATCGCCCGCCTGGCGCCGCGTCTCACGCTCCACTACGAGTGGAACTTCGGCCTCTCGTTCGGCTGGCACCCCTACCATCCCGATACGAACAGCTGGAACGGCATGACGGGGTCGCGTCTGAACGCCTACCTCAACATCGACTTCTACCTGCGCTGGGCACTCTCGCAGCGCGTGGGGCTCGTCGTCGGGCCGACACTCACCCACTTCTCGAACGGCAACACCAAATTCCCCAACGCCGGGCTCAACACCGTCGGGACGAAGGTCGGCCTGACGTGCGATCTGGGCACACCGGCCGATGCCGCCCGGCAGCCGCAGGCCGTGCGCCCGCCCTTTCCGCGGCACATGAGCTACGACCTCACCCTCTTCGGATCGTGGCGCCGCAAGGGCATCCGGCTCGACGGGCGGCTGATCCCCTCGCCCGAGGCCTACCCCGTCGCGGGCATCAGCTTCGCGGCGATGTACAACTTCGGCTACCGGTTCCGCGCGGGCCTCGCTGCCGACGGCGTCTACGACGGCAGCGTCAACGTCCGCACCGAAGACTACATCGTCGGCTGGGGCGAGGAGGACCCCGGCTACACCTTCCACAAGCCCGGCATCGACCGCCAGCTGAGCCTCGGCCTCTCGGCCCGCGCCGAGTTCGTCATGCCGCTCTTCACCGTCGGCATCGGCATCGGCGCCAACGTCCTGCACAAGGGCGGCGACCTGGCGGCCGTCTACCAGCTCGTGTCGCTCAAGATCGCCGCGACGCGCAGCACCTACCTCCACATCGGCTACAGCCTGCAGAACTTCCGCGACCCCAACTTCCTGATGCTCGGCATCGGATACCGCTTCAACAACCGCACGCCCCGTCTGCGGTAGGCCGCCGGCGAAGGTGCCCGATTTATTTGGCGGCTCCGATCCGTTGCATTATCTTTGCAGGCAAAACGGAGCGCCATGCAGATCACCAAAGCCGAATTCAAATGCTCCTCGGAGCGCATCACGCAGGTTCCGAAGGACGACCTGCGCGACATCGCCTTCATCGGGCGCAGCAACGTGGGCAAGTCGTCGCTCATCAACATGCTCACCGGCCGCAAGGGGCTGGCCAAGGTCTCGGCGACCCCGGGCAAGACGCGGCTCATCAACCACTTCCGCATCGACGACCGCTGGTACCTGGTCGACCTGCCGGGCTACGGCTACGCCCGCACCTCGAAGACGCAGCGCGGCGAGTTCTCGAAGCTCATCACCGACTACGTCCTGCGCTGCGAGAAGATGCACTTCCTTTTCGTGCTGGTCGACATCCGCCTCGAACCCCAGGTGATCGACCTGAACTTCATCCGCCTGCTCGGCGAGCACGGCGTCCCCTTCGGTCTGATCTTCACCAAGGCCGACAAGCTCTCGCGTGCGCAGGCGCAGCGCAGCGTCGACCGCTACCGCGCCGCCCTCTCCGAAGAGTGGGAGGAGCTGCCGCCGATGCTGGTCAGCTCGTCGGCCGACGCCTCGGGACGCGACGCGATCCTCGACCTGATCGGCGAATGTCTGAAAGTTTGATTCTTTGTTGAAAAAACACCCGACGAAAAGACTGTTTTTTCATCCTATTGTCCTATCTTTGCAACATCTTATAATATCCCGCTGTTATGGCAATCCACAAAATCAAAATTTTCACCGGCCGCGGTTCCGAGTACCTGGCCGAGAAGATCGCGGCGAGCTTCGGCACCACGCTCGGGCAATCGGAGGTGCTGAAGTTCAGCGACGGCGAGTTCCAGCCCTGCTACAACGAGTCGATCCGCGGCTGCACGGTATTCATCATCCAGTCGACCTTCCCGCCCTCGGACAACCTCATGGAGCTGCTGATGATGATCGACGCCGCACGCCGCGCCTCGGCCTACAAGGTCGTGGCCGTGATCCCCTACTTCGGCTGGGCACGGCAGGACCGCAAGGACCGCCCCCGCGTGCCTATCGGCGCCAAGCTCGTCGCCAACCTGCTCATGGCCGCCGGTGTGGATCGCATCATGACGATGGACCTGCATGCCGACCAGATCCAGGGATTTTTCGACATTCCCGTCGACGCACTCTACGCCAGCGGCATCTTCATCCCCTACATCCAGAGCCTGCAGATCGAGGACCTCTCGATCGCCGCGCCCGACATGGGCGGTGCCAAGCGCGCCAACACCTACGCCAAGCTGCTCGGCACGCCGATCATCATCTCGCACAAGGAGCGCGCCAAGGCCAACGTCGTGGGCAAGATGACCGCCATCGGTGAGGTCGAGGGCCGCAACGTGCTGATCGTCGACGACATGATCGACACGGCCGGCACGATCTGCATGGCCGCCGACATGCTCATGTCGCGCGGTGCGAAGAGCGTGCGCGCGGCGATCACCCACCCCGTCCTCTCGGGTCCGGCCTACGAGCGCATCAACGACAGCGCCCTGCAGGAGGTGATCGTCACCGACACCATTCCGCTCAACCCCAACAAGGACCTGCACAAGTTCACGGTGCTGTCGGTCGCCGACATCTTCGCCGACGTCATCGAACGCGTGCACAACTACAAGGAGATCTCCTCGATCTTCTTCAAGTAACCGGCCCGACCGGCATAGACACAGGCGCGGGGGAATACACCGATGTATTCCCCCGCGCCTGTTTTGTGTGTCTGTCCCGACGGAAACAGCCCCGCCACCGGACCCGTAAATTTTGCTGCGGCACCGCCCGACGGGCCAAAATACCGCGCCGAGCCGAAACACTGCTCGACGAGCCGAAACATCGCCGCCGGCCCGAAACATCGCCGCCGGTCTGCGCCCTGCTACTTGAGGGGCGAATCCGGCTCCCGGGACATCACCAGATAGAACATCCGGTCGAGGAAGGCCGGGGCGAACTTCTTGACAAAATATGTCGCACGCCCCTCGATCTCCATCAGGCAGAGCCGCTTGCGGCGCAGGATGCCGCGCCCCACGATGCGGGCTACCTGCTCGGCAGTCATCATCTTCGACTCGTCGCGCGGCGTCTCGCCCTGCTGCGACCCGTTGGCCGTGAGGGCCGAGAAGCGGACGTTCGAGGCCGTGAAGCCCGGGCAGGCGATCATCACGTGCAGCCCCTTCTTGAGATTTTCGATGCGCAGCGTCTCCAGGAAGCCCGTCATGGCATACTTCGAGGCCGAGTAGCCGGTGCGGCCGGGCAGTCCGTGCAGACCCGCCACCGACGAGATGCCGACGATCGAACCCTTCGTCGCCTGCAGGTAGGGCAGCGCGTACTTGCAGCAGTTGACCGCACCCCAGAAATTCACATCCATGAGGCGGTGGAGCACCGAGAGCTCCACGTCGTCGAAAATCGCACGCATCGAGAGCCCGGCGTTGCAGATCAGCACGTCGATGCGGCCGTACTCGCGCACGGCCGTTTCGATGAGCTCGCGGCACTGGTCGGGCACCGTGACATCCACGCCGCAGTAGACGGCCTGACCGCCCTGTGCGCGGATCTCCCCCACGATGAGCTGGAGCTTCTGCACGCTGCGGGCCCCCAGCACCACGCGGGCGCCCTGCGCGGCGTAGACCCGCGCCATCGCCTCACCGATGCCCGACGAGGCGCCGGTGATGACGATCACCTTCTCCTTGAGTGTCTTCTTCATATGTTATTGTTGTTTTTCCGTCGTCGATTCGCTCTCCTTTCCGCCGATCTCCACGCACAGCCCGTCCCACGCCAGATGCACGCCCGCGGGGAGCGTCGGCTCCGTCTCCGCATAGCGGCCGATCTCGTGCGACATGTGCGTGAGGTAGGCCACGCGCGGCGCGACGCGCCGGATGAGCGCCAGGGCCTCCGCCACGTTGAAATGCGACGGGTGCTCCTTGAAACGCAGGGCATTGACCACCAGGGTGTCCACCCCGGCGAGCTTCTCCACCTCGGCATCCTCGATCGTCTTGAAGTCGGTCAGGTAGGCCAGCGGCCCGATGCGGTAGCCCGTCACGGTGAAACGCTCGGAGTGGTGGCCCGAAACGGGGATGATCTCCACGCCGCAGACCGTAAAGGGGCGCGCAACGTCGATCTCGTGCAGTTCGATCTCCGGCACGCCGCGGTACTTGTCCTGCTCGAAAGCGTAGTCGAAATCCTTGCGCACGCACGCCAGCGTCCGCGGTGCGGCGTAGATGTCCACCCGGTGGATCGTCGGCGGGTAGTCGACGAAGTTGAAGGCCCGCACGTCGTCCAGACCGCCGATGTGGTCCTTGTGCTCGTGCGTGAGCAGAATGCCGTCGATGTGCCGCACGCCCGTGCGGAGCATCTGGTAGCGGAAGTCGGGCCCGGCGTCGATAATCAGCCGCACACCGCGCGTCTCGACCATGGCCGAGGTGCGCAGCCGCCGGTCCCGCCGGTCGTCCGACGTGCAGACCGCACAGCGGCATCCGATGACGGGCACGCCCTGCGAGGTGCCGGTTCCCAGAAAGGTGAGTTTCATGACGGCAAAATTAATAAAAATATGTCAACGGCGCACCGCGTGGCGGAAGATTCGCCGCCCGGGCGCCCGCCATGCGAGCTGCGGGCCATCACACGGTGCCGCCGTTGATCCTCAAGCGGGTCCGACGGCCGCCTCCCGACCCGGATTCCACCTCGCAGACCCGGCAACCGCCGTCCACCATGCGACCAGCCTTACCTTGCAGCCCCGGCAACCGCCGCCCGCCATGCGACCAGCCTCACCTTGCAGCCCCGGCAATTGCCGTCCACCATGCGACCAGCCCACCTTGCAGACCCGGCAACCGCCGTCCGCCCGTCATGCCGCCCTTCTCCATACAGGCCCAACCGCTGCCGCACGGCGCAGGCGGTCCTCACGCGAAGCAGACGGTTGTTTCACGGCCCCGCCGCCCCTCCACAGCCAAAAGGGGCAGAGGGGACAGCCGAAAGGGCCCGCAGTTGGCAGGGGGGTTGCGGAGGGAAGGGGTTGCAGAGGGAAGGGGTTGCAGAGGGAAGGGGTCGCGGAGGGGAGGGGTCGCGGAGGGGAGGGGTCGCGGAGGGGAGGGGTGCAATCGGAAGGCCCGCAGCCGTATCCGGCATGGGCCTGCGGAGAGTCTGGCGGAGTTTTTTCGCGGGCTTTGTACCATTTGCAAGCCTAAATATACGTTTTGAAAGGGTACAAACGGCTTCGCAGCCCTATTTTTATTCCCGGAAGCGGTTCACGCCGCGACCACACACCCATCAAATACAACCCGTCGCGGCGCCGCGGCAACGCAGCGCCCCCGCGGGCGGAAGCAGGGACCGGCATCCTCTGCGCCTGGAGGATTCCCTCCCCTTCCGCCCTTCAGTACGGCACCCGGAGACACACGGATCCGGGTGTCGTTTTGTCGGGTCATAGTCGTATTGTCGGGACATATTTGTATGTTCGTATTTTTTTTTGTACCTTGTAGGAATGATACTCTACGCCCTCATCTATTTCCTCAACGGGATCTCCCTCGCCTTCTTCATCACGGCGGGCATGCGGATGTTCTACTACGCCCGCAGGACCGGCTCCCGGCCCCACCTGCTCTTTGCCATCTGCCTGGGTTGGATGGCCCTAATCCAGGTCAAGGAGTTCTTCTGCAACTTCATCCCCTTCTACAACTACGAGGTGCTCGGCCCCGCCTTCACCTTTCCCGATCTGTTCACGCTGCCGCTGCTCTCGCTCTTCTTCTTCGAGCTGGTCATGCCCGGACGCATCAACCTGCGCTACGCCCTGCGGCTGCTCGCGCCGTTCGCACTGCTCGGCGGCACCTACCTCGTCGGGCTCCTCTTCTTCGACAGGACGATCTACCTGTCGCTCGACGAAGTGATCGACGACCTGCCCGCCCTGCTGCCCGCGACACTGCTCCTCTATGTCGTCTACGCCGCCGGATACTGCATCTTCGCCTTCATCCGCATCGTGCGCTTCTCGCTCCTCTACACCGAGCAGATCGCCCAGGCCTACTCCTTCACCGAGCGCATCCACCTGCGCTGGATGCGCTGGATGGCCGGCATTCTGGCCTTCTACCTGATCTCCTACATCGGCATCATCGCCTTCACCACCTCGGAGAACTACATCGTCTTCACCTTCGCCCTCTCGCTCGCCGTCTGGGGCATGCTCTACGGCTGTGTCATCCAGTACCGCATCCCGAAGATCATCCTCAACTACTGGCGGTCGCAGCCCGCACGCGAACAGCAGCCCGAAGAGAACGTCTCGGAGAAGAACGAACGGATCGAAGCCCTGCGGGCGCAGGTGGCCGAGGCCATCGACACGCGGCGGCTCTACCTCAATCCGGGGCTGACGATCGTCGACATGGCGGCCGAATGCGGTACGAACCGCACGCACCTCTCGCAGTTCTTCAACAACGAGCTGGGCCTCTCGTTCCGCGACTACATCAACCGCTGCCGCGTGGAGCACGCCGTGCGGCTGATGGCCGAACACAACTACAAGATCGAGGAGCTGGCCCTGCTCGCCGGATTCGGCAGCACGACGACCTTCTATCGGGCCTTTGCCAAGGAGAAGGGGGAGACGCCCCAGCGGTGGCAGGAGCAGCACGCCCAATCCAAAGCGCAGCCGGCGGAGTCCGCCGCCCTGCCCGGAGCGGAGACGCCGGCGGAGGAGCTGCCGGAAAAGGTCGGTACCGCAGCCACGGTCGAATAGCCGGACCTCCGCCCATTCGATCCGGCTTGCCGTGCCCCTCATCCAGGCTGTCGCGCCGAGCCGCCCGTCCTGCCTCGATTCTCACTGCCCGACCAATCCCCCGCCCGATCCACGCCGCCGGGTCAACGTCCCCGCCCGATCCAACAACCCCGACTGGCTCGCCCGTCTACGCCGGTGCGCCTTCTCCGCTCCCATCCGGTCCGGCCGGACCGCGGCGCCCGATTCACCTGCACGACCACTTTCGCCCGACCCCTCCCGCCCAGCCGGCTCAACCGGGCTACCCGTCCCCTCCACCGCCCGATCCTCGCCGCCGGGCCAACGTCCCTGCCCGATCCTACAGCCCCGCCCGTCCCGCCCATCTCCCCTTCCGCCCGGCCCAGCTGCCAAACTGCCACTGCCGGGCAACTTTTCACCCTCCCCGGCCATACGCCCGACAGGTGCATCCGTCGCGTCAAAAGGGGCATTGCGAAACAAATTTGAAAACTTTTTTGGTTTTTTGAGTTTTATTTTTATATTTGTATCCGGATCAACAAGGCAGGATCATGACTCAGAAGGAACGGATCGTCGAACAGGCCATGCGCATGTTCGCGACACAGGGCATCAAGGCGGTGCGCATGGATGACATCGCCCGCCAGCTGGGCGTTTCAAAACGCACGCTCTACGAACTCTTCGGCGACAAGGAGGGGCTGTTGTATCTGGCGCTGAACTGCTATTTTGAACACACGCGCCGCCGTCGCGAGGCGCTTACGGAGGGTGCGCGCAACGTGCTCGAGGCCCTCTTCATGGTCCTGACCGACGTGCTGGACTCCGCCGGCGAGGCCAACCGCATGCTCGACAACCTGCGGAAGTTCTACCCTGCGGTCTACGACCGCTACACGAAGGAGGGGACCGCAAAGACGCGCAGCGATTTCGGCAAGATGCTTGAAAGGGGTATCGCCGAAGGGCTCTTCATCGACCGTTTCAACATGGACCTCGCCATTACGGTCCTCTACTATACGGCCTCGGCCATCGTCTCGCGCAAGGACCTGCTGCTACCCGAGGGGATGACCGAACGCGAGGCCTTCGTGCAGATCATCAGCAACTTCTTCCGCGGCATCGCGACGGCCAGGGGACTGGCGCTCGTGGACGACTACCTGAAACGCTACGACCCCGCCCACAGCAGGACAAAATGAACAGCCATCCACCGTCATGAAAAGAACGATCCTGACTCTTCTGCTGCTGCTCGGCACATTCGCCGCCCGGGCGCAGCTGCGGCTGACGCTCGACGACGCGCTCCGGCTGGCCCTGAGCGAGAACCCCACGATCCGCATGGCGGAGATGGAGGTCGAGCGCTACGACTACGTCAAGCGCCAGACGTGGGGCGCCCTGCTGCCGCAGGTCTCGGTGAGCGGGCAGTTCAACCACAACTTCATCGTGCAGCAGATGTCGAAGGGCTTCTCGCTCGGCAACGACCCCTACACGACCGTAAGCGGTGCGGTCGACGCCTCGCTGCCGCTCTTCGCCCCGCAGGTCTACCGCATGCTGCGGCTCAACGCCGCACAGATGGCCTCGGCCGTCGAGGCGGCACGCGCATCGCGCATCGACCTGGTCGCCGAGGTCAAAAAGGCCTTCTACAACATCCTGCTGGCCGAGCAGTCGCTCGCCGTGCTGCACGAATCGGAGGCCACGGTGCGCCGCACGGTCGAGGATACGCAGTTGCAGTACGACCACGGCCTGGCCTCGGAGTACGACCTGCTCACGGCCGAGGTGCAGTTGAGCAACCTGCGCCCGGCGATCCTGCAGACCGAAACCTCGATCCGCCTGGCGAAACTCCTGCTCAAGATGTACCTCTCGATTCCCGAGGAGGTCGAGATCGAGGCGGCGGGCGAGCTGGACGCCCTGCGCGGCGAGGTGCTTGCCGGCACCGACGGCCTGACCTCCGACCTCGGGGAGAACAGCGACCTGCGGCAGCTCGAACTGCAGGAGGAGATGCTCCGCCTCCAGCTGCGGGCCGAGAATGCGGGCCGCCTGCCGACGCTCGGCGCCTTCGGCAACTTCACGCTCACGGGCAACAACATGGGCACGGTGAAGTTCGACATGGCGGGCGGCGGCATGTCGAGCATCAAGGACGGCTACTTCTGGCAGCATCCCCTCTACGCCGGGGTGCGCCTCTCGGTGCCGCTCTTCGCGGGGCTCGTGAAGGCCAACCGCGCGCGGGAGCTGCGCAACCAGATCGCGCAGATCGCCCTTCAGCGCGACTACGCGCGGCAGCAGCTCGACGTGCAGCTGCGCTCGGCGCTCAACGACCTGATGACGGCGCGCGAGACGATGTTCGCGCAGGAGAAGACCGTCGCCCAGGCCCGCAAGGCCTACCGCATCTCCGACACGCGCTACCGCGCGGGTGCCGGGACGATCCTGGAGCTCAACTCCGCACAGCTGGCGCAGACGCAGGCCCAGCTCAACTATTCACAGGCCATCTACGACTACCTCTCGGCCAAGGCCGAGTACGACCGCCTCATCGGCCGCGAAGAGTAGCCGCAAACCCGTAAACGGACATGAACGCTATGAACCGAATCCTGATTCCGATCGTTGCTGCCGCTGCCGCCGCCCTTGCGGCCTGCGGCGGGAACCGCACCGCGGCCGATACGCAGACCGACGTGCGGGTGCTGACCCGCTGCGCGGCGGCCGAGGCGGACACCGTGCACCTGACGGAGGTCTTCACCTCGGAGATCGAGCCCTTCCGCGAGAACGACATCACGCCGGCAGCCTCGGGCGTGCACATCGACCGCATCCTGGTCGACGTGGGCGACGCCGTGCGCGAGGGCGACCTGCTCGTGACGCTCGACCCGACGCAGTACACGCAGCAGCTCGTGCAGCTGCGCACGATCGAGGACGACTACAACCGCCTGCTGCCCGTCTACGAGGCGGGCGGCATCTCGGCGCAGCAGATCCAGCAGGCGCGGGCCCAGCTCGACGTGCAGCGCGAGGTGGTCGCCAACCTCCGGCGCAACATCGAGTACCGCTCGCCGCTGACGGGCGTGGTCACGGCGCGCAACGCCGAGGCCGGAGACCTGCTCACCGGACAGCCGATCCTGCACGTGATGCAGATCGACCCGCTGAAGGTCGTGGTCAACATCTCCGAACAGTACTACCCGGCCGTGCGGGTCGGCATGCCCGTCGACCTGCGCGTGGACATCTTCCCCGACAGGACGTTCGCCGGGAAGGTCTCGCTCATCTATCCGGCCCTCGACGCCGCGACGCGCACCTTCAAGGTCGAGGTCGAGGTGCCCAACGCACACGGGACGCTGCGCCCGGGCATGTACGCCCGCACGACCTTCGACATGGGTGAAAAGTGCGGCACGCTCGTACCGGACGTCGCCATCCAGAAGCAGGTCGGCACGGCCGAACGCTACCTCTACGTCATCGTCGGCGACACGGTGGCCGAACGCCGCGCCGTCGAACCCGGGCGCCAGGTCGGCGACCGCGTGGACATCCTGCGCGGCGTGGCGCCGGGCGAGCGGGTCGCCACGACGGCCCTCTCGCGGCTCTACGACGGAGCCCGGGTCGAGCTGGCGGCGGAGTAGCGCCGCACAGTCCGACGTCCAACGCAACGTTCAACCCGTCAGAGAGCCCCTTCCGCCATGAAAATCTACGAAAGTGCCGTTCGCAAACCGATCTCCACGGTCCTGCTCTTCGTCGGCGTGATGGTCTTCGGACTCTTCTCGCTGTCGCGACTCTCCGTGGACCAGTATCCCGAGATCGAGATTCCCCAGATCTCGGTCATCACGATGTATCCGGGCGCCAACGCCGCCGACATCGAGACCAACATCACGCGCGTGCTCGAGGACAACCTCAACACGGTGAACAACCTCAAGAAGCTGACCTCCAAGTCGCAGGACAACGTCTCGATGATTACCGTCGAGTTCGAGTACGGCTCCGACCTGAACGAGGGGGCCAACGAGATCCGCGACGTCGTCTCGCGCGTGCAGTCGATGCTGCCCGACGAGGTGGACTACCCGACGATCTTCAAGTTCTCGACCTCGATGATGCCGATCATGATGCTCGCCGTGACGGCCGAGGAGAGCTATCCGGCCCTGAGCAAGATTCTCGACGACAAGCTGGTCAACGTCCTCAACCGCGTCGACGGCGTGGGTGCCGTGTCGGTCATCGGCGCGCCGGAGCGTGAGGTGCAGGTCAACGTCGACCCCACGAAGCTCGATGCCTACGGTCTGACTGTCGAGCAGCTCGGGCAGATTATCGCCGCCGAGAACGTCAACATCCCGAGCGGCACGATCGACATCGGCAACAACACCTTCAACGTCAAGGCCGACGGGGAGTTCGACCTCTCGGACGAGCTGCGCCGCGTCGTGGTCTCGAACGCCGGGGGCCGCACGGTGATGCTCACCGACGTAGCCGAAATCCGCGACACGCTCGAAAAGGCGACGATGGACGAGCGCGTGAACGGCCAGCGGGGCGTGCGCGTGATGTTCCAGAAGCAGTCGGGCGCCAACACCGTGAACATCGTCCACGAGATCCAGCGGCGCCTGCCCGCCATCGAGCAGTCGCTGCCCCGCGACGTGAAGATGGAGCTCATCTTCGAGGGGTCGCAGGAGATCACCGACGCCATCGACTCGCTCTCGGAGACGGTGCTCTACGCCTTCCTGTTCGTCGTCCTCGTGGTCATGATCTTCCTCGGGCGGTGGCGCGCCACGCTCATCATCTGCATGACGATCCCCGTGTCGCTGATCTGCTCGTTCATCTACCTCTTCGCCACGGGCTCGACGCTCAACATCATCTCGCTCTCGTCGCTCTCGATCGCCATCGGCATGGTCGTCGACGACGCCATCGTCGTGCTGGAGAACATCACCACCCACATCGAGCGGGGTTCGAGCCCCAAGGAGGCGGCCATCTACGCCACCAACGAGGTGTGGCTCTCGGTCATCGCCACGACGCTCGTCGTCGTCGCGGTCTTCATGCCGCTGACGATGGTCCCCGGCATGGCGGGCATCCTCTTCCGCGAGCTGGGCTGGATCGTCTCGATCGTCGTCTGCGTCTCGACGACCGCGGCCATCACGCTCACGCCGATGATGTCGGCCTACCTGCTCCGCCGCGAGGGCGGCGTGCACGACTACCGGGGGCTGGGCGTCATCTACAAGCCCGTCGACCGGGCGCTGGCGTGGCTCGACACGGCCTACGCACGCTCGCTCGGCTGGGTCGTCCGCCATCGCCGCATCTCGGTCTTCACGATGATGGGGCTCTTCGTCCTCTCGCTGGGGCTCATCACGCAGGTGCCCACCGAGTTCTTCCCGCCGTCGGACAACAGCCGCATCGCCGCCACCGTCCGGCTCGAGCAGAACCTCTCGGTCGAGTATACGGCCCGCATCGCGCGGCAGATCGACAGCATCCTCTACGCCGAATTCCCCGAGGTGCGCCTCGTCTCGGCTTCGGCCGGTGCGAACTCCTCGGACAACGCCTTCGCGGCGATGCAGACCACCGGGTCGCACATCATCAACTACAACATCCGCCTCGCGGAGGTCGAGACGCGCGACCGCTCGATCTACACGATCTCCGACCTGCTGCGCCGCAAGCTGGACCGCATTCCCGAGATCCGCGAATACACGGTGACCCCCGGCGGGCAGATGGGCAACATGAGCGGTTCGTCGACCGTCGACATCAAGGTCTTCGGCCACGACATGGAGCTCACGAACGCCATCGCCACGGACCTGCGCGACCGCATGGCGCAGCTCGAGGGCACGCGCGACGTGCGGCTCTCGCGCGAGGACCTGCGCCCGGAGTACAACGTCGTCTTCGACCGCGACCGCCTCTCCTACTACGGCATGAACAGCGCCACGGCGTCGCAGGCCGTGCGCAACCGCATCGACGGCCTCGTGGCGTCGAAGTACCGCGAGGACGGCGACGAGTACGACATCGTCGTGCGCTATGCCGAGCCCTTCCGCACGCGCGTGGAGGACATCGAGAACATCACGCTCCACAATGCGCAGGGGCGCCCCGTGAAGCTGCGCGAGGTGGGCCGCGTGCAGGAGGAGTTCGCCGCGCCGGAGATCCAGCGCGAAAACCGTCAGCGCGTCATCACGGTCGAGTCGTCGCTCGGCGCGGGCGTGGCGCTGGGCGACGTGGTGGCCGAGGCGCAGCGGCTCATCGACGACTACCCGCTGCCCGACGGGGTCGACCTGGAGCTCGGCGGCACGGTCGAGGATCAGGGCGACGCCTTCTCCGACCTGGGCATGCTGTTCGTGCTCATCATCCTGCTGGTCTACATCGTCATGGCCACGCAGTTCGAGTCGCTGAAGTTCCCCTTCATCATCATGTTCACCATCCCGTTCGCCTGCACGGGCGTCTTCCTGGCGCTGTGGATGACCTCCACGCCGCTGTCGCTCATCGCCCTGATCGGCGCCATCATGCTCGTCGGCATCGTCACGAAGAACGGCATCGTGATGGTCGACTACATGAACCTGCTCATCGAACGCGGCGCGGAGGTCTCCGAGGCCGTCGTCGCCGGCGGCAAAAGCCGTCTGCGCCCGGTGCTCATGACCTCGTTCACGACGATCCTCGGCATGCTGCCGCTGGCCATCGGCACGGGCGCCGGGTCGGAGACGTGGCAGCCGATGGGCATCGCCGTGATCGGCGGCCTGACCTTCTCGACGATCCTGACGCTCTTCATCGTGCCGGCACTCTACTCGATTCTGGTCAACCGCTCGCAGCGCAAGGCCCGCGAGCAGCAGGCCCGCCTCGCCGCGGCGCAGGGCGCGGACAACCGATAAATGCAAAACAACCCATGAAAGCAGTATTTCTCTCCTACAACCAGGCGCTGACCGACCGCGTGAACGCCATTCTGGACGGACAGGGCATCCGCGGCTTCACGCGCTGGGCGCTGACCGAGGGGCGCGGATCGGTCGACGGCGAACCCCACTACGGCACGCATGCGTGGCCCTCGGTGAACGCCTCGATCCTGGCCATCGTCGGTGACGAGCAGGTCGCGCCGCTGCTCGAAGCCTTCCGCGCGATGGACGAGGCGACGCGCATGCAGGGATCGCGCGCCTTCGTCTGGAACATCGAGCAGGCGATGTAACCGCACCGCTCTCACGCCATGAGCTTCCCCACCGGGGCCCCATCAGAGCGCTCCGCCGCCGAGGCTCCATCCGAGAACGCCCCACCGCCGGAACTTCCCCCTTCCGTGAATGCTCCCCGCCGGGACTTCCTCTCCTGTGAGGGCTTCCCACCGGCCCCCTTGCGTGAATACTCCCCGCCGGGGCCCCATCAGAGCGCTCCGCCTCCCCTCCTCCGACAACGGAAGAGCCCGGACGTTGATCGTCCGGGCTCTTTTTGCACGTTGACGCGCGGTGCACGTCAGGCGGCCGTGGCGTTCTCGAGCTTGCGCATGATCGAGAAGATGAAGAGCGCCGAGAGCAGGCACAGCACGATCAGCACGCTCCAAACCATCCACAGCGCCATGCCGCTGCCCCAGAGGTAGCCGATGAGCGACGTGGCGTAATTGCCGATGGCCGTGGCGGCGAACCAGCAGCCCATCATCATGCCCTTGTACTTCGGGGGCGCCACCTTCGAGACGAACGAGATACCCATCGGCGAGAGGAGCAGCTCGGCGAAGGTCAGCACCAGATAGGTCGAGATCAGCCAGTTCTGCGACACGAACATGTTGCTCGCACCGGCAGCCTTCACCTCGGCGGGCGACATCAGACCCATCGAGCCGATCGTCAGGATGAGGAAGCCGCCGGCGGCGATAATCATACCCATTCCGATCTTGCGCGGAGCCGAGGGCTCCTTGCCGCGGCGGGCGAGCGCCGTGAAGATGGCCACCGAGATCGGGGTCAGACCCACGACATAAAAGGGGTTGAACTGCTGGAACTCCTGCGGCAGGATGTGCACCGGATCAGGCGTAATCGTGTAGCGGTAGATCAGTACGCCGACGGCTACGGCCACGGCGGCGGCGCTGATGATCTTGCCGCGTCCCTTGTCCGACTGGAAGAAGCCCACCAGGCCGTAGACGCCGACGAGCACCAGCACGAGGTTGAAGATGTCGAAGCCCATGCGCGTGACACCCGTTGCCTCGGAGGTCGTGTAGTCGCGGGCGAAGAAGGTCATCGTCGAGCCGTTCTGGTGGAAGGCCATCCAGAAGAAGATCACCACGGCAAAGACGAGCATCAGGGCCGTGATGCGCGACTTGGTCTGTGCGGGGGTCAGCTCGGCAGCCTTGACACCGGCGGCCGAAGCGGCGGCAGCCTGCTGCTTGGCCGTCACGTCGGCATGCTTGAAGGTCTTGCGGAAGCCGACATAGATCAGGTAGGAGATGACAAGCGAGATGCACGCCACGCCGAAGCCCATGTTGTAGGCGCCGGAGAGCTTCTCGATGTAGTGGTGCGAGAACTCGCCCAGATCGGAGGCCGAAGCACCCATCGACGCGGCCAGCTCCTGCAGCTTGGCCAGCGGCTCGGCCGGCATCTTGTCGCCCAGCTCCATGTACTGGTGCGCGAGGGCCGGGATCTGTCCGTTGTAGACCAGGCCGTCCTGCGCGAGGAAGTGGTTGGTGATCCACGTGGCCATCGACGGCGCGAACATCGCACCGATGTTGATCGCCATGTAGAAGATCGAGAAGGCGTTGTCGCGCTTGGCCTGGTAGGCCGGATCGTCGTAGAGGTTGCCCACGAGCACCTGGAGGTTACCCTTGAAAAGGCCCGTACCGCAGGCGATGAGCGCCAGAGCCCCGAACATCAGCGCCTTGCCCGCAAAGCCCGGTCCCGTCGGGATGGAGAGCAGCGCATAGCCGCCGAACATCACGAAAATTCCCAGCGTGACCATCTTGCCGAAGCCGAACTTGTCGGCCAGAATGCCGCCGAAGAAGGGCATGAAGTAGACCGCGGCGAGGAAAATACCGTAAATCTGGGTGGTTGCGGCCTCGGTGTAACCGAATTTCGCCTGCAGGAAGAGCGTGAAGATCGCAAGCATCGTGTAGTACCCGAACCGCTCACCCGTATTGGCGAGAGAGAGGGCGTACAAACCTTTGGGTTGTCCTTTGAACATAGTTGTTTTTTGGTTTTAGAGGTGATTCTGGTTTTGTCCGAGGACAAATATAGAAAAATTTTGATTATATTTGTATAAAACCCCACCCCGTTATGGAAAAAACCCCCGAAATACTTCCGATCGTCGAACGCGACGAATGGCTGCGCCCCGTTGCCGGCGCCATCGCCGCCCGACACCGCCGCTACCTCGACAAACTCGCCGCAATCGAACGCGGCGCCGGTTCGATCGTCGACTACGCCAACGGCTACCGCTACTACGGCTGGCAGTGGGACGAGACGCTCGACGGCTGGTGGCTGCGCGAGTGGCTGCCCGGCGCCGAGGATGTCTACGTCTTCGGCGACTTCAACAACTGGCAGCGCACCGAAATCCGCATGCACAAGGACGCCGCGGGCGTCTGGAGCGCCTTCTTCCCCGCGGCGATGTACCGCGACCGCCTGACGCACGGCTCGCTCTACAAGATCCACGTCCACGGCCAGAACGGCTGGCTCGACCGCATTCCGGCCTATGCGCGCCGCGTCGTGCAGGACGACGCCACGAAGAACTACACGGCGCAGTTCTGGAACCCCGCCGAGCCGTTCGACTGGCGCGGCGACGCATTCGACGCCTCGCGGATCGGCAGCCTGCTCATCTACGAGGCCCATGTGGGCATGGCCCAGGAGCGCGAGGGCGTGGGCACCTACCGCGAATTCACCGAGAAGATCCTCCCGATCATCAAGCGCGACGGCTACAACGCCGTGCAGCTGATGGCCATCGCCGAGCACCCCTACTACGGGTCGTTCGGCTACCACGTGTCGAGCTTCTTCGCCCCCTCGTCGCGCTTCGGCACCCCCGAGGAGCTCAAGGAGCTCGTGCGCCGCGCCCACGAAATGGGGCTGGCGGTCATCATGGACCTCGTGCACGCGCACTACGTCAAGAACCTCAACGAGGGAATCAACGAACTCGACGGCACGGACCACCTCTACTCGCTGCCGGGCGAGGCGGGCAACCAGCCCTACTGGGACTCGAAGCTCTTCGACTACGGGCGCCCCGAAGTGCAGCACTTCCTGCTCTCGAACGTCAAGTACTGGCTCGACGAGTACCACTTCGACGGCTTCCGCTTCGACGGCGTGACCTCGATGATCTACCACCACCACGGCTACGTCGACTTCGACAGCCGCGACCGCTTCTTCGACGGCGGGGTCAACAACGACGCACTGGACTACCTCACGCTGGCCAACCGCCTGATCCACGACTTCCGGCCCGCGGCCGTGACCATCGCCGAGGACGTGAGCGGCATGCCGGGCATGTGCAGTCCGATCGACGACGGCGGCATCGGCTTCGACTACCGCCTCGGCATGGCCATCCCGGACTTCTGGATCAAACTGCTGAAGGACGTTCCCGACGAGGAGTGGAACATCTGGGAGATGTGGTCCGTGATGACCAACCGCCTGCCCGAGGTGAAGACCGTGGCCTACGCCGAGTCGCACGACCAGGCGCTCGTGGGAGACAAAACGATCGCCTTCCGACTGATGGACAAGGAGATGTACTTCCACATGGACCGCGCGTCGGAAAACCTCATCATCGACCGCGGCATGGCGCTGCACAAGATGATCCGCCTGATGACCATCTCGACGGGCGGGCAGGCCTACCTCAACTTCATGGGCAACGAGTTCGGACACCCCGAGTGGATCGACTTCCCGCGCGAGGGCAACGGCTGGAGCTACGCCCACGCCCGGCGGCTGTGGTCGCTCTCGCGCAACAAGCTGCTGCGCTACTCGTGGCTCGGAGACTTCGACCGGGCGATGATCCGCCTCGTCAAGAAATACAAGGTGCTCGCCGACGGCTACGCCTGGAACCAGCTCATGGACGAGCAGAACAAGACGATGGTCTTCTCGCACGGGCGGCTGCTCTTCGTCTTCAACTGGCACCCCACGGCCTCGATTCCCGACTACGAGCTGCCCGTCCCGGCACCGGGACGCTACGTTCCGATCCTCTCGACCGACGAAAAGCGCTTCGGCGGGCAGGAGCGGCAGGCAATGGATGTCGAGCACTTCTCGTTCAACATCCACGGCGACGACGGCCGCGACTACCCCCGCATCCGCATCTACAATACCTCGCGCACGGCAACGGTCTACCTGCGCAAACGGTAACCACCCCGGCCGCCGCACGCAGCGCCGCTTCCCGGCGGCACAGACAGACGGAGCACCCCGGCGAATCGTCGCCGGGGTGCTCCGTTTTCGGGCCGGAAGGGCTGCGGCGCCGACCGGGCCACAGACAGGCGGAACGCAGGGGCCGCATCGGCCGAAAAGAGGCCAGACCCCATGCCGCACCTGCGCAGGACTTCGCCGCCGCTACTTCGCCGTGATGCGCCGCACGGCCTCGCCGACACGTTCGTAGAGCGACGGGAGGTCGATGTGCAGCAGGCGGCGGTTCTCGACGACGAGGCGTCCGTCGACCACGACCGTCTCGACGTCGGCGGCCTTGCCGCAGTAGACCAGGTTCGAGACAATATCGTGCACGGGCTGCAGGTGGGGCTTCTGCAGGTCGATGACGATCACGTCGGCCAGTGCCCCTTCGCGCAGCACGCCCAGCTCGCCGTCGGCACACCCCATCGCACGGGCGCCGTTGGCCGTGGCCAGCCGGAGGGCTTCGTATGCCGGCAGGACGCAGGGATCGCCCGTGGCCGACTTCTGCAGGAAGGCCGCCGTGCGCAACTCCTCCCACATGTCGAGGTCGTTGTTCGAGCAGGTGCCGTCGGTGGCGACCGTCACCAGCGCTCCCCGTTCGATCATCCGTGCAACGGGGGCCACGCCGCTCGAGATCTTCATGTTGCTCTGCGGGTTGTGCGACACCGTAACGCCGCGATCGACGAGGGTGGCGATGTCGGCCTCGTCGACATGGACGCAGTGCGCGCCGATGCAGCGCGGCGAGAGCAGCCCCAGCCGGTCGAGGTGTCCGACAGGGGTCGCACCGTAGCGTTCGCGCACGATGCGCACCTCGTCGCGCGTCTCGGCGATGTGGGTCATCATCATCAGCCCGTAGCGGTCGCAGAGCTCCTTGCCGCGCAGCAGGTTCTCGGGCGAGACCGTATAGGGGGCATGGGGCGCCACGGCGATCCGCACGCGGTCACAGCCGGCGGCTTGCTCCACAGCCCGTTCGACCTGCGGGAAGACCTCGTCGATGTTATTGTCGAAATAGTTGCAGCCGAGCAGCGCGCGGATGCCCGTGCGCCCGGCCACCTCGACGCAGCGGTCCTGGAAGTAGTACATGTCGACGACCGACGTCACGCCGCCCAGCAGCAGCTCGGCGATGCCGAGCTCCATGCCCAGTGCCACGTCGTCGGGCGTCTGCCGCGCCTCGAAGGGCCAGATGTAGTCGTGCAGCCACGACATCAGCGCAATGTCGTCGGCATAGCTGCGCTGCAGCGTCATGGCGATGTGGCAATGGGTATTGACAAGGCCCGGCATGACGAGCTTGCCGCGGCAGTCGATCTCGTGCAGGTCGGGATGTGCCGCACGGAAGTCCTCCGCCGCGGCATCCGACGCCGAGACGAGCGCAATGCGGTTGCCGACGACTCCCACCGATCCCGTAAAGGTGCGGGAGGCATCGGCCGAGCCGGTCATCGGCAGCACGGTGGCATGCGAAAAGAGAATGGCATTCATATTGTCGTATTGTGCTTCTGGTGCGGTCCGCCCGGAAGGAGGCATGCCGCCGCGCCCGCTGGCGGAGGAGGCGACGACGCCCGCGGCGGCAGGTGTTTCCTGCCGTTGCGACCGACGGACCGGACCGGGTTCGTTATTTGTATTTCACCTTGACCTTCCCGTCCCTGACCTTGGTCCGGGGCTGCTGCTCGATCGCACAGCCCTGCACGACAAGCAGGTCATCGCCCGCCTCGGCATTGGACTGGATGCGGATCACCTTGTGGAAGGTGCCCGGCTCGCTCTTGTGGGGCTGGTAGGTGATGCGGATCACCCCCTCGCCGCCCGGTGCAACGGGACGTTTCGGGAACGACGCCTTGACGCACGAGCACGACGTGATGACGCGCAGCACGACCAGCGGCTCCGTGCCCTCGTTGCGGAAGCGGAAGTCGTGCGTCACGTCGCCGCCCTTGCGCGGCACGTCGCCGACATTCCACAGCGTCTCGGCCAGGCGCAGCACCGCCCCTTCGGCAGCCGGAGCCTCCCCGGCGGCCGGAGCAGCCGGGTTGCCGGCGCTCACCGGTGCGGACGGCCGTCGGTCGTCCTGCGCACGAACGCCTGCGCAGAGCAGGCAGCAGATAAGGATCAGTAAAGTCGGTTTCATCCGATTCGGGTATTATTCCATCCGGAAAATGTAGGTTATGGTTCCGCCCTGCACGGCGGCGCGGCTCTCCGTGAAGCGGGCCTTGCGCGCGGCGGCAAGCGCCGCGTCGATCAGCGCCGCATCGCTCTCGGTCGAGCCCTTGGGTTCGTAGGCGGCGCTCGTGACCCGGCCCGCGGCGTCCACCGTCACGCGCACGACGATCTTGCCGCTCTTCGAGCCGGGATACGACGGTTTGGGCAGGGCGCCCACCAGTCCGCGGCCCTGCAACCCCTTGTCGAGCTGGTCCAGCCCGTCGGGATTGAGCCCGCGGCCCGTGCCGGAGGCTTTGTCTTCGCCCTCGGGCGCCTGCGGGTTACCCGCATTGTCGGGCTCGTCCACGCCCCCCTTGCTCATCTTGAAGAGCGCCCGCGGATTGGGCGTCTGCGTCACCTCGTCGCGGCCGTCCGCCTGGGCCGTCCACTCCTCGGGTGCCGCCGTCTGGTGCACTCGCGGCTCCTCGGCCGTCTTCACCGGCGTGGGCGGCTCCTCGGGTTCGGTCAGCTCGATCTCCATCATCTGGCCGACGGCGGGCGCCGGACGGCTGAAGTCGAACGACACGAACGCGAACGAGCCCCCCAGCAGCAGCAGGTAGAGTGCCGCCGCCAGAAGCGCCCAGCGCCGGGGCCTGCGGTCGTTCGGATCGTAATAGTGCATGATCTATTCGGGTTGGGTCGCCGCCTGCAACTTGTAGCCGTTGCGCTTGGCGATGTTCATCACCTTGACCACCTCGTCCCAGACGACCGACTTCTCGGCGTGCAGCGAGACGGTCGGCTCCTGCTGTCCGTCGAGACGCGCGCGCAGGGCCTGCTCCACGCCGTCGAGCGAGCCGACCTCCTGCCGCTCGACGAAGTAGCGGTAGTGGCCCTGCCCCTCGTCCTTGATCGACACCGTGGTCATCGCCTTGTCCTTGAGCTGGTTCGAGCTCTTCGGCAGCATCAGCTTCAGGGCATTGGGGTTGATGAGCGTCGTGGCGATCAGCAGGAACAGCAGCAGCAGGAACATCAGGTCGGTCATCGACGAGGCCGAGAAACTCTTGTCGACCTTCGATCCGTGTTTGATTGCCATGGTCTGCTACTTTTGAACGGGTTGATTCAGAATGTCCATGAAGGCGATCGAGTTGGCCTCCATCTGGAAGACCAGCTTCTCGATGCGGGCCACGAGGTAGTTGTAGCCGAAGTAGGCCGGGATGCCGACGATCAGACCGCCGACGGTCGTCACCATGGCCACGTACATGCCGCTGGCCAGCAGTCCGAGGTCCACCGTACCGCCCGCGGCCGACATGTCCATGAAGGTCTGCACCATGCCGAGCACCGTGCCGAGGAAACCGATCATCGGGGCGCCGCCGGCGATCGTCGCCAGGAACGGCAGGCCGTTTTCGAGCTTCGAGACCTCGAGGTTGGCCACGTTCTCGATGGCCGACTGCACGTCGCTCATCGGACGGCCGATGCGCTCGATGCCCTTCTCGATCATGCGGGCGATCGGCGTGTCGGTCTTCTTGCAGAGGTTCACCGCCACGGCGATCTTGCCGTCGGAGATGTAGTCACGGATGCGGTTCATGAAGTTCATGTCCAGCACCGACGCCTTGCGGATAGCCAGGAAGCGCTCGACGAAGATGAAGATCGTCACGCCGCCCAGCGCCAGCAGGGGCCACATCAGCCAACCGCCCTTCGTAAAGAGGGCCCACAGACCCATGCGGGTCTCCTCACTCACGGCCACCGCTTCGGCAGCCTGCAAAAATGTCATCATAGTTCAGTTTGCGTTTGTTGTTTTTATTGTTTGTCCTGTTGTTCCGCTTCCATCGGTTTTCCGTCGGCCGCCCGGTGCGGGCACCTCCGCAAAAGACCGTCCCAATAGTAAATCTCGCTCTCGGGCTCCATCGGATCGTAGTCGGGCGGTTCGTCCCCTTCGCTCGGCGCCCCCTCCTGCTCCTGCTGCAGGGCCCGGGCCGCACGCCGCGCCTCGCGCCGCTCCCTGCGCTTGCGGTTCGTGAAACGCTCCTTGATGCGCTGGCGGAAGTCGCGGAAGTTGTCGAAGTCCTCCTTGAAATAGATGCCCAGACCGGTCTCCTGCAGACCCTGGTTCTCGTCGAAACGGTCGATCGTCTGCGTGAAGGCCCTCAACTTCAGCGCCCCGGCCCGGTCGATCAGGTAGGTGATGTAGGCCTCGCCCATGAAGTTCGACATGGCCGAATTGTTGACCGCCTGCTTGTTGTCGATCAGGTAGTTGCCCTCGACCTCGACGAGCAGCCGGTTGTTGATCAGACTCTTCGAGAGGCCGAAATCCACCTCGTCGCTCGTCAACTCCGAACGGGGCCGGTAGCGCAGCACGATGTTGTAGTCGTTGATCGATAGCAGGTTGCTGAGCATGTTGCTCATCAGTTCCATGCTCATGGCCGCGGAGGCCGACGTGCCCAGATCGGCCGTCGTGCCGGTGCCGCTCTCGGCGTAGAAGCTGTTGAACAGCAGCAGGTAGAGGAATTGCAGGTCGACCGTCTCGGGCGTGTTGAGCGTATTGGAGATGACGGCCTGCGTCTCGGGATCGGAGCCCGGCACGCGCACGTCGAAGGCGATGGACGGATTGGTCAGGTGCTCGCCCAGGTGGATGACGCACTCCACGGGCACCGAACGGTCGTTGCCCACGCTGCCGCCGTCGGTCGTGCCGACCGAGGTTTGCAGCAGCGGCTGCAGCGACGCCTTGAGCTTGTAGACGGCGTCGATGTCGAGCACGGCATCCGTCGGCGAGCCGGTCCACTGGATCGTCGAGCCGTTCTCGATGAGGAATCGCTTGTTGATGATGTTCTGCAGCGAGAAGTTGTAGTTTCCCTCGCTGATCGTGTAGTCGCCGTACATCTCGAAGACGTTCGAGCGGGGATTGATCTGCAGGTTGAGCATTCCCTCGCCACGCGCCCGCACGGCATTGCCCGCCACCATGAGCTCCACCTCGACGTTCGGACGCACGTTCAGCGCCAGCGAGATGGCCATCTGGCTGCCGTCCGCCGTCCGCTGCCGGCGCTTGCGCTCGAAGAGCATCTTCTTGCGCATGACGTTGTCGATGGAGTCGACCCGCTCGGGCTGGCGGAAGGTGACGAAATCGGCATAGGAGATGTTCGAGCGGTTCGACATGGGCATATAGAACGACGAGTTGTCGTCGGTCGCGGCGGCGATGTCCATCCGCACGCTGCCCTTGTCACCCGAGATGCGGGCCGTACCCGTGGCGTAGACCCGGCCGTAGAAGTAGTCGTTGTCCTCGTCGTCGGTGTCGAGCACGAGCATCCGCTCGGGCGCCACGCGCAGGTCGTAGCCGATGTTCGAGAGGTGGCGCAGATCCAGATCGAGGTCCATGCGACCGCGGTTGCCCTGCGGATCGACGATCGTCACGTCGGAGGTGCTGAAGAGGTTGTTCTTCACCCGCATCACGGCCGACGGCGCCCGGTAGGTCACCTGCGTGTAGTCGACCGTCGTGCACAGGTCGGCGATGCGGATCTCGCCCGTGAGGTCGGCGTCGCGCCCCTGCCCCTGCAGGACCAGGTCGGCCGAGGCGTGGCCGCCCGTCGAGGAGATCACGCCCGAGAGCAGCGGATCGAGCAGCGCCATGTCGAGGCTGTCGACATTCAGCCGGGCGTAGTAGCGCATCTGCGCCGGCGCGTAGAAGCCCCGCACGAGCATGTCGCCCGTCGTGCGGTCGGCGATCGTCACGCCCGCACGGTTGCGTGCGAAGTCCCACCGGGAGGTGAGGCGCAGCGGCGGAGCCGCAAGGCCGTTGACCTCGAGGCTGTCGATCGCGATGTCGGCCGTCACCTCGCCGGCGCGCAGCACCGATTTCATCGAGGCGCTGCCGCTGCTGCGCCCCTCGATGGCGTATCCCAGGCGGTCGGCCAGTTGCGTGAAGGGCGTGAGGTCGAAGTTGCGCAGGCGCAGCGTGAGCGAATCGGCGCGGCTGCGCGAGGCGACCCCGTCGAGGAAGAGCTCCTGGTCCTGGTTCAGCACGAAGAAGCGGTCGATGACCACCCGCGAGGTGTCGATCTGGATTTTGCGAGCGAAGATCTGCCACGTTTTGTCGCCGCGCGTGACGTGCGAGGGGCGGATGCGCAGGTCCATGACCCGGCCGTTGGGACCGGGTTCGTCGTCGACCTCGGCATGCAGGCCGATCAGTCCCGACACCCGGCGCACCGTATCGGTGAAGCCCGTCGAGACCTCGACACGCCCCTGACGCGCACCGCCCGTGAGCGAGAGGTGCGGCAGGTGCAGCTGCCCGGCATAGAGGTCCTCGGCCGAGGCGTAGAGCGTCAGCGAGTCGCCCTGGTTCGAGGCGTTGACCGTAAGGCGCGTGGCCAGTATGCGGCGCCGCTCGACATAGTCCGACGAGGCGCGGAACGACAGCTGGTCGCTCGCCGGGTTGAAGAGCAGCTGCATGGACGACCCGTCGGCGATCTGCAGTCCCGCCGCCACGGCATCGGCCACCGGGTTGAAGTTGCGGATGTTGACCGACAGGAGCGAGAAGTCGTCGGCCACGGCCGCCTTGCGGCGGGCCGGGCCCGTCGTCGCGGCGCTGTCGCGCAGCATCGGCAGGTAGCGCCAGGCGCTCTGCCGCAGGTAGTCGAAGACGACGCGGTAGCTGGTTTTCGAGCGGAACGTCGCGTCGGCAAAGTCCGAGCGCAGTTCGACGAGCTTGCTCGAGGCGGAGTTCTCGCCCGTGACGGTCACGTTGCGGGCCTCGAGCTGCTTGTCGTTGTAGCGGTAGACGGCATCGGTGACCTGGATGCGGCCGTTCAGGTCGTCGAGCGAGCGGCCGCCGGCCTTGGCCACGATGCGGGCCGAGAGCTGCGAGACCGAGTCGCGGCGGTTGACGTGCAGCCGGGCCAGATCGGCGTGGCGCAGCTCCATCGTGAAGTCGTAGAGCGGGATCGAATCGTTGAAGTCGACCATGCCCAGGAAGTCGAAGTCAAGGTTCGGGTCGCGGGAGGCGATGCGGCCGTCGAACTCCCGGTTGCGCAGGCGGCCGTCCAGCCGCAGCGAGTCGTAGACATAGCCGTTGAAGCCCAGCTGCGTGACGTTGCCCACGATGTTGGCGTCGGTCTGGCCGCGGCCCACCGAGCCGTCGACACGCGCCGTGACGGAGGCCCGGTCGAACAGGTCGCGGCGGTCGAACAGCTTGCCCAGCTGCAGCGAGCGGGCCGCCACGTCGCCGCGCACGCTGCGCAGACCGTCCTGAAGCGGACGCAACCGCAGCCGGCAGTCGACCTCCCCCACGTCGGTGGTCGCCGCCGCCTGCACGTCGAACGACGAGAGCAGTCCCTCGAAACGGGCCGTAAGGTCGACGCGGCCGGTCCGCGAGAGCACCTCGACGAGCCGGTCCGAGAGTTCGCGCCGCGCGACCGACGAGGAGAGGATGTCCACGGCCGGCGCCGAGGAGATCAGATGCGGAATCCGCAGATCGAAGTGCGTGGTCTTCACGTCGGGCAGACCCCGGACCTCGGCGTCGGCCTCGAGCCACGTCCCCTCGCCGATGCGCATGCCGTACACCCGGCCCGCGAAGTCGGCGACCTTGCCGGCGACCTCAAGGTCGACATCCGAGAAGGTCAAGTGCCAGTCGCGCAGCGCCGGGGCGAAGTAGGCCACGTCGTCGCTCGAGAGGATCGTCCGGCGCAGCCGGCCCTCGAGGCGCACGCTGCCGAGGAAGTCGCGGTATTCGAGCCACGAGTCGCCGACGAGCGAGATGTGGGGAATCGTCACGTCCGAGCGGCCGGTGACAATGCGCACGTCCTGGAATCCGAGGCAGCCGTTGGTCAGGTAGAAGCGGCCGTCGAAACGGTCGAGGACAAAGCCGCTGCGCTCGCGGGCCGAGAGCTCCGAGACGGCGGCGTGGATAATCTGTCCGTCGACGGTGAAGTCCTCCACGCGGGCGTTGATGCCGTAGAGGTGCATGTGGCCGTAGTCGATGCCGAAGGGGGGATCGCGCCGCCGCTGCCGCTCCAGGCAGAGGTCCATGTTTTCGATGGAGGCCTTGCGCAGCGTCAGCCGGAAGTTGCCCTTGCGCTCGCGGTCGGGATCGCTCATGCGGGCGACGACCTGCTTGATGTTCATCTCCCCCTCGGGGGTCTCGCGCAGGTAGAGTTTGGCATCGGCGATCTCGCCGTGGCTCAGTTCGAGCCCGCCGCCGAGCAGTCCGAGGGTCGAGAAGCGGGCGTCGAGACGCCCCACGTAGAAGAGCGTGTCGCGCTGAAGATCCTCGACGTAGAAGCCATAGACGCGCACCCGCGAAAAGAGCCCGATCTGCACGCGGTCGATCGACACGGTGGTGCCCAGGCGCTGCGACACGACCCGTGCGGCCACCTGCACGACGTAGTTCTGCACGGCGGAGATGTCGAGCAGAATCGAGAGCGACACGGGAAGGACCATCAGCAGCAGCACGGCCGCCGAGAGCAACATTCCCACTATTTTCACACCTTTGCGCACGGACTGGTACGGATATGGGGCTTTTAACTTGCAAAGTTAACCAAATTCGTCGAAAAAAACGAAATTCGGGGCCCCGATATTGCAAAACGGGGGCCGCAATCCATTGCTGGATTGCGGCCCCGCGTCGGGACAGGCAGGCGGCCGGTCAGAAGGCCAGGATCGGACGGGCCACGGCATCGCCGTCATACCAGTCGCACATGCACTCGATGAGTCCGTCCGTTCCGATGTTCATCTGGCAGGCCGCCTCGGCATCGTAGGGCGTCGACGCCCAGACCGAAGCGTAGTTCCGCCACGTGTCGACCACGATCAGCTCCTCCTTGTCCGCGTCGGGAATCTCCGACATGCAGGCATTGAAGCGTGCCAGCGCGTCGTAGGAGACCTGCTCGGAGCAGTAGTACGTGGCGTCGTAGTCCATCGTCTGCCATTCCTGCATGATCCGGGCGGCCTCGTCGCCGCACAGGTTGGCGACCATGTCCCACAACTGGCCCGTGCTCGGGAGGAACCAGCCGCTGGTCCCGGCCGGCGCCGGATTCGCCTGCGAGAAGGCGTTCAGCACCAGATCGAAGGCCGGCATCCACTGGGCGAGGCTCTCGCCGTAGGTGTCGCGCACGGTCATCGTCTCGACATAACCGTTGACGTTGCCGTACCACGACGAGGCCAGCTTGAAGGCGTCCAGACAGGAGAAGTCCCAGTCGTTGCCCCAGTAGGTCGTCAGCTTGTCCGCGCCGTGCGCCGTCTTGACCGCCATGACGTATCCGTGCGTATATCCGGCCGCCACGTCCGATGCCGCCAGACGCTCGGGATCGGTCTGGAAGACGATGCCGATCACGGTCTTGCCGGCCTGCGGCGCAGGTTTCGTCTCGGCCCACACGGCATCGGTGCCGTCGGCTCCGATGCTCACCAGTCCGCCGTCGCTCCACGTGCCGTCGGAGTAGAAGTAGTCGCCCACCTTGGGTTCGGCAACCTGCTCGACCGTCACCGCGCAGGTGGCCTCACACGCCCCCGCCACGGCCCGGATCACCGTCTGTCCGACACCCACGGCCGTCACCGTGCCGTCGGCCACCGTCGCCACCGAGGTGTCGTCCGAGCTCCAGGTCACGCTCGAGTCGGTCGCATCTTCGGGCAGCACCGTCGCCGTGAGCGTCCCGGTCTGGCCGACTGTCAGCAACAGATCCGTCGGTTCGAGCCGCACCTCGCTGACTGCGCGCGCCACGACCTCTACTTCGCAGGCCGCCATCGCGCCATCGACCTCGGCCGTCACGCGCGTCGAACCGATGCCGACGCCCGAGACCAGTCCGTCGGCCACCGTGGCCACCGACTCGTTCTCCGAGCGCCACACGACACCGGCTCCGGCAGCCGAAGCGGGAGAGACATGCACGGTCAGCTGCGCCGTCTCACCGACGGTGACCGTCACCCGCTCGGGCTCGAGCGTCACTTTCGTCTGTTCGGGATCGTCCTCCTTGCAGGCAACCAGGCTGAACGCCGCAAAGAGGAGCAGACAGGAAATGCTGAAGATTTTTTTCATAACGGTAATTTTTTAATGGTTCACCCGTTGGAACGCCCGGCGGACCATCGAAAAAAACAACCGGCGGAAATGCCTGTCCCTCTGCTCCCTTCTTCCCGATTCCGCCGGCAACCGTTGCCAACCTGATTACGCCTCAAATATACGAAAAAAAGGCTGAAAAGCCGCACGGGAAGACCGGTTTTTTCGGCTCGGGGCATGATCTTTCCGTCCGAAGCCCGCACACCTGCCCGTGCAGCCGCCCGAGACCCCGCCGAAGCCCCGTCCAAAGTCCTGTCGCAGCCCCGCCCGAAGCCCCGTCCGAAGCTCTGCCGAAGCCCGGCCGAAGCCCCCACCGGGGGCCGCTGCCGAAAAAATCGGACGGAAGCGTCCCGCACGCGCCGGGTTTGCCGATATTTTCGTACCTTTGCAGCCGGACGGACCGAAAACCGCCCGGGACAAAATTCCTACGAAGAGAATTATGGACATCACAATACTCGGCATCGAATCCTCGTGCGACGACACCTCGGCAGCCGTGCTGCGCAACAACGTGCTGCTCTCGAACGTCATCGCCTCGCAGGCCGTACACATGAAGTACGGCGGCGTCATTCCCGAACTCGCCTCGCGCGCCCACCAGCAGAACATCATCCCGGTGGTCGACACGGCGCTGCGCGACGCGGGCCTCACGGCCTCCGACCTCGACGCCATCGCCTTCACGCGCGGCCCCGGCCTGCTGGGCTCGCTGCTCGTGGGCGTGTCGTTCACCAAGGGGCTCTCGATCGCCCGCAACATCCCGATGGTCGAGGTCAACCACCTGCAGGGGCACATTCTCTCGCACTTCATCGACCTGCCCGACCGGCAGCTGCCCCACCCCGACTTCCCGTTCCTGTGCCTGCTCGTCAGCGGCGGACACACGCAGATCGTGCGCGTGGACTCGCCCCTCGAGATGCAGATCATCGGCACGACGATCGACGACGCCGCAGGCGAGGCCTTCGACAAGTGCGCCAAGGTGATGGGACTGCCCTACCCGGGCGGTCCGGTGATCGACCGCCTGGCCAAGGAGGGCGACCCGGAGGCGTTCCACCTCGCCCATCCGCGCGTCGACGGCTTCGACTACTCGTTCTCGGGGCTGAAGACCTCGTTCCTCTACATGCTGCGCGACGCCGTGGCCGAGGACCCCGACTTCATCGAGAAGCACAAGGCCGACCTGTGCGCCTCGCTGCAGGCGACCGTCGTGGAGATCCTGCTCGACAAGCTCGTCCGCGCATCGAAGGAGACGGGCATCCGCGACATCGCCATCGCGGGCGGCGTCTCGGCCAACTCGGGGCTGCGCAACGGCATCGTCCGCACGGGCGAGCGGCGCGGCTGGCGCACGTTCCTCCCGGAATTCAAGTTCACGACCGACAACGCCGCCATGATCGCCATGGCCGGCTACTACCACTACCAGCACGGCGACTTCGCGTCGCTCGACGTCTCGCCCGCGGCGCGGCTCGAGGAACTCTGAAACGAACCGATCAAAAACAAGCGACCATGCGACTTACGCAACTGCTTCGCCTCCCGGCCGGACTGCTTGCCGCGGCGATGCTCGTCGCGGCCACAGCCTGCGACGAGAAGAACGACAACGACCACAAGGGCTCCGACGTCACGCTCGAGGTCACGGCCGACGCCGTGACGCTGGGGGCCGAATCGGGCGCCGAGGCCACGGTCGGCCTCACGACGACGGCCCGCTGGAGCGCCACGCTCTCGGGCGGCGGCTTCGCGCTCGACCCGCAGGCCGGTACGGGCGACGCCACACTTGGCATCCGCGCCACGGAGGCGAACCCCGACACCGCGATCCGCGAACTCGGGACCATCACGATCACGGCCCCGGGAGCCGACTCTCCGCGGACAATCCGCGTAAGCCAGCTGGGCGCCGAGCCCGCCCCGGCCCCCGATCCGGTAACCCTCACGCTCGACTTCACCGCCGGACCCGACATCGTGACCCCGGCCCTCCCCTCGACCTCGGCCGACGCCCTCACGGGACGCCACGAATACACGTTCGAGGGCTACACGCTGGCCATCTATGCCGACGCGGCCGCCAACGGCAAGTTCTTCTGGAACAACCAGGCGCGGTACTACGAGGCCCCCGAGCCGAACAAGGCGCTCTACTTCAGCAAGGAGGGGGCCTACGTGGAGTTCCCGGCCATCGACGGGTTGAGCCTTTCGTCCATCCTCTACGTCAACTCGACGGGAGCCGGCGAGCTGCCCTCGTTCGACCTTGCGACCGACACCGGGGAGAGCCTCAACCATGCGCTCGACTTCGCGGACGACGGCATGAGCATGACCTTCACGCTGCTCGACGACGTGACGGCCACCCCCTGCCGGCTCACGATCCTCAACGCCAAGAACGCCCAGGTCTCGCAGCTCGTGCTGACCTACGCCGCGCCCGAGCGGTAACCGTCCGCCACGAAATCCGCAGGACAAAACAGACCGAGGAGATGATCTACGACAACAGCGGCGTGCGCCGTCAGGACCGGCTGCTGACCGAAGCCGAAGCGCGCGGGCTTCTTGCCGCGGGCGAATACGGCGTGCTCTCGATGTGCGACGGCGGAAAGGCCTACGGCATTCCCGTGAGCTACGCGTGGGACGGCAACGAGAGCCTCTACATCCACTGCGCCCCCGAGGGGCGGAAGCTGCGCTGCGTGGCCGCCTCGCCGCGGGTCTCGTTCTGCGTGACGGGCCCTACGCGCGTGGTGCCCGAACGTTTCACGACAGCCTACGAAAGCGTCATCGCGGAGTGCGAGGCGCACCTCGGGCTTCCCGAGGCGGAGCGCATGCGGGCGCTGGAACTGATTGTGGCGAAATACGCCCCGGGGCTGGAGGCCGTCGGCCGCAAGTATGCCGAAAAGTCGTTCCACCGCACGCAGATCATCCGCCTCGACATCCGCACCTTCAGCGGCAAATGCAAGCGCGTGGCGCTTTGATGCGCCGCCTTCGGGCACTCCCGCCACCGCGCGTTCGATAAGCCGTCCGGCCGGAAAGATTGCCCGCCCGTAAGACACCGGCACGAAAGTCGCCCGCCCGTAGTAAGACGCCGACACGGGAATGTCCCGGCGGCAGCCTCTGCGGCGACAACGCGGTCAGCATCCGCAACGACATACGAAAGAACCCCTGCCTCGGTTGCGGCAGGGGTTTTCGTTTTCGGGGAAGGGAGATTCCGCCCTCCTATTTGTGGCCGAAAAGGTGTTTGCGCAGGGAGAAATTCGCACATTTCTCCGCAAAGGCCTCGTACTCGGCCTGCAGCGAAGTCATCAGCTCGTGCACGGTCTGTATCTTCTCGGCCCGCCACGCATTCGCCCCGCAGAAGGCATAACCGTTGCGGAGTTTCCCGCGGAAGGCGTTGTAGAGAGCCAGCATGATGCAGTAGGGGCTGTGCGTGACGTCGCACGTCCTGATGCAGTCGAACGGGCAGTTCTTCGGACGCTTGAGCCCCTCCCGCACCCGGTCGAGGAACGAGTTGCGGATGGCACGCCCGGGCATGCCGACCGGGCTCTGGATGATCTCGATATCCTCTGGGCGGGCGTCGATGTAGCTCTGCTTGAAGGCCGGATCGGCATCGCACTCCTCCGTCGTCACGAAGCGCGTGCCCAGCTGCACGCCCTCGGCGCCCAGCGCCATGATGCGGTAGATGTCCTCACCGGTGTAGATGCCGCCCCCGGCAATGACCGGGATGTGGCAGCCGTGCTCCGCTCCGAAGGCGCGGACTTCGGCCACAACCTCCGGGACGATCGCCTCGAGCGCATAGTGCTCGTCGGTAATCTGCTCGGCCTTGTAGCCGAGGTGGCCGCCGGCCTTCGGGCCCTCGACGACAATGGCGTCGGGGATGTAGCGGTACTCCGAGAACCACTTGCGGCAGAGCAGCGCCGCAGCCCGCGCCGACGAGACGATCGGGGCCAGCTTCGTGCGGGCCCCCTCCGTCAGGAACGACGGCAGGTTGAGCGGAAGCCCCGCCCCCGAGAAGATGATGTCGGCACGCTCGGCAACGGCCGTGCACACCATGTCGGCGAAGTTCGACATGGCGACCATGACGTTCACGCCGATGATGCCACGCGTCGCTTCGCGCGCCTTGCGCAGCTCCTGCTTCAGCCCCCAGACCGAGGCTTCGCGGTAATCCTTCGAATAGTCGTTGTAGATGGCCCCGAGGCCTGCCGACGAGATGACGCCGATACCGCCCTCGCGCGCTACGGCCGACGAGAGTCCCGACAGGGAGATGCCGACGCCCATGCCGCCCTGCACAATGGGTACCGGGGCGAGCAAATCGCCGATTTTTAATGCTTTCATATCCGTATATGATATAAGACTGTAACCTAACCGGCCGCAAAGATAGGAATTTTCAAACGAAAAATTACGCCATTCAGAATAATATCTGCCCGAATCCTAAGTACATGACAAAAATTTGAATACATCAAATTTCGGGACATAAATTGGTCGAAAAAGCACGTTGGAGATTTCC